>NZ_CP093312.1:0-313297 GCF_023213175.1 Sulfurovum sp. XGS-02
TAAGTTATTCACATTGAGAATTTTAACTCTTAAAAATTGTGAAAAATTATTCACACATTTAAAAATATCAAAGGCAAAAACGGATGAATGTAGGACAAAAAGTACTTTTTGAACTGAAAAAAGAGATCACTGAAGTAGAGTATGAACGATATATTAAAAATCTTACCTATGATACCAAACGTTCCCGGAGTAATATTGCCTATTTCAATGCTCCCAATATGATCATTGCAAAATGGATCAAAAGTAAATATACGGATAAACTGATGCATCTTTTTGAACTTCAGAACGAAATAAAACCTGAAATAGAGATCACCGTAGGTAAACAAAAAGAACAACGTTCCACACCAGCCGCAAAACAGACAAGCGAAAAAAGTCAGTCAAAAAGTACCTATCTCAACCCCTCTTTGACCTTCGAAAGTTTTATTGTAGGAGACTCCAACCAGTTTGCTTATACGACAGCGAAATCCGTAGCAGAAAAGCCCGGTAAACTCTATAACCCCCTTTTTCTCTACGGGGGTGTTGGATTGGGTAAGACCCACCTGCTTCAAGCCATAGGTAACTATCATATAGACCTGGGTAAAACCGTCATCTATACGACGCTGGAACAGTTCATGAACTCATTTACTTCACATCTTCGTTCTCAGACGATGGACAGATTTAGAGACAAATTCAGAGAGTGTGATCTTCTGCTTATAGACGATATACAGTTCCTAAGCAGAAAAGAGCAGACACAAGAGGAGTTTTTTCACACCTTTAACGAGCTCTATAACAATAATAAACAGATCGTAATTACTTCAGACAGACAACCCAATAAGATCGCCGGACTTGTCGACAGACTGAGAACCCGTTTTGAGATGGGACTCATGGCGGATATACAGCCACCGGGACTGGAGACCAAAATCGCCATTATCCAGAAAAAATGTGAACTTGACGGTATCACACTGGATAATGAAATCGTCAATTATATCGCTACACATATGGGTGACAATATACGTGAGATAGAAGGAACCATTATCAAACTCAATGCACTTTCTTCTATGCTAAACCAGGAAATAACCCTTGATTTCGCACAAAACGCCATCAAGGATCAGCTCAAAGAGAAAAAAGAAAATATTACGATAGATGAAATCGTAAAAATTATTTCAAAAGAGCTCAATATCAAACCTTCTGATATGAAATCGAAAAAACGTACCAAAAATGTGGTCAACGCAAGAAGAATTGCGATCTATTTAGCCAGAAATCTTACACCAAACTCTATGCCTCAGATCGCTGTATATTTTGGAATGAAAGACCATACAGCTATTTCACATGCGATGAAAAAAATCAATGAGATCATAGAAAGTGATGAGAATTTTAAAGTAATTTTAGAGGAGCTCTCAAACAAAGTAAATACACATACGCAAAATGAGCCGCTCTAAACAATATTTCATCATAGAAAACTTGAATAAAAAAAAGATATAATTTTAAAAGTGAATAAATGTGAATGTTGAAAAAGAGTTAGACATTCGCTTAAATAACGGTCACACAAGCAATAAAGTAGTTTTTCACATATTCATGTCACACTACTACTACCTACTAATTTTATTAAATATAAGGAGAGTCAATGAAGATAAGAGCACAAAAACAGATTATAGAATCTATACTCATTAATTTACAGCCTTTTTTAGAAAAAAAAGACGCAAGTCAAATTACCTCACATATATTGTTTACCACACAAGACAATAAATGTATTGTTAAAGCTACAGATTCTGAAATAGGTTTACAAATTGTTACTGATAATATTAGTATAGAAGCAGAAGGAGCTTTTACTGCACATGGTAAAAAACTTCTAGATATTATACGTATACTCAAAGATGATGACATTACGTTAGAAATTTTAGACAATACACTGATTATCAAACAAAAAAATTCTAAATTCAAACTTCCTACATTTGATGCCAACTCTTATCCATCATTCCCTAACATCAATGATAAACCTCAAATTTCTCTTGATTCTCTAAATTTGATTCAAAATCTTAAAAAGATCTCTCCTGCAATTGATACAAACAACCCAAAGTTTGAGCTCAACGGTGCTTTGATCAATATAAAAAATGACGGTACAGATTTGGTAGGTACAGATACCAGAAGATTGGCCATTGCAACCATACCGGGTAATAATAACGAAGCACTCTCTTTAATTGTCCCTAAAAAAGCTATTTTGGAAATCCAAAAACTTTTTTTAGACCAGATCGATATCTACTTTGATGAAACCAATCTTATTATTTCAAATGAAAATTACTATTTTTATACAAGATTGATCAATGGGAAATTCCCGGATTATGAACGTATCATTCCGGCTACAACAAAACACCAGATCACACTTCCTAAAAAAGAGATGGTTGATGCAATAAAAATGATCACCACAATTTCACAAGAGATCAAAATGACACTTTTATCTGATACTATTATTTTTAATTCGTTAAGTGCTGATAATGTAGAAGCAAAAACAGAAGTGGAACTCAATACTGGTTTAAATGATAAATTTGAACTCTCATTCAACAGTAAATATATTTTGGATTTTATTTCACAAGTCAATAAAAATGAATTTACTATTGAATTCAATGAACCGTCACTGCCATTTATTGTCAAAGACGATAATTTTATTACAATCATCATGCCGATCGTGGCATAAAAGGAAAAGCGTTATATGAGTGAAAATAAAACAAAATATATTTTTGTTACAGGTGGTGTACTTTCATCTTTAGGAAAAGGTATTACTGCTGCAAGTATAGGTACATTACTGAAGCATACAGGGCAACGTGTAGGCGTATTGAAACTTGACCCCTATATCAATGTTGACCCCGGTACCATGTCCCCATTGGAACATGGTGAGGTTTTTGTGACCAAAGACGGTGCAGAAACAGATCTCGACCTAGGTCATTATGAACGATTTTTAGATACATCGTTGACACAGAACAATAACTTTACTACAGGTCTTGTCTATAAAACAGTCATTGAAAATGAACGTAAAGGAAAGTACCTTGGTAAAACGATCCAAGTGGTTCCCCATATTGTCAATGAAATTAAAGATCGTATCGTAAAGGCAGGTGAAAATAAAGATATTCTCATCGTGGAACTGGGCGGTACGACAGGAGATATTGAAGGTTTACCGTTTTTAGAGACAATCAGACAGATGAAACATGAATTTGGTAAAACGCAGGTGATGAATATCCATGTGACCCTTTTACCTTATATCAAGGCTGCTGGAGAACTGAAGACAAAACCGACTCAGCACTCTGTACAGGAGCTTAGACGTATAGGTATTGCACCGCATATGTTAGTACTCCGTGCTGAAGTACCAGTTTCAACTGAAATCAAACGTAAAATAGCCTACTCTTGTGATGTAGATGAGGATTCCGTGATAGTTGCTGCTGATGCACCTACTATCTATCAAGTACCTTTGAACTTTTTGGATCAGGATATACTTACACCTATCTGTAAACAGTTGGATCTTGAGAACTGTAATCCCAATATGGATAAATGGAGGGATCTGGTACATAAGATCATCATGCCTAGTGACAGTATGAAAATCGCGTTCGTAGGTAAATATCTGGATCTTAAAGAGTCTTACAAGTCTTTAACAGAAGCCCTCATACATGCAGGTGCCCATCTTGATACGAAAGTGGAGATCAAATGGGTGGACAGTGAGAAGGTTGAAGATGACGGTGCCCAAAAGTACCTGAGTGACTGTGACGGTATTTTGGTTGCAGGCGGTTTTGGCGGACGCGGTGTAGAAGGTAAAATCCAAGCCATCCAATATGCAAGAGAAAATAAAATACCGTTTTTAGGTATCTGTCTTGGTATGCAGTTGGCAATGGTAGAATATGCCAGAAACGTACTCGGTATCAAAGATGCAACTTCTGTAGAATTTGACGAAAATACGCCAAACCCTATTATCTATCTTATCGATGAATTCATAGATGCGAGCGGTTCAAAACAGGTAAGAACGACCACATCACCAATGGGTGGTACCATGCGTCTTGGTGAATATGAATGTGAAACAAAAGAGGGGTCAAATCTTAGAGCGGCATATGATTCTAAAATCATTTATGAAAGACATAGACACCGCTATGAAGCAAATCCGAAATACAGGGAAGCATTGGAAGCAAAAGGTATGGAAATCACAGGTGAATCTGACGGATTGATAGAAGCAGTGGAAGTGAAAGATCATCCTTGGTTCTTAGGTGTACAATTCCACCCGGAATTTACTTCTAGACTTCAAAATGCCAATCCTTCGATCTTGGCTTTTGTCAATGCAGCCATGCAAAATAAAAAATAGATGGTTAAACCATTAACACTTACAAAGTTAGAGACACTTTTAAATCTGCGCTTTGAAGAGGGTTTCCTCTCTTTGAGGGATCTTCCCCAACCCTCCCTATTTAAAGATATGGACAGAGCAACGGAGCGTATCGTTTCTGCTATCCAAAACAGAGAAAAAATAACCATTATAGGTGATTATGATGTAGATGGTGTCACCTCTACGACTTTGATGAAACTCTTTTTCGATGAGATTGAGTATCCAGTAGAGTGGATCATACCCAACCGTTTTAGAGACGGGTATGGGCTCTCTGCAAATATTATACCCCGTATCGTTGGCACTGACCTGGCACTGACAGTAGATAATGGTATCTCTGCGGTGTATGCAGCTCAACTCTGTAAAGAGGAGGGTATAGATCTTATTATTACAGATCACCACCTCTTGGCACCCGAAATACCGGAAGCCTATGCGATCATAAATCAAAAACAAGAGTCGTGTACCTTTCCTTATGAAGATGTGTGTGGTGCTCAAATTGCCTGGTATCTTATCGCTTCATTGAAAAATGCACTCGATATTAAAATTGATATGATGGCATATATGGAATTGGTCTCCATCGCTATTATTGCAGATATGATGCCGTTAAAACATATTAACAGGGCGATGGTCCTTTCAGGGATAAACGCACTCAACAGGAGTAAACGTCCTGCGATCAGGGCCTTTCTTGAACAGAGTCAAAAAGAGACGATCACATCAGAAGATATAGGATTTTTTCTTGCACCCTTACTGAACAGTGCAGGACGGATGGAGGATGCCTCCTTTGCTGTAGATTTTTTAACTTCGACCAATATTTATGATGCCAGAGTAAGACTGGAGAGACTTATAGAATTTAATACACTTAGAAAAGCCACGGAACATGATATTACACAAAAAGCAATGTCTCAGGTCAAAGATGACGATGAAGTATCAATTGTAGTTGGCGAATCGTGGCATGAAGGGGTGGTAGGTATCGTAGCTGCAAGGGTAGCACGGGCATGTGAAAAACCTTGTATTATACTTACCCAAAGTGAAGAGGGATTACTAAAAGGGAGTGGTAGAAGTTTTGGAGCATGTGATCTCTTTGCTATCGTAGATAGTGCTAGAGTGCATCTGGAGAAGTTTGGAGGGCATCAGGCGGCCATTGGGCTTTCTTTAAAAGAAGAGAACTTAGAAACCTTTAGAGCAGAGGTACAGAGATATTTTGTTGAAGACAGTTCTCTTAAAGAGGAGACCGATCCGGAAATAGTTGGGGATTTACATTTTGCTGCGATCTCTTTTGAGTTGACATCTCTTATGAAGAAGTATGAACCTTACGGACAGGGAAATACCACACCAAAGTTTATCAGCACCAACGTCGAGATCCTTCAGGCTGATACTATGGGCAAAGAGGGAGAACATTTACGTTTTTCTTTTGCTCAAGATGGTATCGTGATGCAGGGTGTGAAGTTTAAAACAGATGAGAGTTTCGAAGCAGGGCAAAAAGCAGATATTACCTATACAGTGAATGAGAATCATTTCAGAGGCAAGGTAACATTGCAGCTGATGGTTGATAAAATCATCCTATGATATTTGATTTTCTATGGGGAATGGATAGTATTTTAGATCATAAAAAACGTTAAAACAGATGGAGTGTATTCAAAAAGGAAATTACAATAAAAAAAATTGTAATGTATCTGTTTTAACGCCCATAGATTACTATGGATAAAATAGTATAACCTATATCATTCAATAAGTTATGATGTTTTTGTCTATTTATTAATCAATTAAAATGTTGTGAGATGAACCTAAGGCAAAGCCTTAGGTGTAAAATGAAGAGAGAATTAGATTGGTAAAACTCTGATGTTTTCGTCCAGTTTCTCTTTTAAGATATTTTCTATAGCGAAAAGTGTACCTGTACTTGAACTTGCACAACCAGAACACGCACCTAAATAACGGATATAAATGTCAAAGTTCGCACCGTTCTCTTTGATGTCAAGGATCTCCATATCACCGCCATCCATTACAAGCATTTGTCTGATATTTTCATCGACTACTTTATCTACTGCTTTGATACGCTGAACGATAGTCATCTTAGCAAAATCAGCACCGGCACCACCTTCATTACCGAGTGTTGCACCCGCAGCCATTTTTTCTTTTTCATACTCCTCTAACAGGTCTACAAGATAGACATCTTTCTCTTCGTGTCCGCCAGGCTTGATACATGATTTACAAAATGCACCCGCTTTTGTGTAATCTGTGATCTGTTCAACGGTTGTAAGGTCATTAAGACGGATCACCTCTTTGAGTGTAGAGAGTGTGACACGTGCACATTCACATACGATCACTTCTTGTTCAAAACTATCGATATCTACACCTTTGTATTGTGCAGCAGCTTTTTTGATCACATCATAAGCCATTACCGAACAGTGCATTTTTTGCGGTGGTACTGCCGGTGTATCCGGTTCATCACGCATTGCTTTTTCAACATCGATATTTGTGATCTTTACAGCTTCATCAACTGTTTTTCCTTTACAAAGCTCTGCCATTGTATCAGAAGAGGCAATCGCTGTACCACAACCAAAACTTTTGAACTTAGATTCAAGAATTTTGTCTGTCTCCGGATCTACTGCCCAGTAGAGTCTTACGGCATCGCCACAGCTCTCTGCACCGAAGTCAGCAACGATGAGTTTTGCACCCATCTCTTTGGCTTGTTCTTCTGTGATCTCACCCATGTTTTGTGGGTTATTCATTAAATCTGTTACTTTATTGCTGTACTCATCCCAGATGGTACCGCCTACTAAACTATCTATACCCATTTTTATATCCTTTATTAAATTTTATCTATTAATGGTGATGAGCGTCTAATCCACTCTCATGACCCTCTGGTGCGTATGCATATGAACTTGAGATACCTCTAAGTCTTATGACAGCTGCTTTAACTACCTTAAGTGTGTAGTCTATCTCATCTTGTGTCGTATAACGACTCAGTGAAAAACGGATAGCTGTATGTGCTAGATCTTCTGCTGCACCGATAGCTTCCATGACCGAGTTTGCTTCTAGGTCTTCACTTGCACAGGCTGAACCTGTACTTGCACCGATACCTGCACGGCTGAGATCCCATAACATTGATTCACCTTCGATACCTCTAAATGAGATAAGGATGGTATTTGGTGTTCTCTTTTCTCTTGGTGTGACAACGAATGTGTCTTCTATTTTGAGGAGTTCATCTTCAAAATTGTCTCTCATTTTTCTGATCTCTGACATTTCATAGTCAAGTGCATCGATCGCCTGTTCCATGGCTTTACCCATACCTACGATACCAGGTACATTGAGCGTACCTGAACGGTATCCACCCATTTGTGAACCACCATGAAGTAGAGGCATAAGCTCTTTGCCTTTTTTCATATACAAGGCCCCTACACCTTTAGGTCCGTGGAATTTATGTGCCGAGAATGTCAGGTAATCTACGTTAAATGACTGTACATCTACAGGTATCTTCCCTATAGCCTGTACGGCATCTGTATGAAAAGGTACATTGTGTTTTTTACAGATCGCACCTATTTCTTGTACTGGAAAGATCGCACCTGTTTCATTGTTCGCCCACATCACCGATACAAGAGCAGTTTTATCCGTAATGCTGTCCTCTACACTCTGTGCATCGATAAGTCCCTCATGGTTGATAGGAAGATAGGTGACCTTGCATCCCATACTCTCAATAAACTTTGCAGTAGCAATGACAGAAGGGTGCTCCACCTCAGAGACGATAATATG
Organism: Sulfurovum sp. XGS-02; assembly: GCF_023213175.1. Classification (GTDB taxonomy): domain Bacteria; phylum Campylobacterota; class Campylobacteria; order Campylobacterales; family Sulfurovaceae; genus Sulfurovum. The sequence goes on from NZ_CP093312.1 coordinate 8,084, forward strand.
GTTCTTTTTACCTGTCAGGATCTGATCAAAATAGATGCTTTTAAGTACCCAGTTATTACTCTCAGTTGCACAAGAGGTGATGATCACAGAATCCTCTCTGGGAGAATTGATACCCGCATAGATTCTTTCCATACCGGCTTTGATACCAGGGTGTGTGTCACTTGCAAATATATGTAATGAGTTTGGATTACCATATTTTTGTACAAAATAAGGTTCCATCTCAGCGAAGACCTGAGGGTCAACGATCGTTGTTGCATTATTGTCTAAATAGACCTTCATTCGTTTCTCCTTTGAATTGAACAGATCCATTCAATTTCATTTAATTTTTATTTGTAATGATACTCATTTTAATTAAGACTATTTTAGTCCTAATTAGTTTTACGCATGATACGGTGTTATTCTTAAATTAAGATAAATTTTTAAGCTAAAGAGGAGAGTTTTACTCTGATTTATAGTGTTTTTACCTGATCACTATCAAAGTGAGTCTAAAAGGGGGAGGGTATCTTATGGAATCTATCTGTAAGTCATAAGGCCCAAATACGGACAGTGTCCGTATAGTTTAAAAATTTGAAGGGGTAGGTGTATTGATAAGATTATAAAATTCATTTCTGGTACGTTCATCACTTTTAAAGAGACCACGCAGTGCAGAACTGACTGTGGTGGAGTTGATCTTTTGTACCCCTCTCATCTCCATGCACATATGGCGTGCATGTACGACTACAGCCACACCTTTAGGTTTGATCGTTTCGGAAATCGCATCTGCAATCTGTTCGGTCATTTGTTCTTGTATCTGCAGACGTCTGGCATAGACATTGACGATGCGAGGGATCTTGGAGAGACCCACGACTTTGCCGTCAGGTATGTATGCCACATGGGCACGTCCTATAATAGGAAGCATGTGATGTTCACACATAGAATAAAACTCTATATCACGTACCAGTACCATCTCATCATTACTTGTGCTGAAGAGTGCTTGGTTCAGTATCTCCTTTGGGTCTTGCTGATACCCTTCTGTAAGAAACTGGAGTGCTTTGGCTACACGGCTGGGTGTTTTTACTAAACCTTCCCGTGTAGGGTCTTCTCCCAAAAGTTCAAGGACTTTGGTTACAGCCTGTTCAAATTCTTCTTCTTTATTCATTATCGTACCTAATCAGATATTTTTCACATTGTAGCTAAAAACAATTTAACAATCTTCTCATCTACCTTGGAGATAGCGAGTTTTTCTATCTCATCTACAGTAAAATAGCCAGACTTTTCAGGAGAGTTCTCATAATAGAGATAGACTTTACAGTTGAGCTTAAAGTGTGTATAGGCATGGGTGACCTCACCCAGATACTCAGAGGCACACTCCGGACTCTCCACAGATTCAAAACCCCAGAGGCCATGCAGGAATTTACCCTCTCTTTGTCTCAGTGAGAGTTTATTATCATAGATACGGATAAGAATATTCTCTTCTCTGATAGGTACCACACGTTTCTTTTTTGCAGGATAGCGTTCAGGATATTCTTTTCCTTTACAGATATTGCCAAGAGGACAGATCTCACATTTGGGATTTCTAGGCAGACAGATGGTTGCCCCTATATCCATCATCGCTTGGTTATAGTCGAAAGAATTTATTTTGTCTACCAGGCGGTAAGCGATCTCCCATAGTCTTTTCTCGGTGGGTGTGATGATTTGGTGCAGACGGCAAAGTATACGTTTTACATTGGCTTCCATAATGGGGACAGGTTGGTTAAAGGCAAAGGCAGCGACGGCATGGGCAGTATTTTTACCGATACCCGGAAGTTTGATGAGCTCCTCTATATCATTTGGAAGCGTCTCTACAAGCGTCGCGGTCTTGTGTAAATTTTTGGCGCGATTGTAATAGCCAAGCCCTTCCCACATCTTCAATACATCATCCAGAGGTGCCTCGCCTAAACTTTTAAGGGTAGGAAAACGTTCAATAAAAGGGATGTAGTATCTCTCCAATACGGTTTTGACCTGTGTCTGCTGAAGCATTACTTCTGAGAGGTAGATATAATAGGCTTCCTTTGTGTTGCGCCAGGGCAGGTCCAGTCGTCCGTTTTGTCGGTACCACGCTTGGATGGTTTGGTGGGTTTTTCTATACATGATGGGATTATAGCATGTGTTGCTTTGTAGACGTAGAATCAAGATGAAAGTCAAAGAGTATATGGGCAAAAATTGTATGAAGTAGCGTTTATTTTATGGTTAATGACATATTAATACAATTTTTATTACCATAAGAGATTCTATTGAACACTATAAGGAAGACGTATGAAATTAAAGAGAGTGATACTGGCATTTTTGATGCTTGTTGGACTGGCACAGGCGGATGTGCATTCAAACAAGTCAGAGACAAAATTAACTGCAGAGCTTTGGGGGAATGAAGGTAATCAGGCAGTCCAGATGGATGCGTTGATCAAAAAGATCAATACCATTGGTTATTCTGTTGTACAAGCGAACAGAAATATAGAGGTGCATTGGCAAAACATGTTTAATGAGAAGACTTTAGAGATGATCTCTTTCTATGGTCTTGTAAATATCGAAGCATTGAGACCGCTTTTGCTTAAAAACCCCGATTTTGGTGCGTATGCTCCTTTCAACTTCTTTGGTTATAAAACACTTGCCAAAGATGATAACAACACCTGGTACGGACACCTTGCTTCGGATACTATGTTGGATATCATCGGCGAGAAAGATGCAGAGACAAGAAAAGCATTTACAGATATGGTAGGTTCTTTTGATGCATTGGTAGAGAAAGAGATGAAGCCCACAAAAACCAAAAGATTTGAACATACGAAGCCGTTACCGAAAGTTGGATTGACAAGAATGGTGAAAAAGTTTGAAAGAACAGATGATATGGAAACATTTGTTGAAGATTTTGTTATGGACCATGACGGACGTTTCTCTCAACATCATTTTGTTATTGCCGGATTCATTGATTTTAAATTTGAATATGCCGATATGGAGATGGAATTTGACAAATATGATGCGTACTGGGTCTCTATGCTTTGTCACTTTGAATTCTCAAATTCTATCTTTAACAGAGGTATGCCTCAAGCAGGTATGTTCGCACCTTGTTCAGTCTATTTCTATGTTCCTAAGGGAAGCAATGAACTTCATGTAGGATATGCATCTGTGGACAACTGGATCAATGCACTCGACTTTAAAGACCAGAAACGTATTGATCACATGCGGGCGATCGATGCAGAAGTGGTTGAAACCTTTAAAGAGATGGGCTTTGAAGTCGTAACCCTTGGTAAAGACTAGCGGTTACAGTAAAACTAATCAAATAAGAAAAAGGAAATAGATGAAATTTACCAAAATGGCATTAGCATTCTTATTGGCACTGGCTACCGCACAGGCTGAAAGTACTAAATTGGATATCAGTGCACCTGCACCGGAAGTATTAAGCACGTATTATGCTGCAAAAGCACAAGATGCCAAGCAGGTGCAGTCAAAACTGAAAGCCAGCGGATTTACTATTTTGGCTGTGACCATACCGGTCAAAGGTTCAACGGTGATCACAGTGACCAATGAAGAGCTCAAAGCAACAAACACTTGGCTGGCAACACTCAATGTACTTGTGAATGAAAAAGAGGTGCGTATACAGAATCCATCCTATTTTGGTGCAGCCTACCTTCAGGATAAATATACCTATGGACAGTTTTCAGCTACACTCAAAGCATTTCAAAAAGCACTGGGTGACCTTTATACGGTAGAAGATGAGTTTAAACTTGAAAAACTTCCTCATTACCAGTTTATGATGGGTATGGCCCATGTTGAAGATACAATCGAAGTAGGTGAGGGTGAAGATCTGGAAACAAAGCTCAAAGAGAATAAATATGTAGCTTACAGCCTTAAACTTCCTGATGGATCCACACTTGTCGGGCACAACCTAAGAAGCCGGACCAATAAATTTCTTCTTAAAATAGATTCAGCGCATAATGCACTTATCCTGCCGTACAGAAGTATGATAAAAGAGGGAAAAGCGGTGATGCTGGACCCGAAATATTATTTGGCGGTTTCTCTTCCTCTTTTAAGTATGACAGAGTTTATGAGAATCGCTTCTGCTCCAGGTAATATAGAAAAAGATATCAAAAGAACCTACAAATAGTATGACTTTTTGGCTCCCCAGAATCACTCTGGAGAGCTGTTTTATCAACCTCTTTTCCTCCTTTCATTTTAACGCTTATTGGTATTTCAACATTATTTCGATAAAATCACGTAATTATATATAAAGGAATGTAGTGAAAGTTACAGTAAACAAAGTAGACGACGCAAATATTATCGTAAGCGGTACTATAGAGAACAGTGCTGTTGAAGAGAACATTAACAAGATGGCAGTTCAAGCCGGTAAAGAGATGAAAGTAGATGGCTTCAGAAAAGGTAAAGTACCTCCACACGTAGTGAAACAAATGCATGGTGACAAACTTGCTCAGGATGCTGAGGGTGAAGTACTCAGAGAGCTTATTGATGCGGGTATGAAAGAAGCGGGTATCAACCCTGCAGATATGCTCGGTCAGCCTACCTTTAAAAAGTATGACAAAACAGATGCGGGTATCGACGTTGAGGTAGAGATCTCTACTAGACCGGTATTTGAAGCAGAAGGCCATATGGATGTACTTCCTGCCTTTGAGAGACCAACGGCATCTGAAAAAGAAGTTGAAGAAAAACTGAATGAGATCGCAGCTCAGCAAGCACCTTATACAAAGATCAAAAGAAAACGTATGGTAAGAGACGGTGACATGGTCGTGATCGACTTTGAAGGTTTTGTTGACGGTGTAGCATTTGACGGCGGTAAAGCTGAGAAGTTCAGCCTTAAGATCGGTTCTGGACAATTCATCCCAGGATTTGAAGAACAGATCATCGGTATGAAGTATGATGAAGAGAAAACGATCACTGTGACTTTCCCTGAAGCGTACCAGTCAAAAGATTTGGCAGGAAAAGAAGCAGAGTTCAAAGTAAAACTTCACGAAATTCAAGAGCAGGTACCAGCAGAGCTTAACGATGAGCTGGCACAAAAACTTCTTCAAGGCGAAGAGAATGCAACACTAGAAATGTTGACGGACAGAGTAAGAACACAGATCGAGTCAACAGAAATTTCAAAACTCTATAATGAAGATCTTAAACCGAAATTGGTTGAAGCATTGGTAGAGAAATTCGACTTTGCATTGCCGAACAATATCGTTGAACAAGAGATCGATGCAAAGATCAATGCAAAAGCAAGAGAGATGAGCGAAGAGGAGCTTAACTCTTTTAAAGACAATCCTGAGAAGATCGAAGCACTTCGTGAAGAAGTAAGAGCAGATGCAGTAGCTTCTGTAAAAGCGACATTTATCGTAGATGCATTGGCTAAAAAAGAAGATGTATCTGTAGATGACCAAGAGGTATCACAAGCGATCTACTATGAAGCGATGATGAGTGGCCAAGATCCGCAAGAAGTGATCAAATACTATCAAGAGAACAATCTTCTTCCTGCAGTGAAGATGGGTATGATCGAAGACAAACTCTTTGGTAAGATGCTAGGTTTAGATAAATAACACACGCAAACAAATAGCAACGAAAGTTGTTATTTGTTCTGTTAACCTATAGAGTGTATAGTTGAGTGGATAAAAAATCTATTTAACTATATATTATTAAAGGAAAAAGATGAGTTATATTCCATACGTTGTAGAACAGACCGGTAGAGGTGAAAGATCTTACGATATCTATTCACGGTTGCTTAAGGATCGTATCATTATGCTAAGTGGTGAGGTCAATGATCAAGTGGCTTCGACCGTGGTGGCACAACTTCTTTTTCTTGAAGCACAAGATCCGGATAAAGATATTTACTTTTACATCAACTCTCCGGGGGGTGTGATCACCTCAGGACTTTCTATGTATGACACGATGAACTATATCAAACCTGACATTGTCACGATCTGTATAGGACAGGCAGCATCTATGGGTGCTTTTTTGCTCTCTTCGGGGACAAAGGGTAAACGTTATGCGCTCCCGCATGCACGTATTATGATCCACCAGCCTTCAGGTGGTGCACAGGGGCAGTCAACAGATATTCAGATACAGGCACAAGAGATACAAAGACTCAAAGATACACTTAACGAGATCTTGGCAGAACAGACAGGGAAAACAGCGAAACGTATCGAAAAAGATACGGAGAGAGATAACTTTATGTCGTCGAGAGAAGCACTGGAGTACGGACTTATAGACAAAGTACTTACAAAAAGTTTCACATAATAGAGACGGTGTATGGTTAGAGAAATAGTAGTATACCCGGATAAAAGGCTCAAACTTGTCTCAAAAGAGGTAGAGTCTTTTGATGGTGCATTGCATGATCTTCTTGATGACATGTATGATACGATGCGTGCCCGTAACGGAGTAGGTCTTGCTGCCATTCAAGTGGGTATTGATATACGCGCACTGATCATCAACATCCCTTTAGAGGGGGCAGACGGTGAACATGACCAGCCTAGAGAAAATACGCTGGAGATGATCAACCCTGTGATCCTTGAAAAAGACGGTTCAGAAAAATTTCAAGAAGGGTGCCTCTCTGTTCCGGGTATCTATGAAGAAGTTGAACGTGCAAAACATGTGAAAGTAGCGTATCTTGACAGAGAGGGCAATAAGCATGAGATAGAAGATAATGATTTTCTTGCCATTGCCATACAGCACGAGATAGACCATCTGGACGGAAAAGTATTCATTGAAAAACTCTCTTTTACGAAAAGAAAGAAATTCGAAAAAGAGTGGAAACGAAGATTAAAAGAGGCATAAGCCAAGGCCAAATACTCTGGCCTTTCCTCTTTACACTCCCTGCATGATCATGGCATCTGCCACACGTTGAAATCCTAAGATATTTGCAGCAGAGACAAGGTCCATATCGAGGTTATACTCATCGCATGTCTGCTTGAGGTCACTGTAGATATTGGACATAATGTCTTTGAGTCTTTTATCTACTTTTTCAAATGAGAGATAGTTCAATGAACTGTTTTGGCTCATCTCCAACACAGAGACAGCCACACCGCCGGCATTGGCTGCTTTGGCTGGTCCAAAAAGAATATTGTGCTCTTCAAAAAGAGCGATCGCTTCAGGCGTGGTAGGCATATTTGCGCCTTCTGCAACGATCTTCACATCATTCTCTATGAGCAGTTTTGCAGAGTTTTCGCCCAATTCATTCTGTGTGGCACAGGGAAATGCGGCAAAACAAGGGATACCCCATACAAAGCTGCACCCCTCATTATAGCTTTCTCTTTTCACATAGGTGGCTTTTTTCCTCTCCAATGCATAATATTCCAGCGAGGCCCTTCTCTCCAGCTTTATTTTTTTTAAAAGTTCAATATCTATACCGTTACTGTCATGTATCGCACCTTTGGAATCCGAACAGGTGACAGGAATGGCACCGATCTCATAGAGTTTTTCTATCGCATGGATCGCAACATTACCGCTACCGCTGATCGTACATATCTTACCTTTGAGTGTTTCTCCCATATCCTCCAGTAAGGTCTGTGTGAAATAGATAAGCCCATAGCCTGTCGCCTCGGTACGTCCCAAACTTCCGCCTAGGGAGAGGGGCTTGGAGGTGATGATACTGTCGTAAGAGTTGGTGAGCTGTTTGTATTGTCCAAACAGATAGCCTACTTCTCTGGATCCTACACCTATATCTCCACCCAGGATATCGATATCGGCACCGATACTGTTATAAAAAGCAGACATAAATGCTTGACAAAACTTCATGATCTCTTTATCGCTTTTATCTTTAGGGTCAAAATCGGCTCCGCCTTTTGCACCTCCTATATGAAGACCGGTGATCGCATTTTTAAAGATCTGTTCAAAAGCAAGAAATTTCAGGATATCCGGATTGACCGAAGGATGAAAACGTACCCCGCCTTTGTAGGGACCTAAAGCATTGTTAAATTGAATTCTGTACCCGTTATTGACATGGATGATATTGTCATCATCCATCCACTCTATTTTAAAGTGGATCTCTCTGTTGGGGACCATGATACGGTCGATGATATTTTGGTGGAGATATTCGGGATGTTTTTCTATCAGCGGTTGTATCGTATCAAGCACCTCTTTCAGTGCTTGAAGAAAAATGGTGTCACTTTTACAGTTACTGCTTTCGGCACGCATCAATGCTTGCTCAATATACTCCATAAACTTCCTTTGTGTGTATGTGAATCAAATTATATTACAATTTGTCATATTTTTAAACTTTTTTTCAAATTTAGTGCATCATGGATGTATGAATGCAAAAATAGATAGTGGTACTCCACCCCGAAAACAACAGAACCAAGGCAAAGAAAAAGCCAAAAAAGAGGTGATAGTGAACAGATTGACCTGTGCGACACTTGAGGGTGTGAATGCACAGGTGATAGAAGTGGAAGCGACATTTACAAAGGGACTTCCGGGATTTACAGTGGTGGGTTTGGCCAGCAGTGACATTCAAGAGGCCAAAGAGAGAACAAAGTCTGCACTGCTTACCAATGATTTTGTATTCCCACCGCTGAAAATCACAATCAATCTGAGCCCATCAGACCTGAAGAAGTCAGGGACACATCTGGATCTGGCTATGGCATTGCTCATTGCTATGCATAAAACAGAGGTCGAGGAGGAGGGACTTTTTGTCTTTGGTGAACTGGGATTGGACGGAAAGGTGAAAACAAGTTCCATGCTCTTCCCTCTGGTCCTCTCCCTAAAGGAGCAAGGCTTGATCAAACGGGCCATTGTGCCAAAAGAGTCCATTCCATACTTGAGTCATATCTCAGGCGTAGATTTCATTGCTGTGGATTCATTGAACGAAGCCATAGAGATCTTGAAGGGCAAGCATTTCAAAGCAAATGTACAGGCATTTTCCTGCAAATCTGAAACTTTCAGAGTGAAAGAGACCTCTTACTATTATGAAAAAAATATGAGAGTGATTTTAGTGATGTCAAAGGGCAGTCCATCGCCAAGAGAGCTTCGCTCATAGCAGCAGGAATGCACAATTTTTTGATGGAAGGAAATCCGGGATGCGGAAAGAGTATGATAGCCAAACGCATCAAAGATATTCTGCCTCCGCTCTTTGAGGAAGAGATACTCTCCATAGCCAAACATCAGTTTTTAGATGGGATGGTACCAAGTTTTTCAGCCCTGCGCCCGATACGCTCTCCCCATCACACTGCCACCTCTGCATCTATTTTCGGTGGAGGTTCCTCTGTAGCCAAGATAGGAGAGGTAGCATTGGCACATAAAGGGATACTCTTCTTTGATGAACTACCCCATTTTTCAAAAGCAGTCCTTGAAGCCCTTAGAGAGCCTTTGCAAGACAGAAAAGTATATATAGCAAGGGTCAATGCTAAGATCGAGTATGAAGCAGATATCATGTTCGTGGCAGCGCAAAACCCCTGTCCCTGCGGAAATCTGCTCTCCAAGAGTAAATCCTGCAGATGTTCGGAACCGGAGATCAAACGCTACCAGAACAAACTTTCCGATCCGTTTTTGGACAGGATAGATCTCTTTGTTGTGATGCAAGAAGTGAATAGTGAGGATAGAGGTGATATCACCTCGGCCCAGATGCACAAAGAGGTGCTTAAAGCATTTAAGATGCAAAAAGAACGGGGACAGGAACGCCTCAATGGCAAATTGCGTGAAGAGGAGATAGAAGCGTACTGTATCTTGGACAGTGAGGCTTTACGTATATTAGAGGGTGCGATACTGCGCTTTGCACTCTCCCATCGCTCAATTGCCTCGATCAAAAAAGTAGGGCGTACCATTGCTGATCTCCATGGGCATGAGAGGATAGAGAGAGCTGATATGCTCGAAGCGTTGAGTTATCGAAAGAGGAGATAAAAAATTGATCCGTTCAGTATTAAAATACCGAACAGACCGCTTTAGTAATGATAAATCCACCGATGACAAGCCATGCGAACATTGCTGATGCGGTATAGACAGGTGCGAGTCCAAGTCCTTTGAATTTCGCAAAACGTGTTCCCATACCCAGGGCAGTCATCGCCATTGTAAGGAGGAACGTATCGATCTCGTTGATCAGGCTTACAATATCCGTAGGCACAAGATGCAGTGAGTTGAAACCTGCAACACCGATAAAGTAGACAGCAAACCAAGGGATCACCAGTTTCACTTTTTCACCTGCACCACCCTCTTTTTTAGCACTATAGCTTAGATAGATACCAAGGATGATCAACATTGGAGCGATCATAATGACTCTTGTCATCTTTACGATCACAGCCGCATCTGCCATCTCTTTAGGTGAACCCGGTACGGAAGCAGGTACCGCAACCACCTGAGCCACTTCATGGATTGTACCACCGACATAGATACCAAACTCTTTTGCTGTCATATGCAAAAATCCAGCAGCAGGCTCAATGATCGCTGTATAGAGTACCGGGTAGAGGAACATTGAGATCGTACCGAAAAGTACAACCATCGATACCGCAATAGCAGCTTTATACTCTTCTGACTTCAGTACAGGTTCTGTTGCCAATACAGCTGCCGCACCACATACCGATGCACCTGAAGCGGTAAGCATAGAAGTATCTTTCTCCATACCGAAGATCTTATGTCCCAGCCATGTACCGAGGATAAATGTAGAAGCCAGCATGATAAGAGAAACTAGGAATCCTGCCATACCTACATCGATGATCTCTTGAAAAGTCAGTCGGAAACCATAGAATACGATTGCAAAACGAAGGATCTTTTTGGCTGAGAAAGTGATCCCTCCCTGCCACTCTTCTGGCGTCTGGTTATGCAAAGTGTTGGCATAAAATATTCCTATGACGATACCGATCACGAGCGGTGAGATACCCAATGCTTGGACAGCAGGGAAATCCGAGATAAATGTTGCAGCCGCAGCGAAGATAGCGACAAATATAATACCGCTCATCGTACCCTTACGATTTTGTGGTGAAAATGGCATAAATATCCTTTAATTCAAAATTATTGATAACATTCTCAGAATTCTACTATAATTTTGATATAATTTACAAACTATTTTGTAATTAATAATAAAAATCAATTCTAAAGAAGAGAAAAAGATATGAAATTAACACTTAGACAAATGGAGATCTTCCTCAATGTTGTGGTCTCTGGACATTTGACGAATGTTGCTAAAGATATGAAGCTCAGCCAATCAGCAATCTCTATGTCCATTAAAGAACTGGAAAATATTTTGGGCCGGCCTGTGTTTGACCGGATCAATAAAAAACTTGTGTTGAATGAAGTGGGACGTGCTTTTTACAAAGAGATAGATCCTATCTTTAAAAAGCTTTCAGACATTGAGTATGAATTTAAGAATTCAGAGAATAAGGGGATGATCCGTGTAGGAGCCAGTACCACGATCGTAGATTATTTGATGCCTGCGATTATCTGCAGTTATATGAGTTCTTACCCTGATGTTAAGATCACGCTCAAAGAGGGGAACACAAAAGAGATCGCAGATATGATCAAAGAGGGGACGATCGATATAGGTTTTGTCGAAGGGCTTGTTCCAGGCTCAGAGATCGTCAAAGAGAAAATAGGGGTAGATGAACTGGTTGTTGTGACTGCAAATGAGGAGCTCTGCAAACCATGTAAAATAGATGAACTGGAACAAAAAAGATGGGTACTTAGAGAAGAGGGTTCTGGTACAAGAGAGGTCTTTTTGGGGTACATTAAAGAGAAGGTGGATAATTTAAATATTTTCCTGGAATTGGGACATACAGAATCCATTAAAAGTATTCTGATGAACGGTGAATGTTTGACCTGTATCTCTAAGATCTCAGTGAAAAATGAACTTGAGGAGGGGAAACTATGTAGAATTCCTGTAGAAAACTTTGAGTGTAAAAGAGATTTCCTGATGATCTATCATAAGGACAAGTATCATAGTTCACTGTTTGAAAAGTTTGTCTTCTTCTCTCGAAAACTGATGATGCAGATGATAGAGGGGCAAAAAGCCTAGGTATCAACGGTTTTCAAAACTCTTAAGTGCTTGCTGATACTCTTCGGGACGGTTCAGGTTTGTAAAGGGAGCATCGTCATCGAACGCTACAAAGAGGGTATTGGCAAGGTGCAGCAGGTCACCCAATCTATGGTTCTCTTTTTCCAGTTGCCTATAGGCCAAAGGTAGTATAGATCTTTTATAAAGTCCGCAGAGTGGCTGCACACCACTGGGACTTTGCGCAACGACTACATCGAATCCGCTATCATCCTGTTTCAAAATTTTTTCTATGGTCTCATTGCTGACAAAGGGTGCATCCACACTCAAAATAAACACCTCTTCTGCTTTTAGCGTTTCAAAGACAGAGATGATTCCTACAAGCGGAGAGTTTTCCCTATAGTTGTCCTGGATCATCCTGCAATCAAAATCAAATTTATTCTCCTTAGCCGAGATATAGACTTCGTCAAACAAACGACTGAGTTTAGCTTGTTGAAATTCCGCCAGTGTAGGGTAGTTGGCAAAAGGGAGCAGGGCCTTGTCCTTGCCCATACGGGAACTTTTTCCTCCGGCAAATATCACGGCAGTTGTGATGTCTCTCATGCGGTTACACTCTCTTTACGTTTTTGATGTATGAACAAGATGGCAAATGCCATAAAAGTGATGACAGACTCGATCAAGAAAAGATATGCGCCATAGAGCTGACCGGAAAGAACAGCCCCTACTGAGCCTCCCAGCCCGAATGCAATACCCAGAAAAAACTGTTGTGCAAGTTTTTTCTGGGTATAGAGTGAAAAGACATAAGTGATGGCCGCAGTATGGTAGAGTGCAAAACCGATGGCATGCAGGGATTGGGAGGCAAAGGTCAAGAGGATCGAGTCCGGAAAGAGATACAATATCATCCACCTGAGTGCCGTGACCAGTGTAGCAAACTGCAGAATGCGAAGCAGGTTCCTCTGTAGAAGAGGGCCTTGAAAATAGTACATAAAAATTTCACATATCACCCCGAAACTCCACATCCAACTTGTCATTTCAAGTGATACACCATGTGCGGTTTCATAAATGGTAAAAAAGTTATAGAAACCGCCAAAACCTACCTGCATTAAAAAGACAGAAACCCAAAATGCCCAGTATTGTGTGAGTGAAAATGAGGCATCTTCCTGTGGGGTGGAGTGGGAGACCGTGTCATATCTTGTCAGCATAGCGCCAAAAAGAAGGGTTAAAAACGCAACGGCACTCAAGTAATAGAGTGCTTCATACGGTGAGTCAAGTACTTTCCCCAGCCACAGTGCAATACCCATAAAGCCAAGAGAACCCCATAGGCGTACTTTACCGTAAATATGTCTGGACAAAGAAGCCAGAGCGATGGTCTCGACATAAGGAAGAGAGATCCCCATTGCGGCTCCAAAAAGAAGGTTTGCTGCAAGATAGATCCAAAAATCCTGTACCGTGGCCAAAAAAAGCAAGGTACCGACAAAGGTGAAGAAGAGGGAAAGTTGGTAGACCTTGGGGCTCAGGGAGAGAAGATGCCGAAACACAAAAGGGAGCAAAAAACGCATGAAAGGGGCAGCCGAAAAAATGATACCCACTTCCAAAGGTGAATACCCCAGGTCCAGCAACACTTTTGGCAGGAAAATAACATAGATACCGACAAGGGCAAAGTAAAAAAAATAGTAGCCCCCTAAAAGCGGTGAAAAAAATCTGTTTGCCGGTTTCATTTTTTGTTGACAACCGCTGTTGCAGACAAGAGGTCATGCAGTGTCTTGTTGTCTTTCCTAAAAAACATCACTATCCAGCCCAAAAAGGTGAAGAGTGAAAGGATCGCAGCAAGATTTCTAAAGAGGATGATGAAAAGGGAAGGCCTCTTTTTGGTATGTTCATCAATGAGCGTAATGTTGTAGGCACGATACCCAGGTGTTTGTCCCGTCTTATACATAAAAAGCGTCTGCAGGATGACCAAAGGGAGGAGTATATAGATCCAGCCTAGCATTTTATGTTCGGCAAAATCCTCTCTGCCATCCATCACAAGGTAAAAAACAATATACATGATAGGCATGAGAAGCATGAAAGCATCGGTCAAAAAGGCTTTTACTTTCACACCGGATGAGGCATAATCGTTCTGATTTGATAACGCTTTCGGTTTGGGTATCTCTGCTTGGACCTTCCCCTGTTTGATCTCTCTAAAACGCTGTTTAGCCATTAAAAATCCCAAATAGCAGCGGCATAAGGCCCCGAGAAGTCCACGTTCGCATCAAACCCGTTGAGCAATTCATCACTCTCCAGGTGGAATGCCTTATACCCGGCTTCAAGACCCACTCCCATAGCCAGGGTATATCGGGCAGAGAGTTCATAATCATAAGCGGTGATATCCCAGTAGCTGATGGCATTGGCCTCAAGCTGAAAAGAGAGATCCGTGGCAGGCAGAGTAAAACGTACTTTGCCATAGAGCATCGGCACCCAGGCTGAAAAGTCTGCAACATCACGGCTCACACTGCTGTGCACAGCTATATCCCCAGAGACATATCTGAAGGTAAGTCCGGCATCTGTCTCGGCCCAATTATCCAGGAATTCATAATAGAGTGTGACATCGCTCATGTCAAGTGAGAGGCTGCTCTCTATCGTACCATTATAGGTAGTATCTCCCCATGTGAACTCATTGACACTGCTGCTTCCCTCATGTGAAAGTGCAGTATATCCCAATTTCAGATTGGGGATGAACGGTAAAGGGTGTTCCAAATAGGCTTTGATAAAGGTATCCTGTTCTTCACTGAAGCCCAGCGTATCTTCAATATCTACAGCGCTTCCTTTATAAGAAGCGTTTCCGTTTGGCTGATGGTTGAAAAAACCAAGGGAGATCTCTCCCCCTGCGGTATCGGCATGAAGCTGGTTTAGCGTGAGCAGCAGTATGAAGGGTGCAACTTTTTTTATATTTAACATTTTATTGTAATCCTTGTGTCATAGTAAAGATAGGCAGAAGCATTGCTGCTACGATGATACCCACAACCACACCGATAAAGAGCATCATGAACGGCTCAAGCAGACTGAGGAGCAGTTTGAGTTTGTCTTCATTCTCTTCAGCATAGAGTGCAGAGGTATTGTCCAGGATCTGTGCGACTTCACTGGACTCTTCTCCCAGGGCCAAAGATTGCATAAAATTACGTTTGAGTTTTACGCCTTTTGACATTTGAAGTGCATTGGAGAGTTTATTTCCTTCAAGCACTTTCACAGATGCTTTTTCAAACAGGTCACGTAAGCCGTGATTCGCAAAAGTCGCCTTGGCAAGCTGTACTGCCTGGGCATAGGCAACACCTGAGCTGAGCATCAGTGAGAGGATGTACGAAAACCTCCCAAGTTCATGATTTTGGATCAGTGGTCCCAGAACAGGTATCTTCAGCAGTATGGAATCAATGGTTCGATGAAAGGTCTCTATTTTTGCATAGGCAATTTTAAACATAAGGATCACAGAGAGGATCACTACAATGATAGCAATATAATGGGCGGTCAAAAAATCACTTAGCCCCAGTACAAATTGCGTGATCGGGGGAAGCACCTGGCCGGTATCTTCAAAAATCCCCGTGATCTTGGGTACCACAAAAGCGATCAGAAAAGAGGTCATCCCTATGGCAAAGGTAAAAATGAAAGCAGGATATACCATCGCTCCCTTGACCTGTTTTTTGACTTTGTTCTGGGCAGAGAAGAAATTGCCCATGTTCGTGAGAACTTCGACCATTTTCCCCCCTTGTCCGGCAACGTTGAGACTTTGAAGAAAGAACTCGGGCAGGGCATAGACCTTTTGGGTATTGAGTGCATGGTAGAGAGACTTTCCTTCATCGATCATAGTTTTGACTGAGTTGAGAAAAGAGACATATTTTTTTTCGCCTTCATGCTGGTTCTCAAGAAGCTTGACAGCAGTCAGTATGGTCATGCCAGACTTGAGATAAGAGGAGAGTTCTTTGGAAAAAGTACTCAGCAGTTCTCCCGGCATTTGACGTTTGGCAAAGGCTTCGAGTGAAAACTCTTTGGTAGGTATAAGCCCTTCATGATAGATATTTTGTGTACGAAGTTTCTGTCCTGCTTCTTCCTCAGAACTTGCCGTAACAGTACCTTTGACCTTTTTTCCTGTTTTGTCAAACCCTTTGTACTTAAAAAGCATACGCGTCTATGTCCTTGCAGTAGATTATAGGTATTATAACTTTTTTAGCTGTATCTTGCTATAAGAAAAGATACAGGGGTGTAACACTTTATTGAAAGGCATCTAAAGTAAATTGGTAATAGCTCGAAGAGTGTTTATCTTTGAGCATCACTTCATTGATGATGGCAGAAGGTCCTCCCTGCTCAGGAAGAGGTGTGATCCTGATCGCTTCGGGGATATATATTGCGCGGCTATTCTTTTTTAAGATCTCACGGCTTTTCAGTTCCTTGATCTTGAAAGAGTCTCTCAATAGTTCATAAGCGCTCTTGGTCTCTTTATGCTGCTGAAAAATAGCCGTGTCCAAGTAGAGAGAATCCTGTAAAGCACGTTTATTTCGTTCTGAAATGTAGATGATCTGTTCACGATTGTCTGTATGCAATTTGAGCACAGGGACGATGGCAAGTGAAAGAATGATCACGGAGATAAGGATCTCAATAATAGTAAAGGCGGGACGTAACGGTTTCAATAGAACGCTCCGCTGTCAGAAGCTAAAGTCGTGTTTCTCAACCAATACTTTTTTGCCTCTTCTGGTGTAGAAAAGCGTTGGGGCTCTCCGAAAAACGCAGGAAGGAAATAACTCTCCTCACTATTTTTTAAAATGATCTGGGTAGAGCTTCCGTTCTTGAAAAAATCCATGATCAGGCAGATTTGTTGATCTTGATACCGCCCATACTCGATAGGGGTCAGTGCTTCATAGCTGTCTAGTGTATAGGCTTGGATATTGGTAAGGTCTACAGGACTTGTATATTCCCCAAACGGAGAGGAGAGATCCGGCCTGAAGTAACAGGAACGGCACTGGTCGATACAGAGAAGCGTACCTTCCCCGCTATAGAGTTCTGAGGAGATAATGTTGGATTTAAGGTTAAGGGGCGTGAGCGCTTTGGGTTTTTGTTTACCTATTTCCACCCCTTCAAAACCAAGAAAATAGACCATAGAGATAATGAGAATAACGATAAGAAGCTCTAAAAGAGAGAACCCTTTGCTCACGTTATATCTCTTAATGGTGGGCATAAAAAGATCTTATTTGTTACATTCGCTAAAGAGGATATCTCTATTGCTCTCTTCTCCACCCTCTTTTCTGTCAGCAGCAAAGGAGATGAGTTCGAATTCATCTCCTTTATTGATATAGATAAAAGGTGTTTTCCATGAGTCTTTAGGCATCTCTTTGAGGTAAGGTTTTGTACGATAGTTAGGATATTTATCCGGATCGGGATTACTTAAGAGTGCTTCGAAACCCTCTTCTGTTTCGGGGTAGGTCCCGTTATCAAGTTTAAACATGTCGAGTCTCTTGCCTAGATCGTTCATTTTTAGACAGACTGTATCTCTTTTGGCCTCATCGGCAGCATCCATAAGCCCCGGTGCCACAACAGCAACAAGACCCCCAAGAATAACGATCACGATGAGTAGTTCTATAAGAGAGAAACCGGCTCTCAGTTGCATGTTTTTTTTCATAGATGTCCTTTAGTTTGCTTTGGTATAATATTTTGATCCAATTGTACAAATTTTACTTTAATCGAGCTTTTAGATGGATAAAACCCAACCTGCCCAAAACAGAGTCAAGCATAGACAAGGCTTTGCCCTTCTGATCACTTTGTCAGTCTTGGCAGTTATCATAGCGTTGACCACCGTCCTTTTGAGTTATCTTGATGAGGTCAAACAGGATGCCAGCGATACAAAAGCACTGATACAGGCAGATATATATTATAAAAATATAACAAATATATTTCAAGGCTTTAAAAATAAAAAACCCCTTTTTTCTGTATTATATAGTACGGCATTGCCCTTGCAGACGCCAGAAGAGAGGTTTTCACTGCAGTTGCACTGTGACCCCTTGTATAAAGGGGTGAATATCAACTGGCTCGGGTTGGGAAGCAGTGGTAAAAATGCAGCCTATAGTTCTGTAGCACAAGAGCTTTTTGAAGCTATTGCCCAAGAGTATACTATACAGGACCCGGGAAGATTGCAGGAGATGCTGCTTGAAGAGATAGGCGGGAAAAACAGATGGGTACAAAAAGAGCAAAGCAGGCTTCACCAAAAAAACGGTATTATATCTTACAGGCAGTTCTCAGATATCATCAGTCGTTACCAGTTTGAGGTAGATGATCCTGAGATAGGAGCTGTCCCGTGGAAAAAATATTTTAGTTTCTCTCCTGAAGCAGATAAAATAGATGCCCAGTACAGCTCCCCGGAACTACTCGCATACCTGTTTGATATGGACGTGTCAACAGTTCAAGAGTGGACATCGCTTGTAGAGAGAGGCACGTTGGAAAACTTTATCCGTGAAAATGGCGGAGAGTATGAGAAAAGAAAAAGCATTCTTGCAGGTGAAACGTTCTTAGAGGCGGCCGAATGCTCCGTACGTTATGCTATGGCAGATGATCAGTATGGATTTAAATTTGAATATATTCAGGGAGAGGCAAAATATTTTGAATTTTATGGGAAACAATAAAGAGTTACTTCTTGTACATCCTTCTATGAAGACTGTCTCATTGACAGAGGCGGTGAATGTCATGTTGCCGCCACAGTTCTACACGCTTAAAAAAGAAGCATTGCCCCTCCGTTATGCCTACCAGGCAAAGAGGATCGCACCATCACTCTTTGATGGCCTGCTGGAAGCAGGAAACTATGAGTATATGGTATGGAAAGAGGATGAAGCATGGGTCTTCCTTGCTTATGATATAGAGAAGATCACGGCGTTTTTAGAGAGTAAAGGCTTTGTGTTGGAACACGTTTCCAAACTCTTTTTTGCCCAGCAGTCCATCGATCTTTTCAATCAACCGCTTTTGCTGGGAGAAGATGATGCACTGGTTGCTTTGGACGGTACGGTAGTGGTCGTCCCAAAAGAGGCTCTTGCGGAGGAGGATACTCCTTCACTGCGCTTTGACAATCGTTTTACACCTAAAAAAGGTATCATGCTCTCTGGAGCATACGGTTCGGTACTGAGCCTGAAACAAGCATCGATGCTCGCAGCTATATTTATACTTTTTGCACTGATGTTCTTTGTTGAGGGGAGTCGTTACGGTGATGATTCACAAGCCGGAGAGGCCAAGATGCAAGAATTGCTTTCCGCTTATCCTGCGCTGCAGAGTACTTATACGCGAGAGAGTATCATGACCAAATACAAAGCGATCGATACCATAGAACGAAAAAAACGGGAGATCGTTAAAATGGTATCAGGGATGATCTTTAAAGGTGTGACACTCTCTTCATTGGAGATAGATGCCAATCGCTATAAAATACACTTTGCCTGTAAAAATGCACAGGTGGCAAAACGTCTCAACCAATTGGCAGCAAAGAACAAACTGAAAACTTCAGCTGTTGCAGGGAGTCATGATTTGAAGATAGAAGGTACACTATGACCTGGAAAAGATATCAGAATGAGTTGATAGCACTGATTGCATTTGTTTTTATGCTGGGAGCCTATGGGTATAAAACGGCACAGGTCTCCTCACAGGCCCAAAGCCTTGCCTCAGCAAGGCACGCTATAGCAGAGGTCCAGGAGGTCATCTCCCTGAAGAAGATCTGGGACGACGCGAGAACCGGCAAAAAAGTAGAGAGGCTTCAGACGCTTGTTCCTTCTTCCAAAGTAACATGGAGCAGTCAAAAGAAAAAGGTGACAGCAAGCTATAAAACCTTAACAGCGGCCGAGTTAAATACTCTAGTGACCAAGATCCTCAATGTCCCAGTAGAGATACAAAGCCTTAAGATACGAAAAGTCGCTTCATCTTACGATGTGGAGTTCAAATGCAAATGGTAAAAAAGAGTGGTATCGTATTGATAGTGGCCTGGTTTGCCATCCTTGTAATGATGCCTAAACAGGCATTTTACTATAAGCTGGAAGAGGCGCTTGCCGAGCAAGAGATCAAACTCAATGAAGAGAAGATAGATGAAGGATTTTTCTCTTTGAAGCTGCATCAGGTCACAGTGTACTTTAAAGGCATCCCTGTGGCGACCATTGAAGAGATGGGTCTGTGTACGTTACTTTTCTACAGCAGCCTCGAATTACAGGGGCTTCATGTGGACGACTCTTTAAAAAGAATGGTGCCGCAAGAGACGAAACAAGCATGGCTTTCACACTCTATCCTCTCTCCTCTGGAGGTCTCTGTGGATGCAGAGGGGTCTTTTGGCGGGCTGACAGGTACGATCGATCTGAATGCACGTACGGTACATTTGGATTTTAATGAGAGTAAGCATATAGAGATGTTAAAGCCTCAGTTGAAAAAATCTGAAAAAGGATGGTTCTATGAAACATCTTTTTAAACCTGAAGTAACCAAATGGTTCTGGTCACTACTGATCCTACTGCTCGTGGTTAAAATGGCTTGGTTTACCGTTGAACTGTTATGGCTGCCGACCATGGGAGTAGAACATAGTGAAAAACGGGGGCCCAAAGCCCTTTACTATAGGGTCAAGTTAAGCCCTAATGATGCAGCGGCACCTACGACAAGGAGACCTGTACAAACTGCAGGAAGGATTCAAGATATCAAACTTTTGGCTGTCTATAATGCCTCAGATGTCACTGTCGTGACGGTGGAGTACAAACGTACAACAAAAGTGCTTGCTAAAGGCGAAGCGATCAATGGATTTGTCCTCGAAGGTGCAGGGAGCAACTATGCGACCTTCAGTAAAGATGCAAAAACCTACCAGATCAATCTGATCGTCAGCAGAAAAGGTGAGGGGAGCATCAAAAGTGCTCAGCCTTCAGCGGCTTCAGCCTCTACTGCAAATCAAGTTGAAGGCGAGGTGATAGATGCAGGTGATCATAAGATCGTAGATCGCTCACTGCTGGACCATTATGCGAAAAATATGGATGATATCTATAAGAACATTGGTATCAGAGAGATCAAAAAGGGTAAAGTGCTGGAAGGGTTCAGTATCTCCTTTATCAGAAAAGGATCACCTTTTGCGAAGCTCGGGATCCAAAGAGGTGATGTGATCAAATCTATCAATGGTCAAAAGATAGACAGCTACAATGCTGCTTTTGATGTCTATAAAAATATTGCAAATATCGATAACCTGACATTGGTTATTCAAAGAGGTAAAGAAGAAATGGAGTTAGAATATGAAGTTAACTAAAATTGTATTGAGTATATTATTGGTATTGTCTGTAGGATCCTATGCTGAAGAAGAGACGGTAGATGTAAACTTTCGTGACCTAAGCGTAAAGGACTTCATTGAGATGGTCTCCAAGATCACACAAAAGAACATCTTGATCGAGGCGGAGCCCACAGGAAAGATCAATTTTGTCTCCACCAAGCCTATCAAAAAAAGTGCACTCTTCTCTTTGGCGAACTCGATACTCGGGGGTAAAGGGTTAACGATTATAGACCAGGGTGAGTATTACAAGGTGGTAAAAGGTACCGATGCAGCGGGAGAGGGGCTTGAAGTAAGCAGCTCTATAAAGGGTGAGACGATGAAAACGGTCATGTTCCCGTTAAGGAACACCAACGCTGCAGTACTTCGTGCAAAGATCAAACCTCTTTTGGACAGAAGTGCAAAAGTGATCTCTTTTAAAGAGAATAATGTTTTGGCCATTACCGCTACGCCGAGGGTATTGGAATCGATCGCAAAAGTGATCAATGCGGTCGAAACAACGGGTGAAAAAAGATCAGTGGTGATCAAATTGAAAAACTCTTTGGTCAAAGATGTTTTTGCCAATGCACAAAATATGTCGAAGAAGATTTTCCCGCAAACGATCGAGAGTGAAAAGGTCGATGTGTTTAAAGATGATGCGACAAATTCGATCATACTGGTGGGTAATCCTAAAAATAACAACCGTATGATAAAGTATATCAAACAGCTCGATATTCAAGGTGAAAGCACCACACAAAAGATGTATGTCATCAGACTCAAAAACTCCAATGTCGAAGAGATGGAGAAGATCATGAGCAAATTGATCTCCCAGATGAATGATGTGGCAATGAAGACACCTGTTAAAGGGGCAGAGCCGCCAAGTAAGGCTATGGTGGTATCCGATATCGAAAGAAATGCACTGATCTTGCTTGCAACAGCAGAACAGATGAAGAACATTAGAGACACGATAAACAGGATCGATATCCCTAAAGTACAAGTGTATGTCAAAGCGAAGATCGTTGAGGTGGATAGCAATATGGCCCAACAGGTAGGATTAAAATACGGATTTAACGGCGGGGCTATTACTTCCAATGGTCTCTATACACTTGCAGGGAATATGGGGGCTTCGGCACTGCAGATCTCTCCAGCGCTTCTGGGCTTTTTGAATGCCAATACAAACAACTTTGAAGGATTTGATGCAAATGGTAATCCGATCTACTCTAACGACCCTGCCTTCTCGTTTGATGCCGTCGATAAGGTCTTTGCCCTGGGTGCAACACTTGACCTCTTGCAAAACAATGGTGCCGCACGTATTCTTAGCGAACCCTCTGTGCTGTGTACCAACAACAAAGAAGCAGAGATCTATGTCGGTCAGACGATGTCCATCTTGACACAGGCACAGCAATCCACGACAGGTGTCTCCAATGTGGTCAACAACTATTCAAGAGAGGATATCGGTCTGAGTCTCAAAGTCAAACCAAGGCTCTCGAGCAACAATAAGGTCACTTTGGAAGTCGAGACAGTACTGGAAGATATCGATCCCTCTTCAGCACAAATGGCAGATCGTCCAACGACCACAAAAAGAACGGTGAAGACCAATGCGATCGTGAACAACGGCGAGATGATCATTTTGGGTGGATTGATCAAGAGAACAGGGGGTAAAGGGATCTCTAAAGTGCCATTGTTGGGAGATATTCCGGTCTTAGGGGAGCTGTTCAAGCACACTTCAGATATAGAGCAGGAACAGAATGTTGTCATCTATCTCACTCCATATATCGTGAGAGAAAGCGGCGACCTTCAGAAGTTGAAAAGTATGCTGGCTGAACTCGAAGAGGTACAGGGCAGATATAATACTTTCTTCAACGAAGCACTCGAAGAAAAAACAGGTATCTCTGCGGAAGAGGCTATTGTCCCTGCGAGCAGAAGGATACAGAGAAAACCTAAAAGCAATTTAAGTATCTTAGAGGAAGTATAATGCATTTCCCTCGCCTTCAGGATGTAAACCTTGATCCTCTCTGGGAAGAAGAGATCAACCATAAGCTAGCGATCAAGCACGCTTTGCTCTTTTCTATGATCAATGATGTCAAAACTTGTATCGTTGAGGAAAAGACGCTGGGAGATGCACTGAACTATCTCTCAAAACTCTCGTTAGACTATCCTATCACACTCGTGGATGCTGAGAGCTTTGAACGCTTAAAAAATAAATTTCTGGAGATCCAGACAGGATCTGATTTTGAAGAGATGGGAACGACCTCTGAAGAGCTTATAGAGGTTGAATCCGACCTGCTTGAGTTTATCCGTAACTCCCAGGACCTGCTTTCAAGTGAAGAGTCTGCACCTATCATCAAACTGGTCAATTCACTCTTCTTCCAAGCCCTCCAGAAAGGGGCAAGTGATATTCACATTGAAAGCGGAGAGAAGAAGGGTGAAGTACGTTTACGTATAGACGGTGCGCTCAAAAAACATTTGGATCTTGATAAAAGCATCGTTACACTGGTCATTAACCGTATCAAGGTCATATCAAACCTGGATATCTCTGAGAAAAGAGTGCCTCAGGACGGGCGTACACAGTTGGCGATCTCCGGGAAAAGTATCGATGTAAGGGTTTCCATTCTTCCTACCTACCACGGGGAAAGGGTCGTGATGCGGATCCTTGCACAAACAGAGCATATCCCGACACTAGAATCTTTAGGTTTCGTGGATGAGATCACGCAGGACCTTTATAGACTGCTCAACCATGCACACGGTATGATACTGGTAACCGGCCCTACAGGTTCAGGTAAATCAACCACACTGCATGCCTGTCTGCAGCATGTATCGACACCGGATAAGAATATCATTACCGTAGAAGATCCGGTGGAGTACAATGCTGACAACATCTCCCAGATACAGGTAAACAGCAAAGTTGGACTTACCTTTGCCGCAGGATTGCGTTCTATTTTGAGACAAGACCCGGACATTATCATGGTAGGGGAGATACGTGATAATGAAACAGCAGAGATCGCCTTGCGTTCAGCATTGACCGGACACCTGCTTCTCTCCACCCTGCATACCAATGATGCAACATCAGCCTTAAGCCGTTTGATGGACATGGGTATCGCAAACTTTCTTGTCTCTTCCACGCTTTTGGGCGTACTGGCCCAAAGGCTTACACGTAAACTCTGTGTGCACTGTAAAGCGGAGACAAAGCTTGCCCCTGCAATCGCACAAGAGATTGGTGTGCCTGAGGAGAAGCTCTTCTTCAAAGCCGTAGGGTGTAAAGCGTGTGACTTTACAGGCTATAAAGGCAGACAGGCCATTGGAGAACTTTTTATTATTGATGATAAGGTCAAAAAAATGATGAAAGATGATTTTAATGACCATCAGATCAGAGAAGCGATGAAGAAAGATGGGATGAAAACCATCGCCGACAAGCTCAAAGAGATGCTGTTAGAGGGTCAGACAAGTTATGAAGAAGCGATCCGCGTCGGACTTATGGACGGTTAAGGTTAATGATTAACCGTAAAGCGTTCACCCTTTTAGAAGTGCTTATATCCATCGCCCTTATGGGTATCGTGATCGTAGCCCTTTTCTCTTCAGTCGATATGATGCGAGACTCCAATCAGCAACTTGCCCAATACTTGGAAAAGTCTAAAAAAACCACCAATGCCACTAAAGTATTGTATATGGATATGATAGATTCTGATGGCAATATCACGATCACAAAAGATGAATTCAGCAGGCTCTGCATCGGGGAGACACGAAATTCCCTTTATGCGCTGCCTTCAGCTAAAGTCTGTTGGATCGTGCTTAAAAAAGAGAATACACTCGCACGTATAGAAGGCAATGCGTACCATTTACCCCTGCGCTCAGAAGAGAGAGTTGAAATCGATCCTGTCATGACAGGGATAGAGGTCTTTGATATCTACCATGAAAAAGACAAGATCCTGGTACTGATACAGCAGCAAGGACAAGAGCCCATCAGTTTTATGTTACAAGGTATTACCAAGCCTGGGGAAAAGAAAGCACCTGTAGATAAAAATGCGACGACTGCTCCGCCGTCAATACCCCTCTAAAATATACTTTTCCATTTCATAGAATAATCCGATGAACTTTTGCTACAATAGAGTGTATCTATTTTAGTATGGAGGATCAGGGAATGGAAGATATCTATGAAAAATTAGGACTGTTTTATCTGGGCAAAGAGATTGACAAGCAGAGTATGGAGACAACAGAAGCCCTTACACTGCTTAAGAACAAACACTTTACCACCCATGCAGCGATCATAGGGATGACGGGTTCAGGTAAGACAGGACTGGGTGTAGGTCTTATAGAAGAAGCGGTCATAGATAATATTCCCTCCATCATTATCGATCCAAAAGGAGATATGGGAGACCTGTGCCTGACCGACCCCACTTTTTCTTCTGCTTCATTTGAACCATGGGTAGCAGATGAAGCAAAGTCCAAGGATACCAATATCCATGCCTATGCGAAGAAGATAAGCAGCATCTGGAAAGAGGGGATAGAGAGCTGGGGACAAAGTACTCAGCGTGTACAAAAGTTTCATGAGGTGAAAAAGACCATCTATACACCGGGAAGCTCGGCCGGTATCTCTGTGAACATTATGAGTTCTCTGGAAGTACCTCCTACACAGATATTTGAAGAGAGCGATACCTTTGCTTCCTATTTAAAAAGCACCACCACTTCATTACTTGCTTTAGTAGGTATCCATGCGGATCCTTTAGAGTCCAAAGCGTATATCCTTCTAGCACAGATCATCACAAGATCATGGATTGCAGGGGAAGATCTAAGTATAGAAAGTATCATAGGAAAGATACTCAATCCTCCGTTTAAAAAGATAGGGGTACTGTCTCTGGATGACTTTTACCCGCAAAATGACCGTTTTACATTGGCCAGCAAATTTAACGCGTTGCTTGCAAGTCCAAGCTTTTCACTTTGGCTGCAGGGAGAGCGTTTGGATATTCAAAAACTGTTGTATGACGAAAACGGCAAAGCCAAAGTAGCCATTTTTTCTATCTCCCACCTCAATGACGATGAGCGTATGTTCTTTGTCACCTTGCTGCTTAATAGATACATCGCTTGGATGCGTCGTCAAAGCGGCACCTCTGCACTTAAAACACTCCTCTATATGGATGAGATCTTTGGTTTTTTCCCTCCTACGAAGAATCCGCCAAGTAAAGAGCCTATGCTGCTACTTCTCAAACAGGCAAGGGCTTTTGGTGTAGGTGTGGTATTGAGTACGCAAAATCCTGTGGACCTGGACTATAAAGGGCTTTCGAACATAGGCACATGGTTCATTGGAAGATTGCAAACGACACAGGATATAGAGAGAGTGATCGATGGACTTGGAGGGAAAGTAGGTTCGAACTTTGAGAAGAACGAGATCAAGAGTCTCTTGACCAATCTAAAAAAGAGAACATTCTTCCTTAAAAGCGCACACCTGGATGATATCCGGCTTTTTGGTACACGTTGGGTGATGAGTTATCTTAAGGGCCCACTCAAAAGGGATGAGATCTCCAAGCTTATGCGAGAACAAAAGTCCATAACGACGGGTGAAACACAAAGTGTAGAGCGGATAGTTCCAAATACCTCTAAATTAGAAAATTATCAAACGATCGATGCCTCTATCCCTCAATACTATGAACCCGATGTCTCAGCACGCAATATATTCTCTCCCACTTTGGGCGCCAAAGCAAAAATACATTTTTACCAGCAACGAAAAGGTATCGATTGTGAGAGAGCGATCGAACTCTATCTGCCTTTGGATGAAAAACAGCAACGTATTGCCTGGGAAGATGCGGTTGAGGAAGTACTCGGATTTGACAGGTTCCCTCATACACCCCCGAAAAATGCAAAGTTTCATCCTCTTCCTGACATGGTGCTGGAAGATAAGAGATTGGTAAAAGCGATCAAAGAGCTGAAAGAGACCCTTTATCGTCAGCATGACTTGAAACTGCTGCGTTGTCTTTCTCCGAGGCTGGAATCCAAAGTAGAGGAATCGCGTGCTGATTTTATGGTCCGTTTGCAAGATGAGCTGAATGAAAAAAAAGAGATGGAGATAGAAAAACTTCAAATTTGTTACGGTAAAAAAGAGAAAACACTCCTAGAGAGACTCTCACGTGCTAAAGATCGGGTAGAAAAAGAGGCATCAGACTCTACAGGATCTATGATAGAAGCAGGAATCGCTGTCCTTGGTGCCCTGTTCGGACGCTCGACTCCGACAAAGATAGGCCGTGCCGTAAGCAAAGGAAGCAAGATACTCAAAGAGCGCGGAGAGATGAGCAGGGCAGAAGAGCGTATGACAACTATAGAAGAGGAGATAGAAGCACTTGAATACGAACTGGAAGATACAATAGATGCACTGCAGGAAAAATACAGTGTAGATAATTGTGAGATAGAGAAATTTACCATTAAGCCCAGAAAGAGTGATATAGATGTGGAGATATGTGCTGTTGTCTGGAGGGCAAAGAATGTATAGTAATATGAATTTCTTTTACAAGCTTTTTATTGTAGTTGTAGCTATCTTTTTCTTTAATTTAGGGTATGATGTATATCAAACAGGTATATTTGGGACAGAAGGAAGGTATTCAAAAGGTGGCGTGCATTATTTATCTTATAATGAAAAAATAGTTACTAGCACGCTTCTTGTATTTAGTGGTTTATATTTTCTTTATCTGATTTTTATAGATTTATTAAAAAAGAAAAAATAAAGTTATCCTTTACTCCCTGGTTTGATCGCGGTACTGCCCTCTTTACACATAGGACACTCTTCAGGCGTGAACATTTCAAAAGTAAAATCATCCAGTGCAAAGAGCGGTACATCATTTGGCAGGCTGCACTCTTCTTTTGCCTCGGCATCGCTGCCTACACGTTTACAAAAACCTCTGTTTGCCAGTGATGCAAAGGCAACAACCTCACCGCCCAGCGCCTCGATAGCCTTTGCAGCCTTCAGTGCAGAACCACCGGTTGTGATAATATCTTCACAAATGATGATCTTCTCACCCTTCGCCACTTCAAACCCGCGACGCAACTCCATGCCTCCCTCTTTCTTCTCAACAAAGATAGAACGTACATCCAGTGAACGTGCAAGTTCATAGCCGGCAAGCACACCACCTAAAGCAGGGGCACACACCGTATCTACTTCAATACCGTGTGATCGGATCATCTCAGCCAGGGCATCAGTAAGCAAAGAGGCCTTTTTAGGGTATTCAAGCACTTTAGCACTCTGGAGATATCTGTTTGAGTGATTGCCGCTAGCTAGAAGAAAGTGTCCTTCAAGCAGAGCATTTGCCTCTTTATATGCTTTTTCTACATCATAGGATTTTTGCATATTTAAACCTTAAGGATATCAGCTTCTTTAGCTTTGAATGTTTCGTCTACTTTTGCAATGTATTCATCTGTGATCTTTTGGATCTGCTCTTGCGCTTTTTTAGATTCATCTTCGCTGAGTTCTTTCTCTTTCTCAAGTTTTTTGATCTTGTCATTCCCATCTTTTCTTACATTTCTGACAGCAATTTTTGCATGTTCAACCATACCTTTGGCTTGTTTTACGATCTCTTGTCTCTGTTCGCTTGTCATTGGCGGGAAAAAGAGTTTGATGAAGTCTCCGTCATTGTTTGGGTTCACACCGATGTTTGCTTCCTGGATCGCTTTTTCGATCACTGGAAGAAGCGTTTTCTCCCAAGGCGTAATACTGATCGTTGTCGCATCTGTAGCAATGACACTTCCTACTTGGTTGAGTGCTGTCATAGTTCCATAGTAGTCCACTTTAATGTTGTCTACGATACCCGTGGTTACTTTTCCTGTTCTTAGTGAAGCAAAGTCTCTTTTAAGAGATTCAATACTCTTTTGCATATTCTCTTTTGTCTGTTCAAAAATCTCATTTAACATAACTATCTCCTTATTGAACCTTCTGATACATGCCTGGATCTCATCGGAAGGTTCAGCTATTATTTAGGGAAATTTTACCCTTTTTTACCTTGTTATGTATTTAGAGAGTATGTTGAGAGGAGTATATAAAGAAGGAAAACTTCTTTATATTTTATATATGCTTAGTTGGCAGTGGGCGCAGCCGGTGCTGAAGGGGTAGTGCTTTCCGCTGCTGTCGGTACTGCCGGTACAGCGGCATTATTTGCAGGAACGATAGTGTCTGCAACAGATGCAGTGGTTGCTGTGGTGTACAGGTATCCCAATGCTAGCGTATTAACAATAAATGCAAATGCAAGCGTAAAAGTAAGTTTTGCAAGAAAACCAGTGGGCCCTTTTGCACCAAATACAGATTCATTACTTCCACTGTATGCGCCAAGACCTATGCTTGAACTTTTTTGCAGCAGTACAGCGATCGTGATCGCTATTGCAAGTATGATTTGTACGATTAAAAGTGTTGATGTCATCTATGCCTCTTTATGTGATTGGATAGCCCATTTAAATTTGGGTATAATTTCGGCGATTATACCCAAAAAAGTTTGAAATGGTGATGAAGCGCATTATTTCATGGTAAAGGAGAGAGGTCATGTCTACTGTTATTCAAGAGTTTTCTCGTTTTGCACATGAGTATGATACTTATAATGTCATCCAGGCAGAGGTTGCCAAAGCATTGGTAGAACAGCTTCCTCCTTCACATTATACGACGCTTATAGATATCGGATGTGGGAGTGGGGAAGTCTATAAGAACTTAGTGAAGCATGATCTTTCATTTGAGCAGGTTCTTGTGTTGGACTCCTCCCCTGAGATGCTGGAGATACACCCCTCTTCGAAGAAGATCAAAAAAATATGTGCAGATTTCAATAAGCTTCAAGCATTTGAACATCTTCCCTATAGACCTGGGAATCTTCTTCTCTCCTCTTCGGCTTTGCAATGGAGCAAAGATCTGGATTTCACGCTGTCTGAGATTGCAAAAAAGTCACATCTTGCCTATTTTGCTATTTTTACATCCAATACATTTAAAACATTGCATGAAACAGCCCAGATCCCTTCCCCTATTTACCCTGAATCGGTATTGAGAGAGACGATCGAGAAATACTATCGCGCTACCTTTGAAGTAAAAAAGTACAAACTTCACTTTGAGAGTGTACGCGAAATGTTTAACTATATTAAAAAAAGTGGTGTAAGCGGAGGAGAAAAACAACTGTGCTACAGAGAGACAAAGCAGCTTATGAAGCGTTATCCTTTGGATTATCTGGAGTTTGAAGTTTTGTTCGTGAAGGCTACTTCTTTGGCTCATCCTGCTGTATAAAAAAGGCTTTTTCAACAGCATACAGACCATAACGAACCTCTTTGAAAAGTTCAGACAATGTATGGTCTACCAGTTTAAAACTCTCTTCAAGGACACGTGCAGACTCCTGGGCTCTTGAAAAGTTTGCTATGATCAAGTCATTGATACTGCTGCGAGACAATTCAGAGGTGATACTCTCTTTTTGTACATCATTTTCGATGTCTCTGTATTGTAGACGATTCTGGTCATAGGCAAGCTGGAGTTTATGTCGTAATTGTTTAAGGGTGGAAGTTAAAGATTTGTCATCATAAATATAACGATTGATATCCTCTATGACACGTATACCCTCTTTTAGTCGGTTAAGATTGGCATCGATAAGACGCGCAATCTTTTCCGAAGTCTCTTCGTTAGTCATCACTTCCGAAGATTCCAAGAAGCTGGAGGAGTGCTGTAAACATGTTCAGGAAATCCAGGTAAAGAGAGACAGCTGCATCTACCGGTGAGTCGTATGCACCATTTGCGATGTTTTGTGTATCATAGATCGTAAACATACTGAACAGAAGCAAGATACCAGCAGTGATGATCACATGCATCATTGGACTTTGAAGTATGAACATATTTACCAGTGATGCGATGATCACTACGATCAGCGTGATGAAAAGCGGTTTTCCCCAGCTTGAGTAATCTGTCTTACTGTTAATGGCAAATAGGCTTAATGCACCAAAAAGAACAGAGGTCATTAGGAATGCATTTCCTATCACTGCACCATTTCCTGCACCGATAAGTGAAGCCAAAAGCGGTACCAGTGAAACACCTGTCAAAAAGGTGAAGAGGAACAACATTGCCAAGTTAAGCCCTGCTTTTCCTCTTGTCATATTAAGTCCAAAGAACAGTATTAAAAGTTCTGCACCAAAAATGAACCATTTGTATTGCATGATCGCCTCAGCATAAGGCATCGTAGCATAAGCCCCTGCAGCAGCAGCGATCATACTTGCCGCCAAGAGTTGATACGTTTGCTTCATAAAGCTTACCGATACGCTTTCCTGAGCGTAGCCAGTTTCTGCTGATGTATAGTCTCTATCATATAAAGCCATAATATTCCTTCAATTATAAATTTAATGAAAAGTATAATCCAGAGAGATTAATCTAAGGTTAATAATGGATTTTACTCTTTTTCTCTTTGTGCCTGTAACTTTTTGTACTCGTCCTGTGCAGCCTGTGCCTCTGTTTTACTACTTTCGATCTGAGCAATACTTTTTTCCTCTGCACTTGAAGTGGGTACTTCAACCGTATCCGTACATGCGGATAAGAAAAATAGAGAAAGAAGTAGAAAAAGTAGACGCATACATATTCCTTGAGTTATAACTAGATTAGGATTATAAAATACTATAGATAAATATTAGGTATAGAGAGTAAATTTTATATATATAGATGTAAGTAAAAAAATTTTTTCAAGAAATTTCGCATAAAATGCAAAAAACCCTTGACAAGGGAGAAGTTCGGTGCTATAATACGCGTCCACAAACACAGAGACCTAGGCTGAGTTAGCCCAGAGAGTGAGAGTGAATGATCTTTGACAACCAAATAATAAGTAAACAAATCAACGTCTATTTGAGTTTTAATTTTACCAATTTTTAAAAAATTGGGATAAAGATTAAACTTAATTAGAGATAGTTAAGTGATTCTTTGACAATGGTTCAAACCATTTCATTTTTATGGAGAGTTTGATCCTGGCTCAGAGTGAACGCTGGCGGCGTGCTTAACACATGCAAGTCGAACGAGAACGGTCCTTCGGGATGTCAGCTAAGTGGCGGACGGGTGAGTAATGTATAGCTAATGTGCCCCTTGGAGAGGGATAACAGTTGGAAACGACTGCTAATACCTCATACTCCTTCTATGTTAATCATAGTTGGGAAATGTTTTTTCGCCAAGGGATCGGGCTATATGGTATCAGCTAGTTGGTGAGGTAATGGCTCACCAAGGCAATGACGCCTAGCTGGTCTGAGAGGATGATCAGCCACACTGGAACTGAGACACGGTCCAGACTCCTACGGGAGGCAGCAGTGGGGAATATTGCACAATGGAGGAAACTCTGATGCAGCAACGCCGCGTGGAGGATGACGCATTTCGGTGTGTAAACTCCTTTTATATAGGAAGATAATGACGGTACTATATGAATAAGCACCGGCTAACTCCGTGCCAGCAGCCGCGGTAATACGGAGGGTGCAAGCGTTACTCGGAATCACTGGGCGTAAAGCGCGCGCAGGCGGGCTAATAAGTTGGATGTGAAAGCCTACGGCTCAACCGTAGAACTGCATCCAAAACTGTTAGTCTAGAGTGTGGGAGAGGAAGATGGAATTAGTTGTGTAGGGGTAAAATCCGTAGAGATAACTAGGAATACCAAAAGCGAAGGCAATCTTCTGGAACATTACTGACGCTGAGGCGCGAAAGCGTGGGGAGCAAACAGGATTAGATACCCTGGTAGTCCACGCCCTAAACGATGAATGTTAGTCGTCGGGTAGCTAGTCTATTCGGTGATGCAGCTAACGCATTAAACATTCCGCCTGGGGAGTACGGTCGCAAGATTAAAACTCAAAGGAATAGACGGGGACCCGCACAAGTGGTGGAGCATGTGGTTTAATTCGAAGATACGCGAAGAACCTTACCTAGCCTTGACATATTTAAGAACACTTTAGAGATAGAGTGGTGCCTTCGGGAGCTTTTATACAGGTGCTGCACGGCTGTCGTCAGCTCGTGTCGTGAGATGTTGGGTTAAGTCCCGCAACGAGCGCAACCCTCGTCACTAGTTACTAACGGTTCGGCCGAGGACTCTAGTGAGACTGCCTTCGCAAGGAGGAGGAAGGTGAGGACGACGTCAAGTCATCATGGCCCTTACGGCTAGGGCAACACACGTGCTACAATGGCCAGGACAATGAGAAGCGATACCGCGAGGTGGAGCAAATCTATAAACCTGGTCTCAGTTCGGATAGCAGTCTGCAACTCGACTGCTTGAAGCTGGAATCACTAGTAATCGTAGATCAGCTATGCTACGGTGAATACGTTCCCGGGTCTTGTACTCACCGCCCGTCACACCATGGGAGTTGATTTCACCCGAAGCGGGGAAGCTAAACTGGCTACCCTCCACGGTGGAATCA
Organism: Sulfurovum sp. XGS-02; assembly: GCF_023213175.1. Lineage (GTDB taxonomy): Bacteria > Campylobacterota > Campylobacteria > Campylobacterales > Sulfurovaceae > Sulfurovum. Next base: position 41,630 of record NZ_CP093312.1, read on the forward strand.
GCGACTGGGGTGAAGTCGTAACAAGGTAACCGTAGGAGAACCTGCGGTTGGATCACCTCCTTTCAGAGTATAGATGATATTTCCTCACAGAATATCATCACAAACACAAATAAGACTTGGTTTGTTTTATGTTCGATCATAACTTACTGTTTGGTTGTCAAAGATTATTAGGATCTTTGATGTACCTCATATGGGCGTATAGCTCAGCTGGTTAGAGTGCACCCCTGATAAGGGTGAGGTCCCAGGTTCAAGTCCTGGTACGCCCACCATATGTTTAATGAAAGTATTTGCTTTTAAATATTTTCATTAGACATGTGTCTAAAAGTTATTTAACTTATTATTGTTAAGAGTCTAACGTAATGTTGCATGATATGGATTTATTCATATTATAAACAAATTACAATTTAACAGAAAATTATCAGAAATGATAACTTTCATGTGCAAACTTCAAGAAATTGAAACTCATAAATATACATTATTAAACGAGTAACCATAAACAGAGAGATCTGTGAATGACTTATTTGCATTTAATAAGGTAGTACCTTAGAATTAAATAAATTAATCTAAGGGCAGATGGTGGATGCCTAGACCAGGAGAGGCGATGAAGGACGTACTAGGCTGCGATAAGCCAGGGGGAGCTGCCAAGAAGCTTTGATCCCTGGATTTCCGAATGGGGCAACCCGGCATGTTGCGAAGCATGTCACTCTTAGGAGAGCGAACGTGGGGAAGTGAAACATCTCAGTACCCACAGGAAAAGAAATCAACCGAGATTCCCTTAGTAGCGGCGAGCGAAAAGGGAGTAGCCCTAAAGAGTTTAAGGTGTTAGTAGAATAAGCTGGAATGCTTGACCGTAGAGGGTGAAAGTCCCGTATACGAAAACTAATTAGACTTTATTCGAGTAGGTCGGGACACGTGAAACCCTGACTGAATATGGGAGGACCACCTTCCAAGGCTAAATACTACTCCAGGATCGATAGTGAACCAGTACCGTGAGGGAAAGGTGAAAAGAACCGCAGTGAGCGGAGTGAAATAGAACCTGAAACCATCTGCCTACAATCATTCAGAGCCCTATGTTTTATACAGGGTGATGGACTGCCTTTTGCATAATGAGCCTGCGAGTTATGGTGACTAGCAAGGTTAAACACACGTGAAGCCGTAGCGAAAGCGAGTCTTAATAGGGCGTTAGTTAGTTGCTGTAGACCCGAAACTAAGTGATCTATCCATGGGGTTGAAGCTGGTGTAAGAGCTAGTGGAGGACCGAACGGGTGGAGGTTTAAAACTCCTCCGATGACCTGTGGATAGGGGTGAAAGGCCAATCAAACTTAGTGATAGCTGGTTCTCTCCGAAATATATTAGGTATAGCGTCATGTTCGAAGCTATGGGGGGTAGAGCACTGATTGGGCTAGGGCCTACACCAAGGTACCAAACCCAGTCAAACTCCGAATACCCATAGTGAATTCATGGCAGTCAGGTGGTGGGTGATAAAATCCATCATCGAGAGGGAAACAGCCCAGACTACCAGCTAAGGTCCCAAAGTTCTATTTAAGTGGAAAAGGATGTGGAGTTGCTTAGACAACCAGGAGGTTGGCTTAGAAGCAGCCATCCTTTAAAGAAAGCGTAACAGCTCACTGGTCTAGCGATTCTGCGCCGAAAATATAACGGGGCTAAAATAGACACCGAAGCTGTAGATTTAGTATTTATACTAAGTGGTAGGAGAGCGTTCTAGTCAGCATTGAAGCCATACCGGTAAGGAGTGGTGGAGCGGCTAGAAGTGAGCATGCAGGCATGAGTAGCGAGAAAACAGGTGAGAATCCTGTTCGCCGTAAACCCAAGGGTTCCTACACTATGCTCGTCATTGTAGGGTTAGTCGGGTCCTAAGCTGAGTCCGAAAGGGGTAAGCGATGGCAAATTGGTTAATATTCCAATACCAACTAATAGTTTAGTACGAAGGGGGGACGCATAGGGTTAAACGAGGTCACTGATGGAATAGTGGCTCGAAGGGTGTAGATAAGCTGGATAGGAAAATCCGCCGGCTGTTTTCGAGACCTGACAGGCTGATGACGCTCTTCGGAGCTGATTCAGAATCGTTGATACCGTCGTGCCAAGAAAAGCCTCTAAGTGTATTATTAGTTGCCCGTACCGTAAACCGACACAGGTGGGTGAGATGAGTATTCTAAGGCGCGTGGAAGAACCCTGGTTAAGGAACTCTGCAAACTAGCACCGTAACTTCGGAATAAGGTGTGCCTCCTCTTGTATTAGAACTTGCTTCGAAAGCGAGAGAGGTTGCAACAAAGAGTCCCTCCCGACTGTTTATCAAAAACACAGCACTTTGCTAACTCGTAAGAGGATGTATAAGGTGTGACGCCTGCCCGGTGCTTGAAGGTTAATTGATGGGGTTAGTACTTCGGTGCGAAGCTCTTGATCGAAGCCCAAGTAAACGGCGGCCGTAACTATAACGGTCCTAAGGTAGCGAAATTCCTTGTCGGTTAAATACCGACCTGCATGAATGGCGTAACGAGATGGGAGCTGTCTCAACCAGGGATCCAGTGAAATTGTAGTGGAGGTGAAAATTCCTCCTACCCGCGGCAAGACGGAAAGACCCCGTGCACCTTTACTATAGCTTGACACTGCAATTGGGATATATTTGTGCAGGATAGGTGGGAGGCTTTGATTCATCGGCGCCAGCTGGTGATGAGCTATCCTTGAGATACCACCCTTATATATTCTGATTGCTAACTTGCGGCAATTATCTTGTCGGAGGACAATGTCTGGTGGGTAGTTTGACTGGGGCGGTCGCCTCCTAAAAAGTAACGGAGGCTTACAAAGGTTGGCTCAGATGGGTTGGAAATCCATCGCAGAGTATAATGGTATAAGCCAGCTTAACTGCGAGACGTACATGTCGAGCAGAGACGAAAGTCGGTCATAGTGATCCGGTGGTTCTGTGTGGAAGGGCCATCGCTCAAAGGATAAAAGGTACGCCGGGGATAACAGGCTGATCTCCCCCAAGAGCTCACATCGACGGGGAGGTTTGGCACCTCGATGTCGGCTCATCGCATCCTGGGGCTGAAGCAGGTCCCAAGGGTATGGCTGTTCGCCATTTAAAGCGGTACGCGAGCTGGGTTCAGAACGTCGTGAGACAGTTCGGTCCCTATCTGCCGTGGGCGTTGGATGATTGAGGAGAGTTGCCCCTAGTACGAGAGGACCGGGGTGAACGAACCACTGGTGTACCAGTTGTCCTGCCAAGGGCATCGCTGGGTAGCTATGTTCGGATGTGATAACCGCTGAAAGCATCTAAGCGGGAAGCCAACTCCAAGATGAATCATCCCTGAAGATCCGCAGAAGACTACTGCGTTGATAGGCTGGGTGTGTAAGTGATGAAAGTCATTTAGCTGACCAGTACTAATAGATCGTTTGTATTTACTTTATTCTTCAAATAGGTACTACCTTATTAAGTGCAAGCTTAATAATGAGTATGCAATTGTAATCAACTTACCTAGGCTCTTAACAATACTAAGTTACTCAAAGCTTACGAGCTGAGAGAAACATGAACACATCGGTGTTTATCTTTCTCTTAGTGGTGGGGCTAGAGGGAGGGTCATACCCAGCTCCATTCCGAACCTGGAAGTCAAGCCTCCCATCGCCGATAATACTGCAGGCTACGCTTGTGGAAATGTAGGTCGCTGCCACTTTGAGTTTATAACACCCTTCATTTTTTAACAATCAATCAATTAACTCTTTTCAATTTTAATTTATCACAAAGCCTTTTATTTTTATTTGTTTACTTTTACACATGATTTACACTCATAGGTTATAATGCGTGCAGAAAAGATAACCATTAGTTTGAGAGATTGTGTTTTACTCTTGTCCAATATAAGTAGTCTTCCTTGATATGTCTTATATCTTATATCGGTTATCTTTTTCTAACAAATTTTTCTTTCACATTCTATGACGATTGTTATTTATTTAAACCTTTGATTAATACTCTATTTACTCCTCATTAACTCCCATCATTTATAATATCTTTAGAAAGGTAACCATCTCCCTTTCCAAGAGAATTGTTTTACTCCTTGTCCAATATTTGTAATAACTTCCTTGTCTCTTGGTCCCCCCGGTTATCTTTTATTGAAGAGCCTATCCCTCCCGATATAACTCCCTTTCTTAGGCTCTTCGCAAATGATCTTTGTATTTTCTGCATATTCAAATATCAGGTATGTATATTGTAATGCTAAAAAGGTCCATAAAAGCGCGTATTTTAGGGCTTTAAAAATTTTTTCAAGAAATTTCGCATAAAATGCAAAAAACCCTTGACAAGGGAGAAGTTCGGTGCTATAATACGCGTCCACAAACACAGAGACCTAGGCTGAGTTAGCCCAGAGAGTGAGAGTGAATGATCTTTGACAACCAAATAATAAGTAAACAAATCAACGTCTATTTGAGTTTTAATTTTACCAATTTTTAAAAAATTGGGATAAAGATTAAACTTAATTAGAGATAGTTAAGTGATTCTTTGACAATGGTTCAAACCATTTCATTTTTATGGAGAGTTTGATCCTGGCTCAGAGTGAACGCTGGCGGCGTGCTTAACACATGCAAGTCGAACGAGAACGGTCCTTCGGGATGTCAGCTAAGTGGCGGACGGGTGAGTAATGTATAGCTAATGTGCCCCTTGGAGAGGGATAACAGTTGGAAACGACTGCTAATACCTCATACTCCTTCTATGTTAATCATAGTTGGGAAATGTTTTTTCGCCAAGGGATCGGGCTATATGGTATCAGCTAGTTGGTGAGGTAATGGCTCACCAAGGCAATGACGCCTAGCTGGTCTGAGAGGATGATCAGCCACACTGGAACTGAGACACGGTCCAGACTCCTACGGGAGGCAGCAGTGGGGAATATTGCACAATGGAGGAAACTCTGATGCAGCAACGCCGCGTGGAGGATGACGCATTTCGGTGTGTAAACTCCTTTTATATAGGAAGATAATGACGGTACTATATGAATAAGCACCGGCTAACTCCGTGCCAGCAGCCGCGGTAATACGGAGGGTGCAAGCGTTACTCGGAATCACTGGGCGTAAAGCGCGCGCAGGCGGGCTAATAAGTTGGATGTGAAAGCCTACGGCTCAACCGTAGAACTGCATCCAAAACTGTTAGTCTAGAGTGTGGGAGAGGAAGATGGAATTAGTTGTGTAGGGGTAAAATCCGTAGAGATAACTAGGAATACCAAAAGCGAAGGCAATCTTCTGGAACATTACTGACGCTGAGGCGCGAAAGCGTGGGGAGCAAACAGGATTAGATACCCTGGTAGTCCACGCCCTAAACGATGAATGTTAGTCGTCGGGTAGCTAGTCTATTCGGTGATGCAGCTAACGCATTAAACATTCCGCCTGGGGAGTACGGTCGCAAGATTAAAACTCAAAGGAATAGACGGGGACCCGCACAAGTGGTGGAGCATGTGGTTTAATTCGAAGATACGCGAAGAACCTTACCTAGCCTTGACATATTTAAGAACACTTTAGAGATAGAGTGGTGCCTTCGGGAGCTTTTATACAGGTGCTGCACGGCTGTCGTCAGCTCGTGTCGTGAGATGTTGGGTTAAGTCCCGCAACGAGCGCAACCCTCGTCACTAGTTACTAACGGTTCGGCCGAGGACTCTAGTGAGACTGCCTTCGCAAGGAGGAGGAAGGTGAGGACGACGTCAAGTCATCATGGCCCTTACGGCTAGGGCAACACACGTGCTACAATGGCCAGGACAATGAGAAGCGATACCGCGAGGTGGAGCAAATCTATAAACCTGGTCTCAGTTCGGATAGCAGTCTGCAACTCGACTGCTTGAAGCTGGAATCACTAGTAATCGTAGATCAGCTATGCTACGGTGAATACGTTCCCGGGTCTTGTACTCACCGCCCGTCACACCATGGGAGTTGATTTCACCCGAAGCGGGGAAGCTAAACTGGCTACCCTCCACGGTGGAATCAGCGACTGGGGTGAAGTCGTAACAAGGTAACCGTAGGAGAACCTGCGGTTGGATCACCTCCTTTCAGAGTATAGATGATATTTCCTCACAGAATATCATCACAAACACAAATAAGACTTGGTTTGTTTTATGTTCGATCATAACTTACTGTTTGGTTGTCAAAGATTATTAGGATCTTTGACGTAACAACCTGGGGAATTAGCTCAGCTGGGAGAGCGCCTGCTTTGCACGCAGGAGGTCATCGGTTCGATCCCGTTATTCTCCACCATTTCTGAAAAGAGATGATGGATTGGAAAACTTAATAGAAGTATTCATGAGAATGTTTCTATTAGGTTTTACACCTAAAAGTTATTTAACTTATTATTGTTAAGAGTCTAACGTAATGTTGCATGATATGGATTTATTCATATTATAAACAAATTACAATTTAACAGAAAATTATCAGAAATGATAACTTTCATGTGCAAACTTCAAGAAATTGAAACTCATAAATATACATTATTAAACGAGTAACCATAAACAGAGAGATCTGTGAATGACTTATTTGCATTTAATAAGGTAGTACCTTAGAATTAAATAAATTAATCTAAGGGCAGATGGTGGATGCCTAGACCAGGAGAGGCGATGAAGGACGTACTAGGCTGCGATAAGCCAGGGGGAGCTGCCAAGAAGCTTTGATCCCTGGATTTCCGAATGGGGCAACCCGGCATGTTGCGAAGCATGTCACTCTTAGGAGAGCGAACGTGGGGAAGTGAAACATCTCAGTACCCACAGGAAAAGAAATCAACCGAGATTCCCTTAGTAGCGGCGAGCGAAAAGGGAGTAGCCCTAAAGAGTTTAAGGTGTTAGTAGAATAAGCTGGAATGCTTGACCGTAGAGGGTGAAAGTCCCGTATACGAAAACTAATTAGACTTTATTCGAGTAGGTCGGGACACGTGAAACCCTGACTGAATATGGGAGGACCACCTTCCAAGGCTAAATACTACTCCAGGATCGATAGTGAACCAGTACCGTGAGGGAAAGGTGAAAAGAACCGCAGTGAGCGGAGTGAAATAGAACCTGAAACCATCTGCCTACAATCATTCAGAGCCCTATGTTTTATACAGGGTGATGGACTGCCTTTTGCATAATGAGCCTGCGAGTTATGGTGACTAGCAAGGTTAAACACACGTGAAGCCGTAGCGAAAGCGAGTCTTAATAGGGCGTTAGTTAGTTGCTGTAGACCCGAAACTAAGTGATCTATCCATGGGCAGGTTGAAGCTGGTGTAAGAGCTAGTGGAGGACCGAACGGGTGGAGGTTTAAAACTCCTCCGATGACCTGTGGATAGGGGTGAAAGGCCAATCAAACTTAGTGATAGCTGGTTCTCTCCGAAATATATTTAGGTATAGCGTCATGTTCGAAGCTATGGGGGGTAGAGCACTGATTGGGCTAGGGCCTACACCAAGGTACCAAACCCAGTCAAACTCCGAATACCCATAGTGAATTCATGGCAGTCAGGTGGTGGGTGATAAAATCCATCATCGAGAGGGAAACAGCCCAGACTACCAGCTAAGGTCCCAAAGTTCTATTTAAGTGGAAAAGGATGTGGAGTTGCTTAGACAACCAGGAGGTTGGCTTAGAAGCAGCCATCCTTTAAAGAAAGCGTAACAGCTCACTGGTCTAGCGATTCTGCGCCGAAAATATAACGGGGCTAAAATAGACACCGAAGCTGTAGATTTAGTATTTATACTAAGTGGTAGGAGAGCGTTCTAGTCAGCATTGAAGCCATACCGGTAAGGAGTGGTGGAGCGGCTAGAAGTGAGCATGCAGGCATGAGTAGCGAGAAAACAGGTGAGAATCCTGTTCGCCGTAAACCCAAGGGTTCCTACACTATGCTCGTCATTGTAGGGTTAGTCGGGTCCTAAGCTGAGTCCGAAAGGGGTAAGCGATGGCAAATTGGTTAATATTCCAATACCAACTAATAGTTTAGTACGAAGGGGGACGCATAGGGTTAAACGAGGTCACTGATGGAATAGTGGCTCGAAGGGTGTAGATAAGCTGGATAGGAAAATCCGCCGGCTGTTTTCGAGACCTGACAGGCTGATGACGCTCTTCGGAGCTGATTCAGAATCGTTGATACCGTCGTGCCAAGAAAAGCCTCTAAGTGTATTATTAGTTGCCCGTACCGTAAACCGACACAGGTGGGTGAGATGAGTATTCTAAGGCGCGTGGAAGAACCCTGGTTAAGGAACTCTGCAAACTAGCACCGTAACTTCGGAATAAGGTGTGCCTCCTCTTGTATTAGAACTTGCTTCGAAAGCGAGAGAGGTTGCAACAAAGAGTCCCTCCCGACTGTTTATCAAAAACACAGCACTTTGCTAACTCGTAAGAGGATGTATAAGGTGTGACGCCTGCCCGGTGCTTGAAGGTTAATTGATGGGGTTAGTACTTCGGTGCGAAGCTCTTGATCGAAGCCCAAGTAAACGGCGGCCGTAACTATAACGGTCCTAAGGTAGCGAAATTCCTTGTCGGTTAAATACCGACCTGCATGAATGGCGTAACGAGATGGGAGCTGTCTCAACCAGGGATCCAGTGAAATTGTAGTGGAGGTGAAAATTCCTCCTACCCGCGGCAAGACGGAAAGACCCCGTGCACCTTTACTATAGCTTGACACTGCAATTGGGATATATTTGTGCAGGATAGGTGGGAGGCTTTGATTCATCGGCGCCAGCTGGTGATGAGCTATCCTTGAGATACCACCCTTATATATTCTGATTGCTAACTTGCGGCAATTATCTTGTCGGAGGACAATGTCTGGTGGGTAGTTTGACTGGGGCGGTCGCCTCCTAAAAAGTAACGGAGGCTTACAAAGGTTGGCTCAGATGGGTTGGAAATCCATCGCAGAGTATAATGGTATAAGCCAGCTTAACTGCGAGACGTACATGTCGAGCAGAGACGAAAGTCGGTCATAGTGATCCGGTGGTTCTGTGTGGAAGGGCCATCGCTCAAAGGATAAAAGGTACGCCGGGGATAACAGGCTGATCTCCCCCAAGAGCTCACATCGACGGGGAGGTTTGGCACCTCGATGTCGGCTCATCGCATCCTGGGGCTGAAGCAGGTCCCAAGGGTATGGCTGTTCGCCATTTAAAGCGGTACGCGAGCTGGGTTCAGAACGTCGTGAGACAGTTCGGTCCCTATCTGCCGTGGGCGTTGGATGATTGAGGAGAGTTGCCCCTAGTACGAGAGGACCGGGGTGAACGAACCACTGGTGTACCAGTTGTCCTGCCAAGGGCATCGCTGGGTAGCTATGTTCGGATGTGATAACCGCTGAAAGCATCTAAGCGGGAAGCCAACTCCAAGATGAATCATCCCTGAAGATCCGCAGAAGACTACTGCGTTGATAGGCTGGGTGTGTAAGTGATGAAAGTCATTTAGCTGACCAGTACTAATAGATCGTTTGTATTTACTTTATTCTTCAAATAGGTACTACCTTATTAAGTGCAAGCTTAATAATGAGTATGCAATTGTAATCAACTTACCTAGGCTCTTAACAATACTAAGTTACTCAAAGCTTACGAGCTGAGAGAAACATGAACACATCGGTGTTTATCTTTCTCTTAGTGGTGGGGCTAGAGGGAGGGTCATACCCAGCTCCATTCCGAACCTGGAAGTCAAGCCTCCCATCGCCGATAATACTGCAGGCTACGCTTGTGGAAATGTAGGTCGCTGCCACTTTGAGTTTATAACACCCTTCATTTTTTAACAATCAATCAATTAACTCTTTTCAATTTTAATTTATCACAAAGCCTTTTATTTTTATTTGTTTACTTTTACACATGATTTACACTCATAGGTTATAATGCGTGCAGAAAAGATAACCATTAGTTTGAGAGATTGTGTTTTACTCTTGTCCAATATAAGTAGTCTTCCTTGATATGTCTTATATCTTATATCGGTTATCTTTTTCTAACAAATTTTTCTTTCACATTCTATGACGATTGTTATTTATTTAAACCTTTGATTAATACTCTATTTACTCCTCATTAACTCCCATCATTTATAATATCTTTAGAAAGGTAACCATCTCCCTTTCCAAGAGAATTGTTTTACTCCTTGTCCAATATTTGTAATAACTTCCTTGTCTCTTGGTCCCCCCGGTTATCTTTTATTGAAGAGCCTTAACTTCCTTCCCTTTTAAATTCCCTTTAGGCTCTTCCTTTATTTTCTCCTTTTTTAATATACTTTTTATAACATTTATAATGTGATATTAACTAACCTCAAAATATTATAAAAATTTATTTTTTTAAGTCTAAAATCAGTCTAGATGGTCTAAACTAACCCTTACATGTTTTGGACAAACATAATTTAAAGGAGTAAACATGAAAAAAATAGTAACAGCGTCACTCGTGGCAACACTAGCATTGACAACAGTAAATGCGAGTTCAGTTAACGACAGAATCACAGATCTTGAGGCTCAACTTGCAAAACTTCAGAAAAAAGTTAAAAAGCAAAATAAAAAGATCAATGAAGTAAAAGCTCACGACAGTGGAGATAACATCAAGTGGGGTGTTGATCTAAGAACATCTATTGATAACATCAACTATGATATGGCTGATGGAACTGAGCAAGGTAAAAATGACCTAATGGCTACTAGATTGTGGTTAAATATGGCATATGCTCCAAACGCTAACAATGTGTTTAAAGGACAACTTTCTTACAATAAAGCATTCGGTGCAGACCTTGGACAAACTACTAATGATGCACTTAATCCATTTGGTATGAGAGGGTTTGGATTTGATACATTCAACTGGTTCTCAAATGAGTCATTGACAAATGATAACCTAAAAGTAAGACAAGCATATTGGTTATACCTTGGTGAAAAAGCATTTGGTCTTGATATGCCATGGACATTCTCTGTAGGTAGAAGACCATCTACAAATGGTTTCTTAGCTAATCTTAGAGACGATGATGCAGCACAGTCACCACTTGGACACATTATTAATGTTGAGTTTGACGGTTTAAGTTCTAAGCTTGATCTTTCTAAAATTACTGGTGTTCCAGGTATGTCATTTAAATTATGTATGGGACAGGGTGCGACCAATGCAGTTCCAATGCTTGGTAATTTAGGTGCTACAAATTATGCGAATGATGATGCTTCAATGGAAGATATCAAACTTGCTGGATTTATCTTTGAACCATATAATGATGGTCAGTATATTGTAAAAACTACAGCATTCAGAGCGTACGATCTTCCTGGTTTTGACACAGCAAATATGATGGCTGCTCTGTTCGATGGTGCGATGGGTATGCCAACAGCAGATACTGCAATGATGAGTCAACAAGGAGATATCGACGGTGCTGCGATTTCTGTGTTAGTTGACGGTGTGACAGAAGATGGTTACTTTGCTGATGTAAAACTATTTGCTTCATTAGCAGGGACTAAAACTAGACCAGATGCTGATGGTCAAATGTTAGGTATGACTCCATCTGATCTAGGATTTGCATTACCTGACTTTGGTGCTTCTAAAGGTGAAGGAAAAGGTGGTCACTCTTACTGGTTCGGTGCACAGCTTCCTGTAAATGTTGGTGATGAGAATTATGGTAAACTTGGACTTGAGTATAACCATGGAAGTAAATACTGGAGACCATTTGATTATGCTGAAGACACTATGATCGGTTCTAAATTGGCTGCACGTGGTGATGCTTGGGAAGTATACTATACGTATCAATTCAATGAAGCTTTAAGTGCTCAATTCAGATATACATCAATTGATTATGACTATACTGGAAGTCAAGGTTTCTTCGCTTCAGGTGGTACACCATTAAAAATTGATGACTTAAAAGCTATGAGTACTGCAGCAGGCGCTCCAATGGGTCCACAAGCTGCGATGGTAGCAGATGCTATGTTACCAAATGTTGTTGAAAAAGCACAAGATGCTAGATTCTACATCAGATATAGATTCTAAGATCATTTAACAAAGGGTTTTCCCTTTGTTAATCCCCCTTATTTTTTTAAATCTCATTACACACTTAATCCACTTTTTTTCTTTATCCTAATACTCGTAACATTATTAATTTAAATTAAATGAAGTTCGGTTATAATATTGGCCACTTACAAAACACACAAAAAGGACTACAATGAAACACTTCACAAAATTGCTACTTGCAATGGTTGTTACTATGGGACTGGCAACAGGGCTTGCTGCAAATGCTGCACCTAAAGCTACTCACAATGTAACTATCTTAACTGCAGATAACAGTGATGGAAAGATCACACCTAAGACGATCGCAGCGGCATTTGAAAAAGCAGGTTTTTTCATCAATGACAACAGAGATATGACAGCACCATGGAAAAAACAGATCAAAGATGGTACGAAAAATTTTGATACGCTTGAGTTTGATGTCTATAACCTCTTTACGATCTTTAAAAAAGATTTTGTTGTTAAGTTGGGTAAAAAATATCCGAATATCGGACTTTTCTCTCCAATGAGTATGTCTATCTGGACAAAAAAAGGGTCAAAAACGATTTCGATCTCTTCTTTGAGTGCTGAAGCAATGGCTAATATCATGGGGATCCCTGCAGATGATGCAGAACTTGTTGCATATGGTAAATTGATCCAAGAGACACTTAGAGCAGCACTTCCAAATGCAAAAGAAGAAAAAGTAACTTATGAGATGAAGCAACCGGAAGGTCCACTTGTTACCACTGTTCAAGGGAAAATGGACCCTGAGGCAGATTGGGAAGAGGTGAAAGATAAATTCGAAGCAGATTTCGAGCAAGCACTGATCCCGGCTATGTTCATCAATGCTGGATTTAATGACCTTAACTATGATATGGAAGAGAGTGGCTCTGAAGCGTTTACTTTTTATGATGTTTACTCTATCTGTTACCTAGAGGTAATCTATACAGTAGCTAAAACACACCCTGAAGCAGGGGCATTTGCACCTTGTTCAATGTACATGTATCAGAAAAAAGGTACACATACTATGGAAATCGGATTCCCTTCAGTGTATAACTGGATAGCATCTTTAGCGATCGAAGACAAAGCATCTCATGATGTTCTGCTTATGGCACAAAAGAAAATGGAAGATATACTTAAAAAGCTTACTTCTAAAACGCTTACTGCTGAGTAATCAGCCATATTTCGGCGGGGATCTTTACTCCCGCCTCTATGCGAATAACGCTTTTATTATAAAAGTGTTATCTCATCCCCTTTTTTAATCGTACCACCCTCAATAACTTTAGCAAAAATACCCCTATCATTTTTAAGCAGTGTAGGCAGACTCTCATCTATTTGGGAAAGATGGTCGCACATCGTACAGTTTTGGCTTATCTCCAAGACCACTTCACCGATGCGCAGTTGATCTCCTGGCACAAGATGGTAAGGGTTGTAGTCCATCAAGATGTTTTCTCCCAAAGAACCAAAAGGAAATGTGATATTGTGCCCGCTGGCCAAAGCATAACTCGCTTCTGATGTAAGCAATACGGATCTGTTGATATTGGTATCATAATACTTATCTTCTATAACACCTTTTGGATCCAAGTTAAATGACTTTTTCTCAATGCGAGAAGAGGTACCCTGAACGGATATAAAAAGAGTTGTAACTTTTCCTACGTTTTTCATAAAAGTGTCCTCTTTATTTTTTTAGAATTGTACCATAAAGATTTTATAGAGGGTGATAGTGTCAGAAAACTTAAAGCTCTTTTATATTATCTTTAATCAATAATTGATAGATAGGATTCTTAGTGAACAGAAGCAGTGAAGAGAGTATAGAACAGTTCTATACCATGGTTGAAGAGAATATAGAGAATGGTATGCTCTACAGGGATGCCATAGAGTTGGCAGCAGTGACGATAGGGGGCCTAATAACGGCTAAAGTATCCCAAGCTATGGCTAAGTACCAAGAGGCGATACATCCGCAGTCACATCTGTCACAAGAAGAGGATAAAGATGCCTTGGCACTTTTAAGTATGGGAGTGTTGTGGGACAATAAGTATTTTAATCCGATACCGCCTGATGAGACAACACCTTTGGAAAATGCGCTGGCTGAATCTATCTATTTTATCATGAAATACGGCAAAGAAGAAGATGGATTGAACAAAGCATTAGAAGCGAACGAGAAATGTGTGGGTGATGTAGAGACACGTGCCAAAGCGATACGGAGAGTACTGGGAAAAGTATGAAACGACGTCATTTTTTACTTTTAGGTTTTTCTGTTTTCCCCTATACTGCAGAGTTGCTCGCTGTAGATTATAGGAAGCGTAACCCTCTGGCGTGGAAAGCCTCTTCGATCAATGATGCGGCACTGGCACTGTATGGAAGAGAAAAGTTTTCAACGATCCAGAAAAGTACAGCTATCGAACTGATAGTCCCTAGAGGTATCGTAAGAGATCCGGAAGAGATCCCTATCACTATACGTTCAAGTCTCAAAGCAAAAACGCTTGCCATTTTCCAAGATGCCAATCCTAAGAGTTTGGTCGCCGTCTTTGATATTAATGGAGAGGGTATGGTCGAGTATGAGCTTAATATAAGAATGGAGTTTAAGGGAACCGTATTTGCCGTAATTGAAGGGATGGATGGAAAACTCTATTATGCACGGGAGTATATCGAGATACTTCACTTAAGCTGTATGGGCTCTGGGGAGTAACAAGACAGCATGATACGGTATCAGTGATCCCTTAGGAAGCACTTTCGTATCGGTTTGTCAGACTGTATATATAATATTTATGATAATTATATAGTTTTTTTATGTTTGTGGTGAATTTTCGTTACAGAGGGAAGATAATTATAGAGGTTCTAAGGACAGATTAATCATTTTAATCCCTAACTTTTATTTTATTTGAATATAATCTATGGCATATGACGAAATTAAGGGGATACATCCTTAGTCATTTTAAAATTAATCAAGGAGGACAAATGAATAAGATAACTAAAGAAGAGTTTGAAGTTGTTTCTGAAGTGTCAGAGCAAACATCAAGAAGAAACTTTTTTAAGAAAACAGCAACTTATTCTATGGGCGCATTAGCTGCAGCTAGTGTTGTCGCACCCGTCACAATAGATGCGAGTGAGCATATTAAAGCAAACCCTGAGGATGATCCAAACATCATGGAAGAGAAACCATGGAGTCTTAAGTTTGGTGATGACGTAACTGTAAACCTATATGGACAGCCTTCTCCTTACGAGCATAACGTAACAAGAAGAACAACACCAATTTTATCTTCTGGTAACTACAGAGCATCAATTGCGGTAACACCTATCCAGGATTTGAACGGTATTATCACACCGAACGGTCTTTTCTTTAACAGACATCACGGTGGTACACCAACAATTGATCCAAACCAGCATAGACTTATGATTCACGGTCTGGTTGAGAAGCCGATCGTTTTAACGATGGATCAATTGAAAAGATATCCGAATGTAAGTAGAGTACACTTCCTTGAGTGTCCAGCGAACGGTGGGCCAGAGTGGAGAGGTCCTCAATTTAACTCGATCCAATTTGCAAAAGGATTTATGTCTTGTGCTGAGTGGACTGGTGTGTACATCAAAGATATTCTTAAAGATCTTGGTCTTAAGCCAGAGGCTCAATGGATGCTTGCAGAAGGTATAGACAACTCTCATATGGGTAGAACTATCCCTGTAGATAAAGTACTTGATGATGCTATGATCGTTTGGGGACAAAATGGTGAAGCATTGCGTCCAGAACAAGGTTACCCGATCAGAATCGTTGTTCCAGGTTGGGAAGCAAACCTATGTGTAAAATGGTTATGTAGACTTGAGTTTGCATCTGAACCATTCTATGCAAAAGAAGAGACTTCTAAATATACAGCATTGAAACATACAGGTAAAGCGATACAGCACTTCTATGCAAACGAGGTAAACTCTGTAATTACTTCACCATGTCCTGAGAAACCATGGACAGACCTTAAAAAAGGTGATATGGTAGAGATAGAAGGACTTGCATGGTCTGGTATGGGTACGATCTCAACTGTTGATGTATCATTTGATGGCGGTAAGAACTGGGTAGAAGCATCACTCAAAGGACTCGTACTTGAAAAAGCTTGGACTAGATTCTCTATCATGCATGAGTATACAGGTGAGCCAATGCTTCTTAGTTCACGTGCTTCGGATGATGCAGGACACATCCAGCCAACAGTAAGAAACGAAAGAGCGGCTGTAGGAATCGAAGGTGTTTACCATAGAAACGGTATCCACACATGGGAAATTGATGCAAAAGGAGAGGTTACAAATGTACAAATCTTATCATAAAAAAATTGTTGCAAGTACACTGCTTGCATCAGTAGTATTTTTAGGAACAGCTTGTAATGCATCTAACGGTACAAAAGATACAGCTGAAGCAAAGCCTGCAGCTGAAAC
Organism: Sulfurovum sp. XGS-02; assembly: GCF_023213175.1. Lineage (GTDB taxonomy): Bacteria > Campylobacterota > Campylobacteria > Campylobacterales > Sulfurovaceae > Sulfurovum. The sequence continues at coordinate 57,961 of NZ_CP093312.1, forward strand.
AAAAAGTGCAGCACCAGTAAATACTACAATGAATACAGAAGGTTTCACTAAAAGAGAAATAGATGCTGTAGGTCCAGCAAACGCTTTAGTCTCTGACAGTGTTAAGAAAACATATGAGCACAATGGCAAACTCGTAGTTGACGGTGGGGTAACATATCCGATCGTGAATGGTAAATCAGGTGCGTACTATGTTAATGAAGCAGCACATACAACACCATTCAACAAAGGTAAAAGAGCAACTGAAAATGAGCAGAAAGCTTGGGATATCGATGTTATGCCTGACGGTACAGGTCTTCCTGAAGGTTCAGGTACTGTAGAAGAGGGTGATGAACTGTATGAAGAAAAATGTGCATCTTGTCACGGTGACTTTGGTGCAGGTTCTGGGCTTTACCCAAAACTTACTTTGGGTAATGCATATGCATTGCAGAAAACAATGAAGAATCAAAGAGTTAATCCGGATTCTGAAGGTCCACAGCGTGCATTCGGTCCGTACTGGCCATATGCGAGTACATTATGGTGGTACATCAAAACAGGTATGCCTCACCAAGCACCTATGTCTTTAACAACAGATCAAGTCTATGCACTATCTGCATACATCCTTTATATCAACGAGATGAAAATTGAGGGTGAGCTAGTAGATGATGAGTATGAACTAGACAGAGAGAAGTTCTTAAAGATCGTTATGCCTAACGTTGATGGTTTTGAGCCTAAGATCAATGGACCAAAAGGTCAAGACAATGCACGTGAGTACTTCAATAACCCATTGAACTACGGTAACGGTGTAAGATGTATGAAAGACTGTTTTGAAGGTGAGCCTGAAGTACAGAGAATCGGGTTTGAACTTACAGACTTTAACCCGCCATTGAGTTCAGAAAAAACATTGCCTGAGCCAACAGAAACTGAAGCAGCAGCTCCTGGTAAAGATACCTATGAAGCAAGTTGTGCGGTATGTCATGCTACAGATGCAATGGGTGCACCTGCAGTGGGTGATAAAGCAGCATGGGCAGCAGCGCTTGAGAAAGGGCTAGACCAAGTGTATCATAATGCGATCAACGGAAAAGGCGGTATGCCTCCAAAAGGTGGTGCTATGGATCTTTCAGATGATAAAGTAAAAGAAGTCGTAGATTATATGATCGGAGCAAGTAAATAATTGTGAGTTATCACAATTATTTCACAATAGAATAGTAAAATAAAATATCAGGTTGGGTCATCCAACCTTTTATCTAAATTTTTTATACAAAAGGAAATAAAATGGATAGAAGAAAATTTATGAGTTTAAGTATGGTTGCAGCAGCTGTATTGCCAGCAAGTTTATCTGCAATTGATTTCAGAGCTGAAAAGCCTGATACATGGACTGCTCACACTGTAGCAGACGCTGTTAAAGCACTTTACGGTGATATCAAAACAGAAGAAAAAGGTGTAAAAGTTAAAGCGCCAAAAGTAGCAAGTAACGGTGGAGCGATCCCTGTAACTGTAGAGTCTGATATCGCTGCTAAAACTGTATCTCTTTTCCAAGATGTTAACCCAGAGGCAGCTGTATGTGTATGGGATGTACAAGAGGGTGGAATCGTTGATTTCATGACTAAGATTAAAATGAAAAAATCTGGTACGATCACTGCAATCGTAGAAGGTACTGATGGTAAGTTCTATGTAGGTAAAGTAACACTAGAAGTTGCTCTTGGTGGATGTGAAGGTTAATCCTCTCTTCAAGCCGTTGGGTTAGATAGTAAAATCTAATTAAGTATAAACAGAAATAGAAAATAAAGGAATATTATGGCTAATATGAAAATTAAAGCAAAGCTTAAAGGCGATGTTGTAGAAGTAAAAGTAATGGCAAAACATGACATGCTTACTTATGATCAAGCAAAGAAAAAAGGTGTTGAAGCAAACTTCATCACTCACATTAGTGCAAATGTAAACGGTAAAGTAGTATTTGATGTATCTACAAGCCAATTCTGGTCTAAAAATCCACAGTTCAAATTTGCCTTCAGAGATGCAGGTTTGAAAAAAGGTGACAAGATTGAGATCACTTGGACAGACCTTAGCGGTAAAACTGTTACTGAAGACAAAAAAATTAAAGGTATTAAATAATACCTCTTCTGACCGTTTTCGGTCAGATAGTGTAAAGAGTTAATCCATGGACTTTAGATAGAGTGTATGGATTAATTTTATTACAAAGTGAAGTGTCTCCATCAGGCTTCGCTGACACACTTCCCTATTCCTCTCTATGATTATGTACTATCCAAAATAACGATACGGATCATTTTTCTCTTCTGATAAAAAAATGGAAACATCTTTTTGCTTTCAATGGCTGTGGTTTTTTATATATGCAGGGTGATAGAATAGAGAGATGATAGATCCTCTCTGTTTTACACTATATGTTACAAGAGTGATGGAGTAAAGATTTTAAAAGGTATGTTGGGTTTGAAAATGAAGAGTAGGGTCAAAGTGTTTGATGTACTTCGAACCAGTAGTCTTCATTTCTTGTTATTGTAGCTTTTTTTCTTTGATTAAAGTGTTCTGTAATATCAAACCCTTCTGTGCCCAAGCCCTCTTTATATTCATTGATAAATGCAGCATAGGTCTCCTCTTTCATGGCAGTGATCTCATAGGTTACCTTGTCATAGACCAGGTCATCAACATGTATCTCTTTCCTGTCTATTTCATTGAGGTTGATACTCCCGTAACGTTCCTCTTTGGGAAGGGTCATGTTCATCTCTATATAGGCACGCATAGATGCGAGCATATGCTCTAGTTGTTTGACTGGAATATCTGAGGCTTCAATGACTGTGGGAAGTGCTTGTGTGTAGCCCCAGGCACCGGAAACTGCGAGATCAGCATCAAAAGCTGCTTTGATAACCTCTTTTAGATCATTCTCGCTTTTGAGTGGTTCAAATTCCGGCATGGATCAAAGACCTGCTTCCTGGATGGCTTCCGTCTGTGCATGGGCGATCAGCGGATCAATGACCAATTTTAAATTTCCGTTGTTCATTACATCATCCAAAGCATAAAGAGTCAATCCGATACGGTGATCGGTAAGCCTGTTCTGCGGGTAGTTGTATGTTCTGATCTTTTCTGAACGGTCCCCTGACCCTACCTGAAGTTTTCTTTGGCTTGATGTCTCATCAAGCTGTTTCTGAAGCTCTGCTTCATAGACTCTGGCCTTCAGTACCTTCATCGCCTTGTCTCTGTTCTTGTGCTGAGATTTCTCATCTTGAATTGCGACAACGATTCCTGTAGGGATATGTGTCAAACGTACGGCAGAATCAGTCGTATTTACCGATTGACCTCCACAACCGCTTGAACGGTATACATCCATTTTAATTTCATTTGGTTTGATGTCTATCTCAACGTCATCCACTTCAGGTATGATCGCCACAGTAATAGCAGAAGTATGCACACGTCCCTGTGTTTCAGTATCTGGTACACGTTGTACACGGTGGGTACCTGCCTCGTATTTGAGCTTGGAATAGACACTGTCCCCTTTGATTTGGGCGATAAGCTCTTTGTATCCCCCTGATGTACCTTCATTGGTGCTGACGATCTCTATTTTCCATCCCATCTGTTCTGCATAGCGTGAGTACATTCTAAAGACATCAGCGACAAAAAGTGCACTTTCGTCCCCTCCTGCACCTGCACGAAGTTCAAGGAAAATGTTTTTATCATCATTTTTGTCTTTGGGGATCATGAGAACCTTGATCTCTTCTTCCAAGGCAGGTAGCATCGGCTCTAACTCACTTAGCTCTTCTTTTGCAAGGTCACCAAGCTCCGGATCCCCTAAAAGCTCTTTATTTTCGCTTATAGCATCAGCAGTTTCAACGTAAATATTTGCTTTTTCCACTAATGGACCAAGATCAGATTGCTCTTTGCTGAGTTCTGTCATACGCTTAATATCACTGGCAATATCCGGAGAACTTAAGAGTTCACTGATTTCATTATATCTGTCGATGAAAGGTTGAAGTTTTTCTTTGAACATAGGCGTTCTTTGTGTTAGATTGTGATTTTAGTGAGGGTGTATCGAGACTGCTTATGCAGCTTCGATAGCATTTACCATTTTATGAAGACGGCTTACTTTTCTAGCAGCAGTTGTTTTTTTGATGAAACCTTTGCTTACCAGTGAGTGGATTTGTTTGTTCGCTGTTGCGAATGCTGTTGCTGCTGCTGCTTTATCTGCTGCTGCTACTGCTTCATGTACGGCTTTTGTGATGTTTTTGATTCTCGTTCTGTAATATCTGTTTCTCTCAGTTCTTACAGCAGTTTGCAAAATACGTTTTTTTGCTGACTTATGGTGTGCCATGTTGTTTCCTTTATAGGTATGTTGTTATTACTCAATGAATTAGAGTGAAAATAGTTCGCGAATAATATCTAAATAAAGATTAAAGATTTATTAATGCAAAGGTATACCCAAGGAATTGCATGGATAACTAGGGGGCGACTATAGAGGAATGTTAATCAAATTTGCGTTAAAATGAAGCCTATAGAATCATGGGGATAGTGCAAACCCTATTAAGGAAGAAAATTGGAACTTTTTGGAACAGATGGTGTACGTGGGAAAGCAGGGAAAAAAGTCAGTGCAGTAAATGCAATGCGTTTGGCTATGGCTACAGGCATCTATTTTAAACGATTTAGCAGAACCAACAAAATATTAGTAGGGAAAGATACCAGACGTAGTGGATATATGATAGAGAATGCTATGGTCTCCGGGCTTACCGCTGTAGGATTTGATGTGATACAGATAGGACCTATGCCGACACCTGCTATTGCATTTTTAACATCAAATATGCGCTGTGATGCGGGGATCATGATCTCTGCAAGCCATAACCCCTATTATGACAATGGTATTAAGTTCTTTGACTTGGACGGAAACAAATTAAACCGTGAAAAAGAGAAGGAGATAGAAGCGATCTATGAAGATGATGCACAGATAGAAGCGGCTCAAGTGACAGGAAAAGAGATAGGGAAATCAAAGAGAATAGATGATGTGGTCGGTCGTTACATTGTACATATCAAAAACTCCTTTTCAAAAACAGCAACGTTGTCCGGTAAACGTGTAGTGATCGACTGTGCGAACGGGGCGGGATATATTGTTGGACCTACGATCCTACAGGAACTTGGTGCAGAGGTTGTGGTGTTGGGTGATAAGCCTAACGGATTTAACATCAATGAAGGATGCGGTGCCATGCATCCGGAGTATTTGGCAAAAGCAGTACTGGAGTATCGTGCAGATGTCGGGATCGCCTTGGATGGTGATGCAGATCGATTGGTGATAGTCGACGAGAAGGGTGATGTCGTTGATGGAGATAAGTTGATGGGTGTGCTTGCTGTACATCTTAAAAACCAAGGATCACTCAAAGGTGAGGGGATGGTTGCTACGGTGATGAGCAATCAGGGACTTGATGAGTATCTTACTTCACAGGGGCTTACCCTGCACCGTTCTGCAGTTGGAGATAAAAATGTTGTGGAGATGATGCAGAAATATGGTATGAACTTTGGTGGAGAACAGAGTGGGCATATTATTTTCTCGGATTATGCAAAGACGGGAGATGGTATCTCCAGTGCACTGCAGGCTTTGGCATACTTGGTAGAGACGGGGAAAAAGGCAAGTGAAGCATTTAACCCGTATGCGTCATATCCTCAAATCTTGGTAAACCTTGCGGTCCAGGAAAAAAGAGATTTTGATACGATCGAAGGGTTAGATGTCCTCAAAGACAAGATTGAAGGGCTAGGTATACGTCATCTTTTCCGTTACTCCGGGACAGAAAATAAAATCCGCCTTTTGCTTGAGGGAAAAGATGAAAAAAAAGTTGAAGAGATCATGGAAGAGTGTGTAGAGTTCTTTAAAAAGGCTTTAGCTTAATGAGAGCCTTTGCTGTCTTTTTTCTGGTCCTTTTGGGGACCTTTATCATAGACCAGAATATCAAATCTCTCTTTATTGAGGGGTATTATCGTCCGGGACAATGTATAGACCTTGAACTGCACTATAATAAAGGTGTGGCTTTTTCCATGCTCTCATTTCTGGGACCTTATCTTAAATGGATACAGGCACTCCTTATAGTGGCTATCCTGTTCTTTGTCTTTAAAGAAGGGTATATCAAGCGTTATGCATTTCCAGTAGGGTTACTGATAGGCGGCGCAATGGGTAATGTATATGATCGTTTTGTGCATGGGGGTGTAGTGGATTATGTTGCCTGGCATTGCGGTTTTGACTTTGCGGTATTTAACTTCGCAGATGTTGCTATAGATCTTGCTGTTGTATGGCTCTTGGTAATGATCTACTTCTTTCCTCAAAAATCAGAAAGTCAATAAAACGGGGCTGCTAAGTATTTAGATCTTCTCTAAATACTGCATCAGCTGTTGATGTACTTTGCCATTGCTTGCGACAATACTTTTATCGTCAAAATCAAATGTCTTGTTGTCTACATTGCTGATCTTGCCACCTGCTTCTTGCACGATCAGGATCCCTGCAGCCACATCCCAGGGTTTAAGATCGATCTCATAGAAGGCCTCCACCTTCCCCTGGGCAAGATAGCACAGATCTACTGCGGCTGCACCCAACCTTCGGATATCCTGGATATACGGCAGCAGGTTGGTCATACATTTGATCACCCACTCATACTCAACGCCGGCATTGACCTTGGCATAAGGGAACCCTGTGGCGATCAGTGCATTTTGAAGCTTGCTTTGTGAACTAACCTCAAGTTTTTGCCCGTTACAATACGCACCCTCTCCATCTACAGCCCAGAAGAGTTCTTCTAAAATAGGGTTATAGACGACAGCCATGGTAGGCTTTCCCTGTTCCCAGATGCCAAGTGAGACCGCAAGATGGGGGATACCGTGAACAAAATTAGTCGTACCATCGATGGGGTCAATGTAGATGGCCTTGTCGTAGTGATAACTTCCATGGTGGCTTTCCTCTCCCACAAGGGTATGGTCAGGGAATACTTTTTTGAGCTGATCGATGATGAAGGCTTCGGTTTTGATATCAAACTCGGTCACAAGATCAACGACCCCTTTATGGGAGACCTCTTTGTGGGAGGCGTAGCCCTCTCTGACAATTTTTCCTGCTTCCAATGCTATCTGTTTTAATCTATCTATATTCATAGCAGTGATTATAGTATAATCTCTCTATGAAGAAAAAGATAATGATGCTGTTATTGTCCTTATTGGTGATCATCATGGGGTATTTTGGACTGCAAGCCTATTCGCAGGCAAAACAGTATGAACAGCGTACGCAAACACTTGTCATGGATAAAGATATCTCAACACAGGCTGAGTACCAGGCAAAAAATTGGGCGGAGAAGTTCAGCTTGGGATACTACGAGAATGATAAGCGGCTTTTACGTGAAGAGACCATGATTTCTCAAAAGGAGCATCAATCAGAGGCGAAGCGTTATACTCTCTATGTGATGGGGGTGCTACTTGTGATCTTGTGCAGTGCTTTTTTGGTAGATTTGAGACTGTTTACATTTTTTGGTGCTTTGGTGGCGTTAGTCGTGTTGACTTTTGGTCTTTTTGCCCCTCTGCTGACAGTGACGATACATAAAGAGTTTGAGTATATCGGAGATGTCGTACTCTCATTTGAGTCCAAAAGTCTCTTGGGATCCGTGGTGAAGTTATGGGAGAATGGTGAGATGGCGGTAGCCTTGGTGATCCTGCTTTTTTCCATACTCATACCGCTCTTCAAAACGCTCTCTTTAATGTTTGTGGCGGTGGTGATGGAGAGTAGATTCGCCCACGGTATCGTAACGTTTTTCAAATGGGTTGGGAAATGGTCAATGCTGGATGTCTTTGTGGTGGCTACGTTGCTGGTGTATCTCACAAGCAACGGTTCTGATGTCAGTCATGCAGAGGTACAGGTAGGGCTTTATTTCTTTTTGGCCTATGTGATCGTCTCTATGTTGGTGAGTTTGAGTGCCGATCGCATGTTAGGTAAACTGAAGGAATAAGGCGGATTAGATCACCATATCCACATCGTCATGATCCTGACAGTATTTAAAGATACGATTTCTCTCTTCTTCTGTCTCTACAATGCAGCTGGCGTTATAGGTATGAAATTTTCCTGTCCGCGAAGAGTTTCCTAAAGAGCAAAGGTGTTCTTTGTCTCCCATGGCTTCTTTGATACATTTTAAGAGTGCCTCTTTGTCTCTGCCTATGAGCTTAAATCCCCATTGGGTCGGATATTCTATCTTCGGTTTCTGGGGTGTTTTGTCGTCTAAAATCATTGCTTCTCCTTTTAAACTTATGCGCGATTAAAATCACCGCTCTTGCCACCGGATTTATTTTCTAATTGCACATTTCTTATGACCATCCCTTTGTCTATTGCTTTGAGCATATCGTAGATCGTGAGCAGTCCTACACTGACTCCGGTAAGCGCTTCCATCTCTACCCCTGTCTGTCCGTTAAGTTTTGCTGTGACGGTGAGTTTAAATCCCGGGAGGTCCGGAAGCTCTTCAATATCCGTCTTTACAGAGGTCAGCATGAGCGGATGACACATAGGGATGAGGGTTGAGGTTTGTTTGGTCCCTTGAATGGCAGCAATCACCGCAGTTTGAAGAACAGGCCCTTTTTTTGCTGTATTTTCCAGTACAGCATCAAAAGCAGCTTGTCCTACTTCTATGATACCGCTGGCCGTGGCTATACGTGTTGTGTTGTCTTTGTCTGAGACATCGACCATTTTTGGTTTGTTCTGTTCATCTAGATGTGTAAGATTCACTTTTTATCCTCATACTTTTTTAATACTGATAGACATATTTTAACATAAATAGACGTAAGCAAAGAAAAAATGACGGTTAAAAGAGTAAAAATGACGAAAATACTCTTAAATTACTTGACTTTTATCATCAGATAAGATAAGATAATTAAAATTATAAAGGAATGATATGGTTTATGCGTATATGAGGCAAGTACCAGGTTTCCCACATTTGACCACACAGCAGAGTGATATTCTATCATTTTCTTTAAGGAATGAACTTGATATTGACAAAGAGGTGGTCGAATATGCAACCAAGAATCTTCTTTTGGATGCAAGAGAAGATTTTGAAGCATTTTTACGATCTATGCAAGAGGGCAACACCATTATTGTCTCTTCTCTGATCATATTGAGTGATAAAGTAGAAGAACTGATAAAGGTGATTAATTGTATGCTAAGTCATAGTGTTGATCTTTGGATCGTAGACTCAAATATGCTGATGAATAAAGAGACCGATATGATTGAGATCTTTCCTCTGCTCAATGAATTAAGACAAGAAGAAAAAGAGAAGACAAACCAGATAGGACGTCCAAAAGGAAGCAAGTCAAGCTCCAAGTTTGATATTTATCAAAGAGAGATCATCTCATTTTTGAGAGAGGGAATGAATGTCAGTGCGATAGCTAGAGAGTTGGATGTAAGCCGTAGTTCACTGAAAGACTATATTGAGTCACGAGGGATCAGAGAGCTGGTGGAAGGTGCATGGATGGAGATGAATCCATCAGAAGGTGCCAGAGATATGGACAATATCGTGCTGATTTGTCCGTTTGAAAAAGATAGAGAAGCAAAAAAACAAAAGGTGTCATAAATGGAATCTACAATAACAACAGAAAAACCAAAGAAAAATCAAGCAAAAGAGTACTTAAAAGGATGGGTACCGTACCGTATCAAAAGATATTGGTTCTATGCAGCCGCGACCCTCATTGCCATGGTGATGCCATGGATCACGATCAATGGAAATCATCTCTTTTTATTGAGTTTTGATCAGAAAAAACTGCATTTGGCTGGTATTGCTTTTGATATGCAAGAGCTCTACTTGATGCCGTTTTTGCTTATGCTCCTTTTCCTGGGTATCTTTGCCGTCACAGCAGTAGGAGGTAGAGCATGGTGTGGTTGGGCCTGTCCTCAGACTATTTTTAGGGTGATCTATAGAGATGGGATAGAGACAAAACTTTTAGGGTTGAGAAAAAAGATCAAAAACAAGCAAAAAGAACCGGATATGAGCAAAATGGAGAACAAAATCAAAAGTGTCATCGCTATCTTGCTCTGGTCTGTCTTGGCCTTTGTAGCTTCTGCCAATTTTTTATGGTACTTTGTGCCTCCTGAAGATTTCTTTAGGTATTTGAGCAACCCTACCGAACATATGGTATTGGTAGGAGTGTTGGTAAGTACGGCAATCTTTATCATACTTGACGTGGTATTCATCAAAGAGGACTTCTGTGTCTATGTCTGTCCTTATAGCCGTGTGCAGTCCGTACTGTATGATGATGATACGATCATGGCAGTTTATGATCCTATTAGAGGCGGTGAGATCTATGAGGGGCATGGATATGAGAGAGAAAAGAAATTTACGAAACAAAAAGATCTTTTAAGTGTGGAACCTAGTGCAGAGTGTACCACCTGTGAAAGTTGTGTCACTGTCTGTCCGACACATATCGATATCCGTAAAGGATTGCAGCTTGAGTGTATCAACTGTCTGGAGTGTGTGGATGCCTGTACTTCAGTGATGGGTGCATTGGGTAGACCGAGTCTGGTGCAGTGGTCGAGTGAAAAAGAGACCCTTCGTCATGAAGGTAAGACGAACTACTTTAGAGGTAAGGTGATCGCATATTTTGCTGTGCTTATGATCGTACTTGTGACACTGTTCGTGATGGGAAGCAAAAAAGAGCATATGCTTTTAAACATCAATAAGAGCCAAAGACTCTATAAAGTACTGGACAACGGCGTCGTACAGAATGACTATATTTTCATGTTTGCCAATACAGACAGCAAAGATCATACCTATTACTTTGAGATCGTAGGAAATGATAAGATCACTATCAGGAGACCTTCGGAGCCATTTGACCTTGGGGCAGGGCAGAAAAAGAAAAAAGTGGTGGTCCTGGAAACAAAAGAGCAACTGGTAAACAATACAAGAAAAGATGTCCCTGTACCTATAGTGATAAGAGCCTATGCTACAGACGACAAGGAGAAGATCATGGTAGAAAGAGAGCAGGTCTTTTTCTACCCGCGTGCAGACTTAGTGAAAAAATAGGAGAGACGATGCGTAGAGTATTGGTATTGGGCGGAGGATTTGCCGGGGTTGAAGCGGCAATCCATCTTCGAAAACATGATTTGGATGTCACTTTGGTCAGTGACAGGGATTATTTTTATATTTATCCTACTTCTATCTGGATACCCACGGGTGAAGCAACGCAAGAAGATGTATCTGTCCCCCTGGATAAGCTTGCGATGAAACATGGCTTTCAGCTTATTGTGGATCCCGTACTTCAATTTGACGCGGAAGCCAAGAGGGTGACTTTAAATAGCGGTCGTGTTTTAGAAGGGTATCCCTATCTCGTTGTGGCGCTCGGACAGGACAAGATACAGTTAAAGGGATTGGAGCATACACTCTCTATCTGCGGTAAGCCTGAAGAGGCTACGGAACTGTATGAACGTTTGGAGAGATTGATAGGGAAAAATGGAGGGAAAATTGCCATGGGCTTCGGAGGTAACCCTAAGGATACTTCTGCTGTACGTGGAGGACCTGCATTTGAAGTACTTTTTAATGTGGATACTTATCTGAGGAGAAAAGGGGTACGTGAAAACTTTGAACTTACTTTTTTTGCCCCTATGGAAAAACCCGGACAGAAGATGGGTGAAAAAGCGTTAGTGATGATGGACAAGATGTTCAAGATGACGAACATCCAGAAAAAAGTCGGCAGCAAGATCACCCATTTTGAAGAAGATGGTATCTGTTTTGAAGATGGGACGAAACTGGAATCGGATCTGACGATGTTTATCTCCGCAGGTACCGGACATCATATACTTAAAGCGTCCGGACTGCCACTCAGCGATGCGGGGTATGTTGTCACCAATGAGTATAATGAGATAGAAGGGTTTGATGGCGTGTATGCCATTGGTGATTCTGCATCACTTATGGGGCCTGAGTGGAGAGCGAAACAGGGGCATGTCGCTGAAGTGATGGCTAAAAATGTAGCCTACAACATTATGAATAGCATACAAAACATAGATTCCAAACAGAGCTATATGGAACATTTGAATATTTTATGTGTGATGGATACAGGAAATGGTGCAGCATTTGTCTATCGTAGTGAAAAGGGTGGTAAAATGATCCCTATGCCTGTCGTTGGTCACTGGATGAAAAAGATGTGGGGATGGTATTGCCGTTATTCGAAACTAGGAAGGATCCCTAGAATTCCGGGAATGTAATGATGCAGTAGATGATCCATTTTATCATGCGTTTTTGGCTTTTTCTTATAAATAAGAGTATTTTTGTCCTACTTAAGATTGTATTTATATCTTTTAAGAGATAATGCATGTACAAAAATTAATTTAAGGAAATTTAATGGCAACAGTAACATTTAAAAACGACATTGTATGTAATCTAGCAGGTACAGAGATAAATGTGGGTGACACAGCGCCAGCAACAACAGTAGTGAACTGTGATCCAATGCTTCAAGATGAGACAATCGGTGGTGAAGGTAAAGTACAATTGGTCATTGCCGTACCATCACTTGATACAGGTGTGTGTGATGCAGAAACCAGAAGATTTAACGCTGAAGCAGCTGGCCTGGAAGGTGTAGAAGTTATTACTGTATCTATGGACCTTCCATTTGCTGCAGCTAGATGGTGTGGTGCTGCGGGGATCGATAACATTAAAGTATGTTCAGACTTTAGAAACAAAGAATTTGCTAACAATTATGGTGTGCTTTTGGCAGATGGTCCTTTAGCGGGTCTTATGGCGAGAGTGATCTTTGTGATCGGTAAAGATGGTAAGGTTTCGTATAAGCAAGTGGTTCCGGAAATTACTCAAGAGCCTAACTACGAAGAGGCATTGGCCGCAGCTAAGGCAGCTTGCTAATCCGCTTCCCTTCTGAGATAGACCTCCTCTTTCAAAGAGGTTTATCCCTATCTTATGTTCTTCTCTCTATTTTCACTCTTTTTTATTTACCGTTAGTTATCTAAATTGTGCTAAAATTTCCCCATTATACGCTTGAAGGATAGTAAAACATATGCGATATCTCTATGGATTTATGATGCTACTATGGTTGACAGGATGTAAGCAGCCTCTTGAACCTACGGTAGTGAACAACCACTATACTCTAGAAGAGTGCAGAGAAGAGTTACTGGAGGCTGAGGATTTTTCTCAGGGTGAAAGTATCGATAAGATCGTTGTGGTCAAAAAAGAGCGTAAAATGTATTTGTATAAAGAGGGGAAAGTACAAAATACACTTCCTGTCTCTTTAGGGAGAAATCCGATAGGGCACAAGCAGCAGCAAGGAGACAATAGAACACCTGAAGGTGAATTCTGGATCTCCAGAAAGCTCTGTTCTCCTAAATACTTTCGTTCACTTTGTATCTCATACCCACGTCCTGAAGACAAAGTAAGCGCTGCAAGAAGAGGCGTAAATCCGGGTGGAGCGGTTACACTCCATGGACAACCTACCTGGAATGCGGATGGCAAGGGGGATAGCTATACGTTATCTAAAAATTGGACGCAAGGGTGTGTGGCTGTGACAAACTCCGCAATGAAAGAGTTGTGGTATGCTGTACGTGAAGGTGTTCCTATTATTATAAGGTAAAGGCGGCTTGTGAGATATACGCAAAAACAGATCGATAAATTTAATCGTCAGAAATATATAGTGGAACTGGAAAAGATCAGTAAAAACCTTTTTCGTATGTTCAGAGATGAACATGTCACTGCTGAGGGTTTTGTAAAAAAATTTGGGCAGTTAAAAAGCAAATTTGATGAAAAAGAAGAGGTACAGTTAGAATCTGAGTATCATCAACAACTGAAAGAGTATATCACGCGTGTGCATCAAAGTACATGTTTGGTTGAGGAGTTTACGGATAAGGATCTTTCTGATATACGTGAAGCAGAGATGAGTAATTTAAATCGGTTACAGAAGTTAAAGAACTGTACCTCTTATAAGAAAGATAAACATAAATCAAAACGTCAAAATGAGGATTGGGGTTGACCATTCCCCTGAAAGGAAACAGATGAAGATAACATTGAGTATGCTAGGCTTGCTTGTTGTGCTATTCATTGTTGGGTGTGGAGAAACCCCATACTATGGAAAGGTGGATAATACACCTTATGCAACAAAAGAGTGTATAAAAGAATTGGCAAGCGGGTCAGAAATAGACCACAGTAATACAATAGATAAGATCGTTGTCTATAAGAAAAAAAGAGTGTTGTATGCCTATAAAGATGGTAAGGTAGTTGAAACATTCCGTATCTCACTAGGTGCGAATGGTGGAGCTGATGCGGGGAACAAGGTAAAGGCAGGAGATTATAGAACGCCGGAAGGTACTTATAGCATTGTGAGAAAGAAATGCGATGCAAGACTCTATCGATCGCTCATGATCTCTTACCCCAGCGAAGCTGATAAAGCCAGAGCAAGAAAAAGAGGTGTAAACCCGGGTGGGTATATCACGATACACGGACAACCTAAATGGAATGCGGATGGAAGAGGGGATGAGTACACCCTTTCACGTGATTGGACGGAGGGATGTATGGCCGTTCCAAATCTTGCAATGGATAAACTTTGGTCTGCTGTTGAAAAGGGTATACCCATAGAAATACATGCATGATTTATTATATAATATTAGATTATTTCAGATTATATGTAAAATTTAGCTTGGTTTGATGAATCTTATATTATGATATTGAATAATATTGGGTCACCAAAGGAGAAAAATATGAAAAAAGTACTAATATCGGCATCTCTAGCTATGTTCACAACTTTACTAATGGCAGGGGGAGATACAAGTGAAACACTTTCACCTGTAGTTGAAGTATCGAAAACACCTTGTAAAACAAATAAAGTCTATATAGATGCAGACCAAAAACTGATGTGGCAAGATGCAGTTTACACAGATGGAGAAGATGGTGCATTTAAACGTGGGCACTCAGTAGGAAAGGCAGGTAAGCATGGTCATGCGATGAATTACTGCCGTGCATTGAACTATGCGGGGTATAATGATTGGAGATTACCTACAGCAGATGAATTGACGAATGTTCATAATCCACAAGACAATCCATTTACATACCATCGCGGTGCAGACTTTTGGTCATCTACACCTACTACAGAGAATAGATATTATGTGGTATTTACAGCAGATGCAATGCAATATGCAAGAAACCCGAGCGAGTCAAACTATATTAGATGTGTCCGCTGTTTAGATGGAGGGGCTGTATTCTCCGGATCGAAAGATGTCAAATAGGTTTTGCTAAAGGATTTTTATCTCTTCTATTAACGCTATATTAAACCTGTTTAGCACTTCACTTTTTGCCAAGTCTATAAGCGACTTGGCTTCTTCATAGGTTCCACCCCCTAAATTAACCAAGAAATTGGCATGCACCGTACTCCATTGCATTTGACCTCTTCTTACACCTTTTAGTCCCACAGCTTCTATCAGACGTCCGGCATAATCCCCTTCAGGGTTTTTAAATACCGAACCTGCACTGGGTTCAAGGGGCTGGTTGGATCGCAGGTTGAGAAGCTCATCCAGCAGTTTCTGGTCAAAGCCATGCTGTATCTCAAACTTTGCCTGGGTTGCAATACCTCCCAGTTTGGCGAAACGGTAACCGTGTTCTATATCATCTGCTAAAATCCACTCGTCATTGATCTTTACAGAGTGTAAAATATTAAATATCTCATACTCTTTGACACCGGCATTCATCGCAAGCATACCGCCCAGTGTGCCGGGGAGTTTGGCACAAAACTCAAAACCGCCGATATCGTGTTTTTTTGCATAGGATACGATGCGTCCTGTAGGCATGGCTGCACCGATCACCAGCATCTCTCTTTCTTGTGTAATAGTAGCAAAATCTTTAGAAAGCATCATCAACGGCGGAGGTGTAGGGGAGACAAGCAGGTTGTTCGCGCCTCCGATGAGGTATCGGTCTTCAGGAATGGTATCGCCTTCTTCTATCATAAGTACTTGTGTGGGCTGGCCTACTTTGATACTGGAGTATTTGGAGAAGTCTACGGTCTTAAAAAACATTTAGCTGTTCCGTAGGGCTTCGTACTCTTTGGGAATTAAATACATTTCGGATTTGATGGGTGTTTCCCATAAACCATGCTCAAAGCCTAATTCGTACAATCTGTCCAGTGCTTTGATCTGGAGATCAGAGAGTTCGACAGAGGCATCAGACGCATACATATCAAGGTATTTTTTGAGCATTTTATCTGAGATACGTACAAGATGTTCTGATTCCAGTTTGGTACAGAGCTCTTCTTTTCTCTCATTGGCCACTTTGACACCCTCAATGAGAATATTTTCTATATCTATCGCACGGTTCAAAGGAAGACTTCTTCGTATCGCCATACCGCCAAGCGGGAGAGGCAAACCTTCCCCTGCCAACTCTACCCAGATATCCCAGATCTCTTTTTCGACTTCCAGGCTTGCATCAAAATCCAAGATGGACTCATGGATCAGTACACCCGCATCGACCTTGCCTGAAACGACAGCCTCCTCAATCTCAAGGAAATCCATATAGACCGGTCGTGCATCAGGGTAATAGATCCTGAAAAGCATGGCATTGGTTGTGTATTTCCCCGAAAGTGCCACTTTAAAATTACGTTTGAGCTTCTTATCTTTACGGCGTATGAGCTTTGGACCATACCCTTCACCGAAACTCACTGCCGTGCGAAGGAGTGCATACTCATCTTTGATAAGCGGATACATACCAAAACTGATGGCAGAAACATCATAGGTCCCCTTCAGGGCTTCTACATTGAGTGTTTCAATGTCCAGACCGATGTTTTCAAAGGTATAGCCTTTGGTATCAACCCAGCCAAATTTAATGGCAAAATACATAAAAATATCATCTGCGTCCGGAGAATGGGCTAATTGTATAGGGTTCATAGGCTAGGGTACTCTCTTTGTTAGGAATGGATGTATTTTATCATTGTTTGTATTTGTGGCAACTTTTTAGAGATTTTTATCAAAAAACATGTCAATTTGACATATTTTTGAAAGTTGTATGAGAAACCTATTAGAATGGTGCTAGAATTCAACATTAAGGTTAAGGATATGACAATGGCAATGGATGCAAACAAGCAAAAAGCACTGGATATGGCAATCAAACAAATCGATAAGACGTTTGGTAAAGGTACACTGATGAGACTGGGAGACAAAGAGTTTGAACCTATTGAATCTATCTCAACAGGCTCACTCGGTTTAGATATGGCATTGGGGATAGGCGGTATCCCTCAAGGGCGTATTATAGAGATCTATGGCCCTGAGTCATCAGGTAAAACCACACTTGCGCTGCAGACCATTGCTTCGGCACAGAAAAAGGAGATGGTGTGCGCATTCATCGATGCGGAACATGCGCTGGATGTTGTGTATGCCAGAAACCTGGGTGTGGATACGGATAATCTTTTGGTCTCTCAACCGGATTTTGGTGAGCAGGCACTGGATGTACTTGAAACATTGGCAAGATCAGCAGCGGTTGACCTAATCATCGTTGACTCCGTTGCGGCACTGACACCAAAAAGTGAGATAGAGGGAGATATGGGTGACTCTCACGTAGGACTTCAGGCAAGACTGATGTCTCAGGCACTGCGTAAACTCACTGCTATCCTTCATAAAACGAACACAACAGTGATCTTCATTAACCAAATTCGTATGAAGATCGGTACCATGGGGTACGGATCACCAGAGACGACGACAGGGGGGAATGCCTTGAAGTTCTACTGTTCTGTAAGAATTGATGTACGTCGTATCGCAACGCTAAAACAGGGCGAATCTTCCATAGGTAACCGTGTCAAAGCAAAAGTAGTGAAAAATAAAGTGGCACCTCCATTTAGACAGGCAGAGTTTGACATTATGTTCGGGGAAGGGATCTCTTTTGTAGGAGAGCTCATTGATTATGGGGTGAAGATGGATATTATAGATAAATCGGGGGCATGGTTCTCTTATGGTAGTGAGAAACTGGGCCAAGGTAAGGAGAATGCAAAGGTCACCATCAAAGAGAACCCTGAACTTATGGCAGAACTGGAAGGCAAAATCAAAGAAGCACTCGGCTTTGGTGAAGCACTGGCAGTCGACGAGAGTGAAATGATCGAAGATTAAATAGGGACACTTCGCCTAGAGCCTCATATACTCCTGGAGGTTCTGGCATGATATGATAGAGGAGTATCAAAATCCAGTCTACCAAAACACTACCGTTGAACTTTTTTTAACTCTTCTAAGGGTTTCCTTATATCTCTTAAAATGAGGGTTTTTTAGACGAAGAAGACAAAAACTTCACATTATGATACACTCTAGCTTCCTCATGATTCTTTGATCAGCGATACTCATTTAAGTATTGGGTAAATTTCGATAAAATAATAGATAAATGTAAAATAGTAAATATGTAAAGGACAGAGATGATTTTTATCGATGAGATCGTAGCAACAGAGGTGATGGACAGTAGAGGAAACCCTACAGTAAAAGCAACAGTGAGTTTGAGTGACGGAACAGTGGAGAGTGCTATTGTTCCTAGTGGTGCGAGTACAGGTAAACGTGAAGCACTTGAGCTTCGTGACGGGGGTGACAGATACATGGGTAAAGGCGTACTGCAAGCCTGTGAAAATGTGAATGGCCCTATCTCTGATGCACTCGTAGGACTCAGTCCTTTCAACCAGGCAGAAGTAGACCTTGTGATGAAAGAGGTAGACGGCACGAACAACTATGGAAACATGGGTGCGAATGCAGTGCTCGGTGTCTCCATGGCGGTAGCGCGTGCAGCTGCAAAAAGTATGGGTATGCCGCTTTACCGTTATCTTGGTGGGGCGAATGCTGTGGTTATGCCTGTGCCAATGCTTAACATCATTAATGGTGGGGAGCATGCGAACAACTCTGTAGACTTTCAAGAGTATATGGTCATGCCGGTAGGGTTTGATAGATTCTCTGAGGGACTGAGAGCTTGTGCGGAAGTGTATCACAACCTCAAAAAGATCATTGATGGTATGGGTGAGAGTACAGCTGTTGGAGATGAAGGTGGTTTTGCTCCAAACCTTAAGTCGAACGAAGAACCTATTCAGGTCATCATGCAGGCGATCGAAAAAGCGGGATACAAGCCAGGCGAGCAGATCGCTATCGCTCTTGATGTTGCTGCATCTGAGCTTATCAATGATGCAGGGAAGTATGTCCTTAAATCAGAAAATAGAGAATTGACATCTGAGGAGCTTACCGCATACTATGCTGATATGTGTTCGAAGTATCCTATCGTTTCGATCGAAGACGGATTAAGTGAAGATGATTGGGACGGGTGGAAACATCTTACAGACGTACTGGGAGACAAAGTACAGCTAGTAGGTGATGACCTCTTTGTTACCAATGTATCTATCTTGGCAGAAGGGATCGAAAAAGATATTGCAAACTCTATCCTGATCAAACCAAATCAGATAGGAACGGTTTCTGAAACGATGCAAACAGTACGTCTCGCGCAAAGAAGCGGGTATACATGTGTCATGTCCCACCGTTCAGGAGAGAGCGAAGATACGTTTATTGCAGACTTTGCAGTTGCTTTGAATACCGGTGAAATAAAAACGGGATCAACGGCAAGAAGCGACAGAATCGCTAAATATAACAGATTGCTTGAGATCGAAGCGGAACTCGGTCAGTTCGAGTATTTGGGTGCGTCAATTTTTACAAAGTAAATGAAGGTATAATATATGGCAGATCCGAGGGAGGAAGATAGCATAGCGGGACTGTCACTAAAAACTTTTTTAGTGACGGTACTTGGTATCCTTCTCTTTGGCATCTATGTTGGTGTCTTGGTCTATGGGGAGAACTCACTAACTGTTTTGAATCAGTTAAAAGAGAAAAAACAAGGCTTGTCTCTTGAAGAGAAAATATTAAAAGAAGAAAATCAAAGACTTCAAAAAGAGTATTTTGAATTAAAACAGTTAGAACCTAAGGAGTAAGTATGAAGAAGTATCTATGGGCAGTAATGGCGGTATTATTTATGAGTGCGAATGCATCAGGTTTTAAAGATATTGACATATCAACACATTCATTTCTCTCTGACCTGAGAGCTGCTGCAGGGTCTGATGATGAGTTCTCTGACGAGGAAGAGGATGCCATTGATGCCCCAGAAGCTGTAGAAGAAGACGTTGAAGTGGAAGAGGACGTCGAAGTAGAGGAAGCAAACGTGTCAGAATCTGGTAAAGCAGAGGCTGCAGGTCAGCAAAGCACGGATGCCGCCAATAAAAAAAAAGCAGCTGAAAAACTAGAAGCGAAAAAAGCAGAAGAGGCGAAGGCCCAAAAAGAGAAAGAAGCACTATTAGCCCAGATTGCTGCTAAAGAAGAAGAGCTAAAAAAAGCAAAAGAGCAAGCTGAAAAAGAGAAGCTTGAAGTCGAGGCCTATGAGAAAAAAAGAGCCGAGAAGCTTGCGAAAGAAGCGGAAGAAAAAGCGGAATTAAAAAGAATAGCAGAGGAAGCAAGAGCAGCGGAAAAAGCGTTAGCCGAAAAAGAAGCAGCGGCAAAAAAAGCTGAAAATTCAGCACAGAACATAGATGTTGACGCAGAAAAGAAAGCAGCAAAAGATGCGGCAGATACGAAGTATTGGGAAGCAGTGCAAGAGATGAGAAAGGGTGAATCTGAAATAATTGCAGTAGAAAAAGTATCTACCGAAAAAGAGACCCCTGCAAAAAAATCTGACATTACAGATATTGACCTTGATGCAGAAAAAAGAGCAGCAAAAGAGGCAGCAGATAAGAAATATTTAGAGGCGGTACAGGAGATGAATACGGCTGAGTAGGTTTTTACGCTTTTAACTGTTATTGCTCCCCTTTTTTATTGAGGCGTTTATTCACCTGTAAAACCTTAATGATCGTCATAGAGATTAATATCTCAAATATACTGGCCAAGATCAGCTGATAATAGGTCAACTGGTCTAGTAACTTTGTGTCATACCCAATGGTTGCAACAGCAACAAGAAGGGTCAATGGCATAGAGAGAGACAGCGCTATCAGAATAGCATCCTTCGAACTACCATTAATCCCTCTCAATACGATCGCAGCGAATAGTCTAGCCACAATCATCAAAACCGTAATCAGCAGTGCCCCTGGAACAACACCTTCCAGAGTAAGGGCCTTCAGATCAAAAGATGCACCGACATGGATAAAGAAGAGGGGTACCAAAAAACCAAAGCCGAGACTGGACATTTTTTCTTCAAGCTCTTTCTCATGATGAAAGAATGCAGAGATCCCTATCCCAGCGATGAACGCACCCAGGGCAACTTCTAACTCCAGTGAGAGCATGACAGCGATCATGATAAAGAAGAGGGCCATGGAGAGGCGTATATCTTGTGCGGAAGTGTTCAGTTTGGGCACCAAAATACTTTTGAGTTCCGGGTACCACCAAAAAAGCAGATTGAACATTCTATAGAGTATAAAGATCACCAAGATGAACAGAAGAAGGTATCCGACCTTCAAAATAAGTTCCATGGGCGATCCCGTAGTAATGTATGCATCGAAGATGGTCAGTGCGGCAATACTTAATATCTCACCCAGGACACCTGCGATGAAGGCTAAACGTATCCATGGTTCTTCTTTCCCGTATACTTTGGATAAAGAGGCCAATAAGCCTATGGATATCAGCGGCATAGAGATAATGACAATCGTATTGAGATCAAAGATAAAACCAAAGATCATAGAAAAGATGACCATGAAAAAGAGAAAGAGTATGGATCTCTGGATCACCATTTTGGGGCTTTTTGTAATCTGCTTCAGATCGACCTCCATCCCGGCTAAGAACATGAGATAGAGGAATCCGACTTCTGCAATGAGGGTAAAGTACGGGTTATGGCCAA
The DNA here is from genome assembly GCF_023213175.1 of Sulfurovum sp. XGS-02. Taxonomy (GTDB): domain Bacteria; phylum Campylobacterota; class Campylobacteria; order Campylobacterales; family Sulfurovaceae; genus Sulfurovum. Next base: position 79,743 of record NZ_CP093312.1, read on the forward strand.
CCAACCCAAAATAGGCGACTATAGACCCTAATATAATTTCCACAGGGGGCATCGGCAAACGAAAAAATTTGGCAACAAAAGGGCTCCCCCATATTAGCAGTGATAGCGTAAGTATATGGACTATATTAGTGTGTATCACAGCTTGTTGCTACCTTGTAGCCAAGTCTATTGAGCATCTCTTTATCACTGTTTGCTTCGATGCCTTTGGTGGTCAGATAATTTCCTATAACCATAGCATTCGCACCCGATTCGAACATGAGATTTTCTTTTCCGTTAAAGAGAAGTTCCCGTCCGCCTGCCACCATAAGCAGTTTCTCTTCTCCCAGAAGTGCACGCGCCTTTTTAATGATAGCTACAGCTTCATCCAATTCTATGTTCCTTGTTTTGATAGGAAGTGCAGGATTAGGATGATAAAAGTTGAGCGGTGTTGATTCCGGGCTAAGAGATGCGATCGCATTGAGAAGGGCATCTCTGTCCTCTTTGGTTTCTCCCATACCGAAGATACCACCAGAACAGAGTGCTAAACCTACTGATTTGACATTCTCGCATGTCTCATAACGTTCACTCCAGGCATGTGTGGTACAAATCTCTGCATAATAACGTTCAGAGGTCTCTAGGTTATGGTTATAACTATCGATACCATGCTGTTTCAGATAGTGAAGCTGCTCTTTACTGGCTGTACCGTTGCACGCAATAAGGTTGAGGTCCTTGACTTCAGCTTTGACTGCCTGTGCAGCACGGGCAACAAAATCCACTTTTTTATCATCCAGCCCTTTACCTGCAGTGACAAGACAGTAGCCCAAAGCACCGTTGGCCTTTGCCGCTTTTGCTTCAGAGACGATCTGACCTATATCTTTGTAACTGTAGCGTTCGATATCTGCATGATATCTCACACTTTGGGTACAGAACTTGCAGTCCTCTTTACAGGTACCGCTGAGGATATTGTTGATAGCGCATAAAAATATTTGTTGTTTAGGGTTAGACATTATTTTGCCTCCTCTTTATGTTTGCATTTAAAGCACTCATAGACATCACCGCTTTTGAGATTTTTGATCCCCATAGTATAGCCACACTCCGGACATTTTTTGTCTACAGGCTCAAAGTTAGCGATGAATTTACATTTCGGGTAGTTTACACAACCAAAGAATTTGCCTCTTTTCCCTTCTCTCTCCTGGAGTTTCCCTCCGCATTCCGGACAGGGAACAGTAAGCTCTTTGGCAGGTTCAAGAGACTTTGCATTTTTACATTTCGGGTAGGCGGAACAGGCAAGGAACTTCCCTCTTTTAGAGTTTTTTATGACCATCATCGAACCGCATTTTTCACACTTTTCATCCGTCTCTTCCGGTCCTTCTACCTCTGTACCGTCCGGGTTCTTGGTGTATTTGCATTTAGGAAAATTGCTACATGCGATAAATTCGCCATAACGTCCTTTACGCAGAAGCAGTTCAGAGTCACACTTCGGACACTTTTCCCCTGTAGGGACTGCTACTTTAAGACTCTTGATCTTTTTCTTTCCCTCTTCTACCTTTTGTAAAAATGGGGTGTAGAATGCTTTGAGTACTGTCTGCCAGTCCGTATTTCCCTCTGCTATCTCATCAAGTGTCTCTTCCATGTTTGAGGTAAACCCGCTGTCTACGATCTCAGGAAAGTGCTTTTCAAGCATCTCAGTGACGGTAAAGGCAACCTCTGTAGGATGGATACGTTTTTTCTCTACTTCAATATACTTTCGTGTTTGAAGTGTGGTGACAGTGGGTGCATAGGTACTCGGACGGCCGATACCCAGGGACTCCAGTTTTTTGATGAGACTGGCTTCGTTGTACCGTGCAGGAGGTTCTGTGAAGTGCTGTTCCTGCTTGATGTCATCCAGGCTCACCGATTGACCTTTTTCCAGTTCCGGCAGAAGCTTGTCTTTATCGGTATACCCTGTGACTTTATAGAACCCATCAAAAAGGAGTTTTCTTCCGCTTGCTTTGAAGGTGCATTTATCCCCTTTGAAGAGAAGTGTTTGAGACTCCATCTCTGCTTCTGTCATCTGGCAGGCCAAGAAACGGTTATAGATCAGTCTGTAGAGTTTCAGTTCATCGACAGAGAGATAGTCTGCCGCTGTCTTGCCGTCAAACTCGATCATCGTCGGACGGATCGCTTCATGGGCTTCTTGTGCCCCTTTGGACTTTGTGGCATAGTTTTTGGCTTTAGCCGGGAGATATTTCTCCCCGTACGTCTTTTGGATGTGTTCTCTTGCTGCGGTTACCGCCTCTTTTGCAAGATTGAGCGAGTCGGTTCTCATATAGGTGATGACACCCATGGTACCCTTGTCGGTTTTCACTCCTTCATAGAGTTTCTGTGCAACCATCATTGTTTTTTTAGGTGAAAATCCCAGTTGGGTAGAGGCTGTTTGCTGCAGGGTTGATGTCATGAACGGCGGAGGTGTTTTGGTCTTTCTTTTGGTCTTTTCGAGTGAAGCGACAACGAATGATTCACTTTTGGCCGAAGTGACGATCTCCGTGGCATCTGCTTCTGTTTTAATCGTCAGCTTCTCTATCTTCAGACCGTTATAGTCATAGATAGAGGCTTCGATATCTTTTTCAAACCGTGCATCGATCGTCCAGTACTCTTCAGGCACGAATGCTTTGATCTCACGTTCTCTGTCTACGACCAGTTTTAGTGTCGAACTTTGTACTCTACCGGCACTCAGCCCTTTTTGGATCTTACTTGCAAGCAGAGGCGAAAGTTTGTACCCTACAATACGGTCAAGCAGTCTTCTTGTCTGCTGTGCATCCACAGAGTCCATATCGACTTTACGCGGTGTTTCAAGAGCATGCTGTATGGCATTTTTGGTGATCTCATGAAAGACGATACGAGGAAGCTCCGTAGGCTCTTTCCCGATCGCCTTGGCAATATGGTACCCGATAGCCTCACCCTCGCGGTCCTCATCCGTCGCGATAAACACTGTCTCTGCCTCTTTGGAAAGTTTTTTTAACTCTTTGACTGTGGGGTTCGCATCTCTTGGAATGGAGTACTTGGGTATAAGGTCACCGTTTTCATCATCTACCGTAATACCAAAAGTACTTTTTGGAAGGTCACGGATATGCCCTTTTGAGGCGATGACTTTATAGTCTTTATTTAAGAAACTGGTAATGGTACGTGCTTTAGCAGGTGATTCTACTATAATTAGGTTTTTCATATTTACTTACTTTATACTGAACAATTTTTGGCATTGTAACACAAAAGAGAGTAAAAGCAAGAGAAGAGTATTATTTTAAGCAAGTATAATTAAGAAAACAAGTAATAACCAAGGACTTCGATAGGTGTGTGCAATATTTGGAATTATCGGAACCTATGAGGAGGAAGCCGCCAAAGAGGCTTTTCAATCATTGACTCATCGGGGGATAGATGCACAGTATACTTCAGCGAATGGCCACTGTTTTCTTGGTGTACATCGGCTTGCTGTGACCGATGTAACGAAATCACCCACTAAAATCATGAACCGTACTGGGATACAGATACTTTTTAACGGTGAAATTTATAATTATGAAATATTGGCGGAAGAACTTCAGCTGAATAAACCAAGTGAGGCCGATGTCCTCTATGAAGCATACAGGGTATGGGGAGATGATTTTGTCATACACCTTCGGGGAATGTTCGCCATCGCTATCATTGAAGATGTTCAGGTCAAGTTATTCCGCGACCCTTTTGGAAAGAAACCGATCTATTACAGTTTAGATGCCCAAAGATTTATATTTGCCAGCGAAATGAAAGCCATCCATTCGCTCATCCCGCTTACGTTTAATAGACAGATATTGACACAGTACTTCTCTTTTCAAACACCGCTTTCTCCTCAGACCTTTGATAGGCATATCTATCAAGTGGATGCAGGGGAGATGGTAACCTTTACTTTAGAGGGAAAGAGGGTAACAAGGAAAAAGTATTATTCCCCGCTCAGAAATACACAAGTCATAGAGAACGAAGAGTGTGCAGTAGAAGCGTTGGAAAAAGTACTTCTGGAGTCCGTATCGCTGCGCTTACCCAAAGAGGTCAAGTTCGCCTGTTTGCTTTCCGGAGGTGTGGATTCTTCTCTCATCTCTGCCATGGCTTCTTTGGAGCAAAGGATAGATACCTTCAGTATAGGGTATGAAGGGTATGAGAAGTATGATGAACGTCCTTTTGCCAGAGTGGTAGCAGAGCATATAGACTCCAACCATCATGAAGTATGCTTTAGTAAAGCAGATTTTTTGCAAACGATTGAGGAGGTGGTCTCTTCTTTGGATGAACCTTTGGCGGACCCTGCCATGTTGCCGCTTTACCATTTGATGAAAACAGTTCATCAAGAGGGATTTAAGGTGGTGTTGACGGGGGATGGAAGTGATGAACTTTTTATGGGCTACAGGACCTATAAGGAGTTTTATGATCTTGAACAGGCCAAGGGCTTGGAGTTCAAAGGGTGGCTGCAGCACTATTTCAAATCGCATTTTTCTATGCATAAAGAGTGGGAGTGGTACAAACGTGTCTTTGAAGAGAGTTTACTGTTTCGCTCCACAGCAGAAATCTTTACCGATCTTCAGCAAAATAGACTTCTGCGTATGAATGTAAAAGATAACCACTCTGTCAAAGCACTTGAACCCTACAGGGAAGAGTTTGAAAAAAGCGGGCGCACCTCGCCTATAGAGTGGTATAGTTTTGTAGATCTCAAAGTGATGCTGGGGAATGTCTTTTTACGCAAACTTGACCGCATGAGCATGGCACACAGTGTCGAGGCAAGAAGTCCATTCTTGGACAAAGAAGTGGTCGCTACAGCATTCTCCTGCAGGCCTGAGATTCGTATGATGAAACCCTCCAAGGCACTGGTGAAACATGTCGCGAGAAAGTATCTTCCCAAAGAGATCGTGGATCGCAAGAAAAAAGGGTTTAACTATCCCTACATAGAATGGCTACAGGAGAGTGGGGAGTTGGAGGTCATTAGGCGGATACAAGCAAAAATGAACCTTTTTAATGAAAGTGAACTTGGAATGTATTTGGAAAAAGGGAAACAAGGGATGTTCAAGCAACATCTTTTCTCACTCTATATGTTATGTAAATGGTTGGAAAAAGTATATGGTAGATCCTAGGTAACGATTCACATTACCCAGGGCTTTGCAGTTAACTGTTTTTAAGGATTCTTGGAAGGGTGATACCTGTTTGGCTTTGGTATTTGCCTGCTCTGTCGCTATAGGTCGTTTCACATTGCTCATCTCCCTGCAGGAAGAGTACCTGTGCGATACCTTCATTGGCATAGATCTTCGCAGGCAGCGGTGTCGTGTTGGATATCTCTATCGTGATATGCCCTTCAAAGCCAGGCTCGAACGGTGTCACATTGACGATGATACCGCAGCGTGCATAGGTACTTTTTCCTAGACAGATCGCTAAGGTATCACTTGGCATTTTAAAGTACTCTACGGTTCTTGCAAGGGCAAAAGAGTTAGGAGGCACGATACAGACATCCCCTTTGAAATCCACCACATTGTTTTCATTGAAATCTTTTGGATCCACCACTTCTGCGTTGATGTTCGTAAAGATCTTGAATTCATCCGTGACACGAATGTCATACCCATATGAGCTTAGCCCGTAACTGACAACTCCTTCTCCTACCAACCCCTCACAAAAAGGTGTGATCATTGCTTCGTTCAGTGATTTTTCGCGTATCCATTTATCGGATTTTAGTCCCATATTCTTCCTTCCTTTTAAATAATATCTTATCTGAGTATTTGTATATCAGCGTTTGTTTTGATCTTTTCAAAATAATCTTTGAGCGCTTTGCTTTGCTGCTGTTGTCTCCATTTTGCAGCAACGGTACCCTGGGCTGCTTCAAAAGACATATTTACCTTGCCCTTTTTGGAAAGTACTTTATAGCTTATATATCGGTCTCCCGCATTAAAAGGGCGTGTAAACGAACCATCCTGTGTTTGCAAGATACTTCCAAGCAAAGCAGAGTTGAGGTCCTCGGTTTGTTTTGTAACAGAACGGCTTTTTACACCTTTTGGATTTTTGGTTTGAAGAAATTGCTTTATGACCTTTTCAGAGGGTGCAGAGTATTCGACCAGCTTGACAGTGGCAGGAATGGTAAATTCATCTTGGTGGTTTCTGTAAAAAAGCTTGAGTTCATCTTCACTTGGCGCGGGGATGGAGCTGACCACATTCTCCTGAAAGAACTTCTCTTTTTTCATCGCCTCTTTGACACTTGCCCGATATTGGTTCCATGTGGTACCCTGCTCTTTGAGGATCTTTTGCATTTTAGGAACAGTAAGATTATTCTGTGCCGCGATCGCAGATATCTTTTCATCGATATCCGCTTCAGCGATCTGCACATCTTTCATGGCTGATTTTTGCAGTCGGTCCTGGATAAGAAGATCTGTGGCTTGCTTCTTTGAAACCTGCATCTGCTGTTGTACGGCACGTATCTCTGCAGTAGTGATAGGTTCCCCCTCAACGATAATGGCAATGGCATCCACCATTTTTGCCTGCGAGAGTGTTAGTAAAGTGATCAGTCCAAATAGAATAAGTTTTTTCATATAGTTTCGTTTCCCTAATAAGTTGGAAAATTATAGCATAATCGGGTAAATGTTTAGGATATAATACTTTTTCATAGCAAATTGACACATCAATGTGAATATCATCAGCTTCACAGAGACATTCCAAAAAGCTGTATATTTTATATAGATGTATGATTAATTCTGTTTAGATATAATTTTTATATTAAAAAATTAGATTTATATATGGAGAGGGTAATGAGTAAAAAGAATTTTGCACTGATCGGTGCTGCAGGATATATTGCCCCAAGGCATATGAAGGCTATTAAAGAGACAGGAAATGATCTTGTCGCAGCCCTTGATCCTTATGATGGCATAGGAATCATGGATAGTCATTTCCCTCAGGCAGACTTCTTTACTGAATTTGAACGTTTTGACAGATTCGTAGATAAATGGAGAAGAAATACAGGTAAAAAAATTGATTATGTTTCAATCTGTTCTCCGAACTATCTACATGATTCTCATATACGATTTGCCCTAAAAAGTGGTGCCGATGCCATTTGTGAAAAACCTCTTGTTCTCAATCCTTGGAATATCGATCAATTAAAAATTATCGAAGAAGAAACAGGTCATAAAGTCTATAACATTCTGCAACTCAGACTTCACCCTTCTATCATTGCACTAAAAGAGAAAGTGCAAAAAGAGTTGGCAGAAAATCCTGATAAAATCTATGATATTGACTTGACCTATTTGACTTCAAGGGGTAAATGGTATTTTATTTCATGGAAAGGAAATGAAGCAAAGTCAGGAGGGATCGCATCCAATATCGGTGTACACTTTTATGATATGCTCTGCTGGATATTCGGTGATGTAGAAGAGAATATTGTACACCTTAAAGCACCAGATACCAATGCCGGCTTCTTCAAACTCAAAAATGCCAATGTAAGATGGTTCCTATCAGTCAATTATGACTATATCCCTGAAGAGGTAAAAGCAGAGGGACAGAGAACCTATAGAAGTATCACTGTAGATGGAGAAGAGATAGAGTTCTCTGGGGGTTTTACAGACCTGCATACAAGATCATATGAAGAGATACTCAAAGGAAACGGATTTGGATTGGATGAGGCATATGGTTCTATCAGCACCGTATCTACTATACGAAATCTTGCCCCTGTCGGACTTCAAGGTGACTATCATCCTTTCTGTAAAAAGGTGATCGGTGAATAATTTCTTTGTGCATGAGAGCAGTTATGTGGATGACCATGTAAGTATTGGGGGTAATACCCGTATTTGGCACTTCTCTCATATTCTTTCAAACACAACTATAGGAATGGATTGCTCTTTTGGACAAAATTGTGTGGTGGGCCCTAAAGTAAATATCGGCAATGGCGTGAAAGTACAGAATAATGTCTCCATCTATGAAGGGGTTGAAGTAGAGGACGATGTTTTTCTTGGGCCTTCTATGGTTTTTACTAATGTCATAAACCCAAGAGCATTCATACAAAGAAAAGAAGAATTTAAAAAGACCCTACTTAAAAAAGGATGTTCCATAGGCGCAAACGTAACAATCGTATGCGGTATCACGATAGGGGAATATGCTCTTATTGGTTCTGGTGCAGTTGTTAACAGAGATGTCAAACCCTATGCCCTGATGGTAGGAGTTCCCGCTCAACAGATAGGATGGGTAGGTATTTCGGGTAATACATTGCAGTTTCATAATAATACTGCAGAAGATGAATTCGCACAGTATGAAATAATCGAAGAAAATTTACAAGTGAGTAAAAAGTGAATATAGATTTCGCGAAACTGCAATACCAATACCAACTCTATAAAATAGAGATAGATGAAGCAATACATGCTGTTCTGGATAAATCAAACTATATTATGGGTGAGGAGACAACCCAACTTGAATCATCTCTGCAAGAGTTTACTGGAGCGAAACATGCCATTACCTGTTCTTCAGGAACTGATGCATTATTGCTTGCCATGATGGCACTTGATATTCAACCAGGTGATGAGATCATCACAACACCCTTTACCTTCATCGCTACCGCAGAAACTATTGCTTTTTTGAAAGCAAAACCGGTCTTTGTGGATATAGATGTGAGAACCTATAATATCGATCCTTCAAAGATAGAAGAGAAGATCACAGACAAGACAAAAGCAATCATTCCTGTTTCACTCTATGGACAGCCTGCAGATATGGATACGATCCAAGCTATAGCGGACAGACACAACTTAAAAGTGATCATTGATGGAGCACAGAGCTTTGGAAGTACCTACAAAGGAAAAACAGACAGTAATTTGGGAGATGTATCAACTACTTCTTTTTTCCCAGCAAAGCCGTTGGGATGCTTTGGTGATGGGGGTGCAGTGTTTACCAATGATGATGCATTGGCAGCAAAGATGAAGTCACTTAGAGTACATGGTCAGTCTAAAAGGTACCATCATCAGTATATCGGTATGGGAGGGAGAATGGACACGATACAGGCAGCAGTATTGAATGTGAAGCTCAAGCATTATGAAAAAGATCTTGCTCTACGTCAGGAAGTTGCAGAGAAATATTCTAAAGCTTTAGAAGGGAAGGGTATTGTTTTACCTTTTATAGAAAAAGACGTAACTTCAGCGTGGGCTCAATACTCTGTCCGTGTACAAAATCGTGATGCAGTGCAAAGTAAACTCAAAGGTGAGGGCATTCCCACAGCGGTACATTATCCTATGCCTTTACATTTACAAGAATGTTTTAAGTATTTGGGATATCAAAAAGAAGATTTTCCTGTAGCTGAGCAGGTTTCAAATGAGATCATGAGCTTGCCTATGAATCCCTATTTAACTGATGAAGAAATTGGATATATATCTAGTAGCTTATGATCAAAAAACTAAAACCTAAATCGGAATTTTCTCGTAATGTAGTTATATTGATGACAGGTACTACCATTGCACAGGCAATTCCCATAGCTATTAGCCCCATTTTAACAAGGATATATACACCAGAGGATTTTGGTGTATTTGCTCTTTTTGTAGCAGTCGCTTCAATATTTGGAAGTGTTGCAAATGGTAGGTATGAATTAGCCATAATGCTTCCAAGAAAAGATGAAGATGCTATAAATATATTTGCTTTAGGGTTTATCATCACTTCTTTTATCTCTCTGTTCCTTTTATTTTTAGTAATTTTATTTAATGATTATTTCACTGCTTTGTTTAATAATGATGAAATAGGTCTTTGGTTATATTTTGTACCTATTTCAGTATTGTTGACTGGCCTTTTCAATATCTTAAACTATTTTAACAATAGAATAAAAAACTATAAAGATATAGCAAATGCAACTATCTTGAAATCTATAGTTCTGGCTATTACTCAATTAAGTATAGGTTTCATAAAGCAAGGAGTAAGTGGACTTGTAAGTGGGCAGTTGTTTTCGCAACTTGTAGCAAACACGAAACTTCTTACAAATATCATAAAAGACAAAGTACTTGTCTCTAAAATATCAAAAGTGAAGATTTTAGCTTTAGCAAAACGATATAAAAATTTTCCAAAATACTCCATGTGGGCTGCTTTAGCCAATACACTTTCACAACATCTTACCAATATCCTTATATCTACTTTTTATAGTATATCTACACTTGGTTTTTACTCTTTAGTGCAAAGAGTACTTGGCATGCCGGCGGCTCTTATAGGAGGTTCCATTGGTCAAGTATTTTTCCAACAAGCTACAAAAGAGAAACAACAAACTGGACGTGCGATTAAAACTTTTAATAAAACAGTAAAAAAGCTAATCATGATAGGATTGCCATCTTTTGGCATACTATTTTTCATAGTAGAAGACCTGTTTGCATTTGTATTTGGTGAGGAGTGGAGAATAGCGGGAGAATATGCCCAGATAGTGATCCCTTTATTTTTTATTAGGTTTGTAGTTAGCACCGTTAGTCAGTTAAATAGTATATTTGAAAAAAATTTAAATGGTTTGTATATACAGGTGATTTTATTAACTACTGTAATAGGATTGTTTTTAATAGTAGACTTATACAGTATAGACTTTGAGGTCTTTTTAAAATTAATGACATTATTTTTATTTGTAGAGTTTATCGCATTATATGTCTATTTATTTAATTTATCAAAAGGAAACATATGATTAAAAAAAGTTTAAAGAAAATCATGAATAAATTAGGTTATGAAATTGTAAAAAAGTACGATAGCGGTCATTTCAATGATGCCTTCACTCATAATGCCCTAGAAAATGTCGATGAGAAAAATAAAAATTTTACCCACTTCATAAAAAATATTAAACAAGATTCTATATTCATTGAAAGTATTTTTAAAAAAGTTGATCAAATATACAATAATAATATGAAATTTATTGATGTTGGTTGTGGTTCAGGTGTTTTAGTTGATAAATTAAAAACTAAATATAAAAATGGTGATATAAAAGGATGCGACTTTTCGAATACAAAAATTTCTAATTGTTGTGAATATTATAAAAAAGATATTTTTTTTGTGCATGACATCAGTAAGAAATTAGAGGAAAAATATGATTTTATTGTTTGCACAGAAGTATTAGAACACTTAAAAAATCCTAATAATGCGATTGAAAACTTATGTGATGCATTAAAAAGTAATGGTAAGCTATTGATTACTGTTCCAGATGGAAGAAGAGATACTTTTGCAGGGCACATTCACTTTTGGAGTAAAGAAAGTTTCAAGCTTTTTATAGAGTCTTGTATAGGTTCTGACTTTAGTACTAATTTTAGTATGTATTGTCAAAAAAATGTTGTTTTAATTACAAAAAAAGAGGAAAAATGAAAATTTTAATAATAGGTCTAACCTCATCAGGGTTAGGAGGGATGGAGTACCATAATTTAGGTAATTATATAATTATGGAACCTTTAATAGATGAATTACAAAAAACATTTACAGAGTGTCAAATCAGAACATCTATCCAAATGTCAGATGAATATTGTCAAAAATGGAATATAGTTTCTTTAAAAGAAAAGAGATTTTATACCTATGGCTTATATACAGGAGTAAAAACATTTATTGATATATTTAAGATAGGTTTTTGGAAGTTATTCGCTTTATCTGGGTTGAAATTAAACTTTTTATTAAATAGTAGTTCATTGCTAAGTGAAATAAATAATGCTGATCTGGTAATAGATTTTAGTGGTGATATATATGGGGATAATGCATTTTGGACTAAATTTTTAGAATCAAATGCAGAATTAATTTTTGCAAGAATGTTAAATAAAAAAATAGCGATGCTTATTGGTTCACCTGGACCATTTAAAAGTACTTGGAGGCAAATTTTAGCAAAAAGTAATTTAATGAATATAGATTTACTTACAAATAGAGAAGCAAAAAGCACCGAGTTCTTAGAGTATATAGGCATTAAAGGAAATCATATATACTCAACTGCTTGTCCATCTGTTTTGTTTCAAAAAGAACCTGAAGAGCTAATGAGTGAAATTTATCAAAAAGAAGGTTTAGATAAAGATAGAAATCGGCCATTAGTTGGTTTAATATTATGTGGATGGAATATGCCAGTGGCTCCATTTAACAAATGGCCGAGGGAAGATTGGGAGTATCAAAGTTTTATAGAGTTAATTGATTATTTAATTAGTGAAAAAAATGTTGATGTATGTGTTATGTCGCATCAAAATGGTACAGATAAAGATGGAAATTTTATTAAGCAAAATGATCACAAAATTATTGGAAGATTACTGGCACTAATAGGAAATAAATATACTCAAGATAGATTATTTAGCCTTAAAGGTCTTTATACCGCAGCAGAGAGCAAGGCTATTATTGGAAAATTTGATATTTTGGTGAGCGGAAGAGTACATGGTGCAGTTCAGGGCTTGTCACAATGTATCCCAACAGCTATTATAGATTATGGACATGAGCCAAGAGCACATAAGTTAAAAGGATTTGCAGAAATTTATGATGTATCGGAAAACGTGATGGATCCACTTAATATTGAACAGATGAAATTAGTCATTAGTCAAACTATTGACAACAAAGAGCAATATGCACAAAAACTCCAAAAGAGAGTACCTCAAGTGCAAGAATTAGCATTAAAAAACTTTGTATTATTAAAAGAGCTGTCTGAAAAGTGAATTTTCTAAAAAAGGTATTCAAGTTTTTTAGAAATGCTTATTATGTTAATGAAACAATGAGAAAAATATAATTTCAAAAAGGGATTTAAAAGGTGGGGTTTAGAGAGAAAAAAAATAAATACAGCGATTGTGCCCAAAATGAAATTCATGAAAAAAGTGAACTAAGGGTTATGATTGTAACAATGGGACTATCAAGGATAGTAAACCCAATAGTTAATCAATCTAATGTTATTGGTATCATTGAATCTACTCCAAGGAATAATACTTCTAAAAAACATAGGATTTTATACAAAGCATTAAAACTATTCAGTTCACTAGTAAAATCAAAAGCAAAAACATTAAGAAGTTATGCCAAATTAATGGACATCCCATATTATTATATGAATAATGGAAGCGACAAAAATCTTGAAAATTGGGTAAAAGAGCAAAACCCTGACGTCATACTTGTATATTCCATGAGTCAATTGCTTAAAGGAAATATTTTTTCTATTCCCAAGTATGGAACCATAAATTTACATCCATCTCTTTTACCAAAGTATAGAGGTCCAAATCCTTGGTTTTGGAGCTACTATAATAAAGATTCCAAAGGAGGAGTTACTGTCCATTATATAGATAAAGGAGAAGATACAGGGGATATTATATATCAAGAATCTTATAATATTCCACTTGGTATGAAATCACCTTTAATGCATGATTTAGCTATTGGAAAAATAGGTGTAGATTTGTTATTAAAATCACTAGAAAATGTAAATGATTTACCAAGAAAAGCTCAGCCAGAAGAATCTCCAACACAAAGAGCAGGGAATATAAAAGAATATGAACACAAAAATATTATTGATTGGCAAAATTGGGAGATAGAAAGGATATGGCACATTCTTAGAGGAACAGAGCTTTGGCTAAATGCTTTAGAGCAACCTCAAGGAGTGTATAAGGGGCAACGATGGATTATAGAAAATTTTCAAAAATGTCAAATGGATAGTTATCAAGTATCAAAAGTTTATAATGAAAATGGAAAATATTTTGTTGCTTGTAAAGACGGTAAAATATTTTTAGCAGTTAATTTTAATATTAAGAACTTTATTTTAAATTTAGTAAGGTAAATGATGACCAAAAAACAAAAATACAGAGAATTTTGTAAAAAAGAAAAGAATATCCCTATTTTTAGTAAAGATTGGTGGCTTGATAGTGTTTGCGGAAAAGATAATTGGGATATTGTACTAGTAGAAAAAGGTGGTCAGATAATTGCTAGTTTGCCTTACTATAAAACTAAAAAAGCTTTTTTTGAAATAATTAGTATGCCAAAACTTACACAAAATATGGGAGTGTATTTAAAGTATCCAGAAAATCAAAAATATGAAAAAAGATTGTCTTTTGAAAAAGAAGTAGTAACTGAATTGATAGATCAGATTCCAATAGTTGATAGCTTTTCTCAAAATTTTCATTATAATTTTAATAATTGGTTGCCACTTTATTGGAAAGACTTTAAACAAACAACAAGATATACATATGTGATAGTTGATCTACTCAAAAAAAGTGAAGATGATATTTTAAAAGATTTTCATTCAAGTTATCGAAATAAAATAAAAAAAGCACAAAAAGCTGTTGTAGTCAAAAAGGGTCTTTCGATTGAAAGTTTTTATGAAATCAATATGAAAACTTTTGAAAGACAAAATATAGACAATCCATATAGTTTAGAGTTTATTAAAGGTCATGATGAAAGACTACATCAAAACAAGGCTAGGGAGATATTTTACGCAGAAGATGAAAGCGGGAATATACATTCTGCTTTGTATTTGACCTGGGATAAAAACTCTTCATATGTACATATGGTAGGAGAAGACCCTCAACTTAGAAAAAGTGCTGCTGGGATATTGCTTGTTTTGGAAACTATTAGATACACAAAAGATGTTTTAAAATTAGATAATTATGATTTTGAAGGAAGCATGTTAGAAAACATTGAACATGTTAGGAGAAGTTTTGGAGCAATTCAAAAGCCTTATTTTAATATTTCAAAAACAAATTCAAAAGTATTAAAAATAAGACAAGTAATTAAAGAGATTATGAAGTGATCAAAATAGCAATACCAAATAATAATATAAAAGAGAGAAAATATATATTAAATGCCATATTTAATGAATTTTTAGGAGTATCTTATGAGATAGTAATTAGTAAATCTGAATTGATGGTTAGTTGTTGGAATATTGAGCTTGAAAATGGTAGTAAATTAACTTTTGAAGATCATTTCTTCAGTAATTACCCGCATAACTTGGAATACTTAAAGTTTGAGAACATTCCTTCAACCATAGAATTTGCAAAAAATAAATTTATTGTTGATGTTGATATACCAATAATCTATGGCAATGCAAACTTAAATATTAGAAATTCAGAATTATCTTGTGGTATCGATATATTTGCTTCTAGCTTTTTTATGCTTACACGATGGGAAGAGTATGTAAATAAAAATAGAGATGTTCACGACAGGTTTCCAGCTAATGAGAGCTTGGCATTTAAAAATGGCTTTTTAGATAGACCTGTAGTTAATGAGTATCTAGAGATGCTTAAAAATATGTTATTTTCGTTGGATACAAATTTAAAATTCAAAATATATAATTATAAATTGTTACTTACTCATGATGTCGATAGTATATTAAAGTATCCAAATTTTACAAGTGGAATAAAAGAAATTACAGGCGATTTTATTAAAAGAAGAAATATTCAGTTAGCAATAGATAATTTAGTATTAAAAATAAAAACGACTTTGAAAATTAAAAAAGATCCATTTGATACTTTTGATTATCTTATGGATATAAGTGAAAAAATTGGGGGAAAATCATACTTCTTTTTTATGGGGAATGGAGTTACAAAATTTGATAACATGTACAAAAGTGATGATGGTTTTGTACAAAGTTTAGTTAAAAAAATAAAACAGAGAGGACATCATATCGGGATACACCCCACATATAGCGCATATAATGACTTTGAACAGTTTAAAAAAGAAAAACAAGAGCTACAAAAAAAACTTGATACAGAAATTACTTTTGGTAGAGAACATTATCTAAGATTTGAAGTACCAACAACCTGGCAAATATGGGAAGATAATGGTATGGAGTGGGATAGCACACTTTCATATCCAGATAAAGAAGGTTTTAGATGTGGAGTTTGTTATGCGTATAGTGTCTTTAATGTTTTAACTCGAAAACAATTAAACCTCAAGGAAAGACCATTGATTGTAATGGATGGAAGTTTTAGCACATACCAACCAAATATAAAACCATCTGATATGGAAAACAAGATAACATACTTAATGCAAAAAGTTAAAAAATATAACGGTGAATTTGTTTTCTTATGGCATAACAGCAGTTTTAATATACCTCAATGGAAGAAGTATCAGTCTATATATGAAAGAGTTTTAAAATGAAAATACTCTATTTATCTGATACTGATCTTGATGGAACATCAGGGGTAGCTCAAAAAATTTTAATGCAAAGCAATCAATGGTCAAAGCAGGGGCATCATGTATCATTGGTCTCATTAGAATCTCTTTCTTTTTTCTCTTTTCAGGGAGAGAGGCTTACGGAACCAAAAATAGATATAAAAAGAAGAGGGTGGAAGATATTTGTTCATCTTCTTTTAAGCACTTGGCGATTAAAAAAGATATTGAAAACGGTTGACTATGATATTGTTTATATGCGTTATCGGCTCTATTCTCCTTTTTTAAAAAGAGCCCTGGGGTATCATCCTCAAATCGTAGAGATCAATACAGATGACATCAATGAGTATAAGTTTTCTTCCAAGTTACTCTACTTTTATAATAAATTTTTCCGTCATCTTTTTTTACAGTTTGTAGATGGACTTGTGTGTGTAAGCCATGAGTTACAGCAGAAATTTGAGTATCTTTCTAAACCATCTATTGTCATTGGAAATGGTATTAATACAGATATGTATGCCTTTGAACAATCAACAGGCAGCAAAAGACCCTCATTGGTATTCATCGGTTCACCCAGCCAACAATGGCATGGTGTAGATAAAATCATTTTCCTGGCTGAAAAGCTCATAGAGTTTGATTTTCATATCATTGGTATGGATGGAGAGAATAGAGATAATCTTTTTTTTCACGGGTATCTTTCTAATGATAAAGCAAAGGACTTGGTTAAAGATCAAGATATAGGCATAGGCACGCTTTCTTTGTATGAAAATAAAATGACTGAAGCCAGTCCACTAAAAACAAGACAATACTTTGCTCATGGACTTCCTGTCATCTATGCGTATGAGGATACGGATATCAAAGGAAAGAAGCCATTTATTTTGAAACTCCCAAATACAAAAACAAATATAGAAGAGAATATTGAGGAGATCAGAGACTTTGTATTATTGGTTTATCATGATAATAAAGTGAGACAACTAGCAAGAGAATTTGCTGAGAAAAAGTTGGATGTATCAGTAAAAGAGAATCAAAAAATTGAGTTTTTTGATATGATATTGCAAAGTGAGTCTTGTTGAGAAGTATGAAGAAAAATCTTATTTTGTTTACGGTGTCATATCCATATGGAAATAAAGAGCAATTTTTAGAAACTGAAATTTTATATTTAAGTAAATATTTTAAAAAAGTTACTGTTATCCCGGTATTTATTGGGGGACACAAGAGGGAAGTTCCAGAGAATATCATAGTTGATACAGGGTTTGCATATAGAAATAGTAATATAAAGTTTGCTTTTTCCAGTTTGGTGACAATATATACCTATAACGAGATACTCTCTAATCTCAGTATAATTTTTTCAATAAAAAAGTTACAAAGATTGATTTCTTTTACCGGTAGAGGAGTGGCACTTTTTAAATATTTGAAATCCAATTATAGTGTGGAAAATATTTTTTACTCATATTGGTTTAATGGTGCTGTTTTTGCTTCTTTTTTGTATGATCAGAAAATTACAAAAATTGACTATGTAACTCGAGTGCATGGCAGTGATCTTTATCTTGATCAAAACAATGGGTATCTACCTCTGAGACCTACTGTACTGGAGAATATAAAAAAAATTTTTCCTATCTCTCAAGATGGATACAATTATTTAATGCAACATTATCGGCTAAGTAAACAACAAATATCACTCTCCAGACTGGGAACAAGTGACAGAGGTATCACTACTCAGATGTCTTATGATCCAAAGTCTTTTTATATTGTAAGTTGTTCTCATATTAGTCAAGTAAAGCGATTGGACTTGATCATTAAATCTTTAGCAAGTGTGGCACAAAAAAATCCGACTATAACTTTTTACTGGACACATATAGGTACAGGAGAGAAGTATCATAAGATAAAGGATTTAGCAGAAAAAATGCTTCCCAAAAATGTTGCAACAAAATTCCTTGGAAATTTAAATAACAAAGATGTTTTTAATTTCTATAAAAATCATTTTGTGGATATATTTATCAATACAAGTATATCTGAAGGGATACCCGTTACCTTTATGGAAGCAATGAGCTGTTCTATCCCTGTTCTGGCACTAGATGTCGGAGGTGTGTCAGAAATAGTGAACAATGATAATGGAATTTTGTTAGATAAAAAAGCAAGTTACGATACAATTGCTGAGGCACTACATCGGGTAGTGAATGATAAATCTTTACTTGCAGTTAAAAAGAACCATGCAAGAGAATGTTGGAATCAGAATTATAATGCTGAACATAATTATCGGGTTTTTGCTGAGACATTATCTGTTTTATAGGAGAAAATTATTAAAGTAGTAACCATATTAGGGGCGAGACCTCAATTTATTAAAGCTGGAAGTGTAAGTAGAGAAATAGCAAACCATAGCGACATAAAAGAGATTATAGTCCATACAGGTCAACACTATGATGCTAATATGTCTGATATTTTTTTTGATGAGATGAAGATACCAAAACCTGATTATAATCTTGACATAAATGGGCTTGGTCATGGTGCGATGACTGGTCAAATGCTGGAGAAGATTGAGGAGGTACTGATCAAAGAAAAACCTGACTGGGTATTAGTATATGGAGATACCAACTCTACATTGGCTGGGGCTTTAGCTGCATCTAAATTACATATAAAAATAGCCCATATAGAAGCAGGATTGAGATCCTTCAATATGAAAATGCCTGAAGAGGTAAATAGAATACTTACCGACAGAGTAAGCAACATACTCTTTTGTCCTACAGATACAGCTGTAGAGAATCTGAAAAATGAAGGCTATGAAAATTTTGACTGTAAAATAGTAAAATCCGGGGATGTGATGCAAGACGGAGCAAGATTTTATAAAAACCTTGCTGTAAAACCAAATATTGAAATTAAAGATGACTTTGTGCTTTGTACTATTCATAGAGCTGAAAATACAGATGATAAAAATAGACTAAAAGATATATTTGAAGCATTGGATGAAATTGCTAAAAAGAAACAAGTTATTCTGCCTCTACATCCAAGAACAAAAAAAATACTGGAAAATTTAAAATTAAACATTAAGAACTTGACAATTATTGACCCAGTAGGATATTTGGAGATGGTATGGCTTATAGATAATTGTTCACTTGTGATGACTGATAGTGGAGGGTTGCAGAAAGAGGCTTACTTCTTTGCGAAGCCATGTATAACTTTAAGAGATGAAACAGAGTGGGTCGAGCTTGTAGAAAATAGGTTTAATATACTTGCCGGAGCCAATAAACATAAAATACTCGATCTGTATAAAAATTTTGAATTTTCTGATGATTTTGGTTTAGATTTATATGGCAACGGGAATGCCAGTCATCATATTCTTCACGCATTGCTAAAGAGGTAAGTCTAAGATGTATGTAGTCGAACAGTTTTACAGAAAGATACTGAAAAAAGACCCACCATATTATGCTAAATACTCTTTGATCACCATAATATGGAAACCCTTACGAAAATATATCAATGTTGTGATTATCCCCAATACCCCTTTTTCTAATCTTCGGGTGATATTGTACCGAATGCTGGGATTTAAGATCGGCAATAATGTCTTTATTGGGATGAAGTGCTATATGGATGATATGGACCCTGAAAAGACAATTATAGAAGATGATGTTGTCATTTCATATGGATGTTATTTTGCTTGCCACGGTAAAGGACAGGGGCATACAAGTATAGTGATTGAAAAAGGTGCCTATCTTGGAATGCGATGCAATGTAATTTCTGGTAAAAATGGTATAGTTATCGGTAAAAATAGTATTGTCGGAGCAGGATCCTTAGTGAATAAAAGTATCACTGAAAATACTTCTGTAGCCGGGATACCAGCAAAAATGATTGTGAATGAAAAATAAACATATAACGATTATAAATCAGTATATTGGTTCACCCTATCACGGGATGGAGTATAGACATTATTATTTGGCAAAAAATCTAATAGAATATGGGTACAAAGTTACTCTTATTAGTGGATCATATTCACACTTATTTTCTTCGCCTCCGGAGATGACACAAAGTTTTACTAGAGAGATGATTGATGGTATAGAATATATTTGGGTTAAGGTCCCAAAGTATATTTCATCCAAATCTATAGGGCGCATATGGAATATGCTCTACTTTACATGGAAATTGCATTTCTTAAAAGATGTTGTACCTTCTCATATTATTGTTTCTTCACCCTCTCTTTTTCCTGTAAAAGTTGGCGCTAAATTTGCCAAAAAGTTTCATACAAAATTTTTATTTGAAGTTCGGGATATTTGGCCACAGACACTTGTGGAACTTTCAAGCTTGTCTTCTTCTCATCCTCTCATAAAATTTATGGAACATTATGAAAGGTTTGCTTACAAGAAAGCTGATAAGGTCATTTCACTACTTCCTATGGCGAAAGAGCATTTTGAAAAACAAGGTATGCAAAAAGATAAATTTGTATATTTGCCAAATGGTATTGACACAGAAGAGATAAAAAGTGTTTTTTTGCCTCAATCTATTATAGAAAAAATTCCAAGAGATAAGTTTATTGTTGCCTATAGTGGAACAGTTGGTATTGCTAATAATTTAGAATATTTAGTTGATGCCGCCAATGCTCTAAGAGACAATAAGGATATCCATTTTATTATATTGGGACAAGGAGGAGAGAAACAAAGACTGCAGGATCTGGTAAATCATTTAGGTTTAGAGAATATAACTTTTTTAGATCCAATAAAGAAAGAAGCAGTTGCTAGTTTTTTAAAGCAGATAGATGTCGCATTTATATCATTACTGCCTGAAAACCTTTTTAGGTTTGGGGTCTCTCCTAATAAGGTTTTTGAGTATATGTATGCAAAAAAACCAATACTTTGGGCAATTGAAGCGGGGAATAATTTAGTAAAAGAAGCCGAGTGTGGTGTAAGTGTTCCCTTGAATGATGTGATTGCATTAAAAGAGTCCATCTTGAGACTAAAAGAATTTGGGGAGGATACTCTCAATGAATTAGGACAAAATGGATATAATTTTGTTAACATACATCACAGCTATAAAATGTTGGCAGAGAAATTAATCAATGTAATAGAGGAATACTAATGTTCAAAGAGAAAGAATTGGGCTATAAAGAACTGGGATTACTTATTTTAGTTGCATATGCATTTAGTTTTATGGTAAGAATGATATGGGTATGGCAGTTTCAGGATAATCCAAACTTTTTTTGGAATGACCAGTTAATGATCAATACAAATGATGGGTACTTCTTTGCTTCGGCAGTTGAGTACTTAGTGAATGGGGCACATGGAGATAACCCCAGGGTACATATTGCAATAGATAGTTATCCCGGAATGGTATATACAACATATCTTTTAACTAAATATACACCATTCTCAATAGAAACAGTGATACTTTATCTTCCTGCCGTCATATCAAGTTTTGTTGTTATTCCTTTGGTGCTGACAGGGAAGCTTATCAAATTACCATGGGTTGGTTTCTTCTCAGCACTTTTAGGCTCTATTGTATGGAGTTATTATAATCGTACGATGATAGGATATTACGACACGGATATGTTCTCCGTATTGTTGCAATTTACTGTTTTATATTTTTTCTTATTGACTATTTATGTCAAGGAGGATAAAAATGTATTATGGTTAGCTTTTACATTGTTGATTTACCCATACTTTTATCCCCAAGGATTAAGTCTTATTTATGCTATTTTCATATTGTGGACACTTTATCAGCTTGTTTTTCAAAGAGAGGAAAGAAATAGTTATTTATTTATTGTAGTAGCCTCTATAGCACTTTGGGCTGTTCCTATATGGGTGAAAGTTGTTTTGATTATTTTGGCTTTTGCATTTTTAGAACAGATAAAAAGTAAAATAGATAATAAAAAGTTTTTTTACCTCACTTTACTTGCATTACTTGTATTTTTTTTCTTTGGCAATGTATTTTCCTTGATATGGGGGAAAGTAAGTATTTATTTAAATCGTGGCGTTGAAGAGAGTGGATTACATTTTTATCAAGTGATACAAACGGTAAGAGAAGCCGGGAGTATTTCTTGGGAAACAGTATCAAATAGAATTATTGGGCATCCTATTTTATTGGTATTGGGTATTTTTGGTTATATCTCTCTAGTTATAAAACATAAACCGTACATATTGGCTTTACCACTTATTGGTGTAGGTGTTTTTGCCCATTGGGCGGGATTAAGATTTACTGTTTACGCCGTACCCGTTGCAGCATTTTCCGTTATATATCTTTTTTATATCGTGTCTCAATATATTGAGAACAAAAAAATAGCTTATGGTGTATTCATAGTATCATCGATATTGGCATTGCAGCCAAATATTAAACATATTATAGGGTATAAGGTTCCTACGGTTTTGAATACTCAGGAGGTAAAAGATTTAGATGATCTCAATCAGATAGCAAATTCTAAAGATTACACGCTAAGTTGGTGGGACTATGGATATCCTATTTGGTATTATTCAGATACAATAACATTAATTGATGGTGCAAAGCATCATAATGATAATTTTATTATTTCTAAAATTATGCAAACATCTTCTCCCGAATTGGCTGCTAATTTGAGCCGTTTAGCTGTAGAGACATATGTGGATTCTAATTACTCTACTATTACGAATATACTGTTTAAGAATAAACAAAAAGACCAACTTGATCCAAATCTTCTTTTGTCGGAACTAGAAGATTCAAACTATACCCTTCCCAAAAAAACAAGAGACATCTATCTCTATCTTCCTTATCGAATGCTAAATATTTTTCCTACTGTGGCAGTCTTTGGGAATTTGGATTTAACTACCGGACAGGAAGAGAGAAAAATAGCATTTTATCCAACACAAGCAGCCAGTAACAAAAATGGGATGGTTACTTTTAGTAATGGCATTGTGTTTGATACAGCAAAAGGTTTGATCAGATTAGGGCAACAAGAAAAAGCTGTAAAACATTTTATAGTGACACAAAATACCAAAGAAGGGAAAGTACAACTACAATCACAGCTTTATCATGCTGATGGGGACTATACTATTGTCTATATGCGAAGTTATGGGCGGTTTGTTGTGATGGACAGTGAGACATTTAATTCTACGTATGTACAGATGTTTATGCTTGAAAAATATGATAAAAACCTTTTTGAGTTGGTTGTTTCATCGCCTTATAGCAAAATTTATAAACTTAAAAAATAAATGTTAAGCAGAACAGATAAATGCCAAAAACGGGTTTTTGATATTATTTTAGCTATAGTTGGTATTTGTTTGACATGGTGGATTATGGTACCCGCCTGGATCATTGCTTCGATAGAGACAAAAAGGAATGGGCTTTTTATGCAGGAACGTATAGGTAAAAACGGAAAACCTTTTTTAGTCTTTAAAATCAGAACAATGAGAACGATAGAAGGGATAGAAAGTACAGTCACAACAAGTACAGATACAAGGATCACAAAATGTGGTGCCTTTTTCCGAAAAACAAAAATCGATGAACTCCCACAGCTCTTTAATGTTCTTCTTGGCGAGATGAGCTTTGTAGGTGCACGGCCGGATGTTCCCGGTTTTGCAGACCAACTAGAAGGTGAAGATAGGGTGATCTTGGAATTAGCACCAGGTATAACGGGCCCATCTTCTTTGAAATATAAAGATGAGGAAGAGTTGCTGGCTAAACAACAAGACCCGGAAAGTTATAATAGAGAAGTAATTTGGCCCGATAAAGTGGCGATAAATAAAATGTATTTGGAAAATTGGTCTCTTAAAAAAGATATAGAGTATATTGTAAAAACAATTATAGGATAAATGATGGATAGGCTTTTTCTCTCTCCTCCACATATGAGCGGCAAAGAACAGCAGTATATTGCTGAGGTCTTTGAAAGTAACTACATCGCTCCGCTTGGTGCTTTTGTAAATCGTTTTGAAGAGAGCATTAAAACATATACGGGCAGTTTAAATGCACTGGCCCTCTCTTCCGCTACGGCGGGACTGCATTTGACACTACGGGTCTTAGGGGTAAGTGAAGGAGACTATGTTTTGGCTTCAAGCTTTACATTTATCGGTTCTGTGAATGCTATTTTGTATCAAAATGCGAATCCCATATTCGTGGATAGCGATGAGAGCTGGAATATCTCACCGAAACTTTTAAAAGAAGCCATTTTAAAAGCACCTAAAAAACCTAAAGCACTTATTGTGACTCATCTTTATGGACAAGTGTGTAAACTTGATGAAATTATAGCCATCTGCAAAGAGGAGGGTATATTTCTTATCGAAGATGCGGCAGAATCTTTAGGTGCTTCATATCATGGAAGACAAAGTGGAACCTTCGGGGATATGGGAGTCTATTCCTTCAATGGTAATAAAATCCTTACTACTTCTGGGGGAGGAATGCTTGTAAGTGATAATCAGGAGTGGGTGGACAAAGCCAGGTTCTTATCAACACAGGCTAAAGAGGATTATCTGCATTATGAGCATAAAGAGGTTGGTTATAACTATCGTATGTCAAATGTACTGGCTGCTATTGGTGTGGCACAGATGGAAGTGCTGGATGAACATGTGAATAGAAGAAGAGAAATATTCGATATTTATCAAAACATACTTGGGGCATATGAAGAGATACAATTCATGCCAGAGATTGAAGGCAGCAGAGGAAACCGATGGTTAAGTACTTTGACATTCAACAGAACAGATCCGATAAAGGTTATCAATCTGTTGGAAGGGGCTAATATAGAAAGCCGACCACTATGGAAACCTATGCACATGCAACCACTTTTTAATGCTACGATGGTTATAGAAAATGGTACATCTCAAACACTTTTTGAAAAAGGAATCTGTTTGCCAAGCGGGAGTAGTATGAGTGATGAAGATGTGATTAGGGTTTGTGATATAGTCAAAGAGGCAATAAAATGAAAGATTTTTTGCGTCCAACCTCTTTAAAAAGAATAGGCTTTTTTCTCATTGCGGACTTTATTCTTTCAGGTCTTACTCTTTATCTCGCTTATTTATTACGGTTCAACTTTCAGATACCAGAAGAATTTCTAGACTCTTTTTTACTGACCTATGGTGTGATTACAGGAGCAAAGGTTTTTTCACTTTTTATTTTTAAAAGCTATTTTATCATTTGGCGTTTTTTTAGTTTTTATGATGCAAAAAATATTCTTATGGCACATATCCTGTCCTATATGTTCTTCATCATCATTTATGTACTTTTTAAAGAATATTTTTCTCCATTTCCACGTAGTGTTATTGTGATCGATTTCTTTCTATCTCTTATTTTTATAGGCGGATTGAGGGGAGTTAAACGTTTCATTAGTGAAGGGCGTAGACAGTATTCAATGAAACCAACCCTTATTATCGGTGCGAACAGTAAGACAAATACGATTATTCAGAGTGCACTCAAAGAAGAGATAGATTATTATCCTGCTGCTATTATTTCTACAAAAGAAGATGAAAGAATGGCAGATGCCTATATTAATAATGTTAAAGTTTTTGATATGGCTGCTCTAGAGAAAGTCATAGAGAAAAAGAAGGTTTTGGCAGCTATTCTAACTGAAAAATTAGCACAAAATGAACTTAAACAGTTAGTTGAACAGTTAAATAAAGCTGGGATAACGGAGATTAAACAAGTTAAGATTTTAGGCTCAGAATACGAAAAACTTGAAAATCTTTCCATTGAAGACCTCCTCGCACGACACCCAAAGGATCTTGATTTGGGTATGATATCCTCTTTTGTAAAAGGTAAATCGATTCTAATTACCGGTGCAGGGGGGAGTATAGGTTCTGAGATAGCCAGACAGTGTCAGAAATTTGAGGCTTCATCACTTACCTTAGTCGATAATAGTGAATATAATCTCTATCAGATAGGAGAACAGATAACAAATGCCCAACTAAAACTGCTAAGTGTTACGGATAAAGAGAGTTTAGAGGCTGTTTTTAAAGAAGCCATGCCTCAGATAGTGATTCACGCGGCAGCCTACAAGCATGTTCCGATTTGTGAAGAGAATCAGGAGATGGCTGTGGTTAACAATGTGCTGGGAAGTAAAAATGTCATAGATACAAGTATAGATAATGGTGTGGAGAAGGTTGTGGTCATTTCAACAGATAAAGCGGTACGGCCAACCAATGTCATGGGGGCGACCAAGCGGGTGACGGAGCTCTATGCCAATAATGTGGATGCCAAGGGAACGGAAATAGTTGCAGTACGCTTTGGGAATGTGCTTGGCTCCAGTGGTTCTGTCATCCCTAAGTTTAAGCAGCAGATAGAAGAGGGCGGTCCTGTAACGGTCACACATCCTGAGATTACCCGTTATTTCATGCTTATTTCTGAAGCATGCCAGCTGGTACTACAAACGGCAGCCATAGCCAAAGGAGGGGAACTGTTTATTTTGGATATGGGAGAACCTGTCAAGATTGCAGACTTAGCACGTCAGATGATACGGCTCTATGGGAGAGAGGATGAGGTTGAAATTGCTTTTACCGGGTTACGGCCTGGAGAGAAGCTTTATGAAGAACTACTGTTGGATGAGAGTGAACAAAAAACAAAATACAGTTCTATTTTTATTTCAAAACCTACACCGTATGATATCTCAAAATTGAGTCAGGATATCGAACGATTGTTGGCAGCAAAAGATAAAGTAAAGGCACTGCAAGGGATTGTCCCAGAATATACAAGAAACAATCAGATATAATATTTTTAGTTATATATATCTATAACTAAAAATAAATTTATAAAAGGGCTAATAGATGATTAGAAAAATCATAGCAGGATTTTTAATTTTTGCTACATCGGTACTGTTTGGGATGAGTCTGGATGAACTTAACAAAGCATCCAAAGAAGAGCTGATGGAAGTGAAGGGTGTGGGAGCCAAGAAAGCAGAAGCGATCATAAAAGAGAGAAAAAAGGGTGATTTTACATCGTTTGATGACTTTCAAAGGGTCAAAGGCATAGGCGAGAAGGCTGCTTTAAATGTGAAGAACCATGTAGTGGCTTCTTCTGATATGAAAAAATCTGATAGCTCAAAAACCTAAGAAATATAAATCAACAGGAGGAAGCGTCAAGCTCGTCTCCTGACCTCCTCCTTTAAAAATATAATCCGCTTTAACCACATTTTCGCTACAATTCACTAATTTATTTCTAGACTTCATTTAAGGTATGATCATGACAGTTACACGTTTTGCACCTTCTCCTACAGGTTATCTCCACATCGGTGGACTTAGAACAGCACTATTTTCCTGGCTGACTGCACAGCACAACAAGGGCCAGTTTTTACTTCGTATAGAAGATACCGATATGGCACGTAATTCTGAAGAAGCGACAGAAGCGATACTCAAAGCATTTGAATGGGTAGGGATGAGTCATGACGGTGAAGTGGTCTATCAGTCAAAAAGATTTGATCTTTACAAAAAATATATTGATCAGCTTCTTGAAGAGGGGAAAGCCTATAAGTGCTATATGAGCAAAGAGGAACTTGACGCTTTGCGTGAAGCGCAGATGGCCAAAAAAGAGCGACCGCGTTATGACGGGCGTTACCGTGATTTTACCGGTACACCACCAGAAGGGGTTGAACCGGTGATCCGTATCAAAGCACCTCAAGAAGGGACTATAAGTTTTGTGGATGGGGTGAAAGGCGAAATGAATATTGCCGCATCTGAAGTAGATGATTTTGTCATTGCCAGAGCGGACGGAGCACCAACCTATAACTTTGTGGTTGCCATAGATGATGCATTGATGGGGTTGACAGATGTCATTCGTGGAGATGACCACCTCTATAATACACCTAAGCAGATCGTTGTCTATAATGCGCTTGGATTTCCTATTCCTAGGTTTAACCATGTTGCGATGATCAACAATGAACAGGGTAAAAAACTCTCTAAACGAGATGGTGCTACAGATGTCATGGAGTATAAAGCATTGGGGTATCTCCCTGAAGCACTGTTGAACTTTTTGGTACGTCTTGGCTGGAGCCATGGAGACCAGGAGATCTTTAGCATTAACGAGATGATCACACTGTTTGATCCTAAAAATATTAACAAGAGTGCATCCAACTATAATCTGGATAAACTGCTTTGGTTGAACGCGCACTACATTAAAAATACGCCAAACGATGAACTTGCGATTCTTCTTAAAGATTTCGGTGTGGATATTCATGGCCACGATAAGCTCGAATTGCTTCTTGATGCAACCAAAGAGAGAGGGAAAACACTGGTAGAGCTTGCAGAGCAGATCAACCTCATACTTACGACACCGGCTCAGTATGATGAAAAGGCTTCTAAAAAAGCATTTAAAGGTGAAGCCAAAGAGATTTTGAATGATTTTGCTTCGATGCTAAAGAGCTGGGATAAGACACTGCATCTTCCATGTGATTACCATGAAGTGATGGAAAAGCTCGTTGAGACAAAAGAGATAGGTTTTGGGAAGATCGGTATGCCGCTTCGTGTGAGTCTGCTTGGTTCCATGACAGGCTCCGGACTTGATGAGATCATGGCTATTTTAGGTGTGGATGAAACAATAGCACGTATAGAAAAAGCGATCGCAACGATAGCGTAGGGTGTAGAGGGTAAACTTATAAATGCCTGGTTTTCTTTAAAAACAACTTCAAGGATTTCTTCGCTTTGTCATCCATTGTATAATGGATGTGACTCAAATACCAGGTAAGCTGCTTGGCTGTAATGTCTCTTTTTTTTGCCTCTTTTTTGAGGATGTACTGTGGGATCTTGACTTTGCTTTGTGCAAATCTGCGAGCCAGTTTTTGTATCGTCTCTTCATCTTTGTTGTAACAGAGTCTGGCAAAGACAAAAGGAAGACCGGTCTCTTTGTACCAGGCTTCAGCCAAGTCAGTACCTTCCCCGCCTTTTAGATAATGTTTGAGCGCAGCATCTCCTATCAGTACTTTTCCTTGAAGATCCAATACACGTGCCAGTTGATTTGAAGTGGCTGACGCCGGATCGATCTCATTTTCCCCTTCTAAGAGCAAAACACTGTAGACTTTTTGATCTGCGATGATGCCTAAATCCGTGCATTTATATTTAGCTGATTCAACAGAAGAGATAAATGCGGCATTGACTTCTCTTCTTTTGAGTGCTTTGTTGATCTGAGAAGGGACGGCACGTTTGTAGTGGAAGGTCATTTTAGAGGCATTGTGAGAGATATGGCGCTTTAAAAAGACTTGAAAAGGAAGAAGATTAAGATAGCTGATAGACCCGAATAGCACAGTGCAAAGCTCCTCTCAAAATCCTGTTTAAGCGTAATTATAGCAAACAACTTTTATAATCGCGTCACTATTGGGGATGAAATAATCCCTTTTTTGAAAGAGTTTTTTATGGTAAAAGTAGAATTTTTAGGTCCTATCGGTAAAGAGCCGATGGAGATGGAAGCCTCGACATTGGCAGATGTCTCGGCACAGCTGAAAGAAGATAGCAGTTTGATACAATGGCTGGATAAATGTGCAGTAGCACTGAATGACACGATGGTGAACGATCTGGCAACAGAACTTAAAGATGGCGATAGGGTCTCTATCTTGCCTCCTGTGTGTGGTGGGTAAACTGTGGAACTTTACAATGGTCCGTTAGATACCAAAGAGATCTTTGGTCGTTGGCTTGATGAAGAGGCAGAGTCAAACTATGGTGCCTATATCCCTTTTGTAGGAACGATACGTGCAGAAGATGATATAGAAGCACTCAGTTTTGATATCTATGAGCCTGTACTACAAAAATGGTTTGATGCATGGCAAGAAAGAGCAGCAAAGCGTGGTGCGATAGTAAAGATGGCACACTCTATTGGGGATGTCCCTGTACATACCTCTTCTTATATCTCTGCGGTATTTTCTCCTAAGCGGAGAGTGGCATTGGAACTTATTGATGAATTTGTAGAAGACTTTAAAGCCAATGCACCTATATGGAAGTATGATGTGAAGAATGGTGAGCGTATTTACGCTGCTGATAGAAGCACCCCTATGGACGGTGCAGGATTGTTAGGATAAGGGATAGCTATGGCGTTTATGCACTTTGATGAATCGATGCAGATGATAGATGATCTTGAGATCAAAAACTATAAAACAAAACAACTCCCTTTAATGGAATCACAAGGGTATATACTCGCAGAGAATATTGTAGCAGACCACAACTCTCCTGAATTCCCCACTTCTGCGATGGATGGGTATGCGATTCTTCATAAAGACCTGGCTCTTGGCAGACTGAAGATCGGAAGTATCAACCCTGCAGGATCTGACCTGAAAGAAGAAGTGGTAAGCGGTAGGTGTATCAAGACGTTTACTGGGTCACTGATGCCGCATGGTGCAGATACACTCATCCCGATAGAGAATGTGGAAGTGGATGGAGATGAGATCATCATCAAGACTGAAGTGCCGCAAGGATTCTCTGTACGTGAACCGGGTGAGAACTATGCTAAAGGACAGATGCTTATCCCCAAAGGGGCGAAAATCGACTTTCCGCAGATCGGTGTGATGGCAAGCCTGAATATACCATATGTCACAGTCTATGAGAAGCCGACAGTGGCGATCATCTCTACGGGATCGGAGCTGCTTGAGCTCGGAGAAGAACAGACCAGTGATGCACAGATCCGTTCATCCAATAACTATATCCTGGAAGCCATTGTCAAAAAGTATGATGGTATGCCTCTTCAGTTAGGGTGTATCAAGGATGATAAAGAGACCATCACAAAAAATATTTCTGATGCATTGGATAGAGCAGATATTGTCGTAACCACCGGGGGCGTAAGTGTAGGTGACTTTGATTTTGTGAAAGATGTTATCTATGAACTTGGGTGTGATGTTGTATTTAAAGGGGTACGTGTGAAACCTGGACAGCACATCATGGTGGCACGTAAAGAGGATAAATTTATCATTGGACTGCCGGGATTTGCCTACTCTTCGACAGTGACTGCACTGCTTTACCTTGTACCGATTATTGAGAAGCTGCAGCAAGGAAGATGTGCGATGCACAGGGTCAAAGCAACACTTAAAGAGCCGTTCATCAAGCGTGCAAAAAAAGCAGAATTCACTGCATGCAACGTCTCTTTGGAAGAGGGAAGGTACTATGTGGACTTTGAGGGTAAAAAAGTAGGCTCCTCCGCTATCCTCACTAACATGCTTGGCAATGTCGCATTGCTTGTGACCTCAGAAGATGACACCTCTAAAGAGGCAGGTGATGAAGTGAGTGTTTTACTTTTTGGGTAAGGACTCTACTTTATTATAGAGAGAGGATAGACTCTCTTGCTTTTAAAAACATGGCAAATTCCGCTGCTGTCGTACATCCCATTTTGATCGCATAGCTTAGTAATTCTTTATTTTTTGAGTAGATCATTTTTCACTCCTTTGTTTTTAAATATGTCAAATTGTATGAATAAATTATATAAATTTTAAAAAATATGTCAAATTGTCATACTTTTTAAGAAAAATATCTTATAATTTGTCATATAGAATAAAAAAAGGAGTGAAAATGTTAGTATTGAGCGAAATTATAGAAAAATTGAAAGATGTGCTCTCTGAGAGTACCATAGGCAAAAAAGTGTTTGACAAAGATGTGGCAAATGCGCTGAATATTCCTCAGGCAACGTTTGCAACCATGAAAAAACGAAACTCCATACCTTATGAAGAGATACTGGAGTTTTGTGCACTGAAGAAGATCTCTGTGAACTGGCTTTTTTTTGATCAGGCTGTTGATATGCTCAAAGAGGAGACGGAAAAGTTTTTTCAGGTACACTACTTTTCAGATATCCGTGCGAGTGCAGGAGGGGGTGCAGAGGTCTTTGATGAGAACTATGAAGTGATCAATATCGATGAGAAGATCATGCATAATATGGTAGGATTGGGAAATACTGAACTTGAGGCCATCCATGTGGATGGCGAATCGATGGAGCCCACTTTGCAGGATGGAAGCATTGTTTTCATCGATAGAACACAAACCAACATCAATAAAAACGGCATCTTCATCGCATCAACTACGGGAGGGTTGTTCATCAA
The DNA here is from genome assembly GCF_023213175.1 of Sulfurovum sp. XGS-02. GTDB lineage: Bacteria > Campylobacterota > Campylobacteria > Campylobacterales > Sulfurovaceae > Sulfurovum. Next base: position 111,724 of record NZ_CP093312.1, read on the forward strand.
ACGTATCCAGCAGCGTGCGGATGGGATGATAGAGCTTATCTCTGATAACAGTATGTACCCGCCTCAGGCGATCGCCCCTGATGAAGTGACGATCGTGGGTAAAGTGGTAGGGAATATCGAAAGTCTATAGGTTATTTGCACACTCGACACACCGCACACTCTCCGGACGTATACGCATGCGTTCGATACCTATGGGTTCCTCACACTCGATACAGATCCCAAACATAGGCTTGTCTATACGTAAAAGTGCATTGGTAAGTCTTGAAAGGCGCAGTTTTGATGCATCAAGGATCTTGTTGTTGACATGCTGTTCGCCCATGGCTTCCAGACGCGTGAGTCTTCCCAATGAACAGTCTGGTGCAATAGGTTTTACGTTCTCTTCAAGAATTTTGATTTGTTCTTTAAGTATGTTGATATTGGTCTCTATCGTTTCTTTTAGGTCGCTTCTCTCTTGTTTTGTCATTTCTGGCTACTTTATGGTATATTGAGATTATTATACATGAAATGGGACAAAATGAGGAATAGGAGAATAGCGTGCAGAGTGATAGACAATGTTAAATGTTAGACAAATAGTATTTTTTGTAGTGACATGGAGTTTTCTATGGGCGGAACATAACCATACAAATGCCCTTATAAAAGAAAACTCTCCTTATCTTCAGCAACATGCACATAATCCTGTTAACTGGTACCCTTGGGGAGAAGAGGCTTTTGATAAAGCAAAAAAAGAGAACAAACTTATTTTCCTCTCTATAGGGTACAGTACCTGTCATTGGTGCCATGTGATGGAGGAAGAGAGTTTTACCTCTGAAGCAGTGGCTGCATTGCTTAATGAGAGCTATGTATCGATCAAAGTAGACAGAGAAGAGTTCCCGCAACTCGATAAAAAGTATCAAAAAATGTATATGGCTGTGCATGGAAAAAGAGGGGGATGGCCTTTGAGTGTCTTCATGTCTCCCGAAGCAGAGGTTTTTCATTTGGCTACCTATATTCCTAGAGACGCGTATGGTTCCATGGGGATGATGAATCTACTGCCATCCTTTACAAGATTGCATCAAGAGAACGCCGAAGAGTTGCAGGCATTGGTTGAAGAGCACAAACAAGCGGCATTAAGAGCAAATGCCAAAGGCCATTTAAATACACAGCTGAGTGCAGGTGTGATGGACAAAGCTCTCCAGGACATTGCTGCAGAGTTCGACCCGGAGAATGGAGGGTTCGCTTCAAGACCGAAATTCCCAGAAGCATCTAAAATAGCACTGTTGATCGATATCTATAAGTTAAGCGGAAACAAAAAAGCACTGCATATGGCAGAGCTTACGCTGAAGAAGATGGCTCAGGGAGGTATCTATGATCAGGTAGGCGGGGGGTTTTTCCGTTATACCACGGATAGGCAGTGGCAGATGCCCCATTTTGAGAAGATGCTTTACACCAATGCAGAACTGCTTCCTGTCTATGTGCACATGTACGCATTGACTGCTGATCCTCTGTATAAAAAAGTCGTTGATGAAACTATTGCCCAAATGGAAAAATATTTTATGAAAGAGGGTGTGTATCTCTCTGCTAGTGATGCAGACAGTGACGGAGAAGAGGGAGGATACTTTATCTATGAATATGGGGAAGTGAAAAATCATTTAGAGACACAGGGATGGAAACCCGATGAGATAGAAGAGGTATTGGCATACCTGGGGATAGAAGAAGATGGAAATATCGATGGTGATTTTTCCCATACGCATATCACAGGTGATCATCTCCCTTTGAGGATTGAAGAGGTCAAAGCATATTTAAGAGAAGTCCGCGTTAAAAGAACTTTTCCTTTTATAGACAGTAAGGTCATCACCGCATGGAATGCAATGATGATCAAAGCCCTTTTTGCTGCTTCCAGGCTTGGGAACCATTATCTTACATTAGCCGAGCATCGGTTGGAAGCACTTTTGAAACGTATGCGGACCAAAGAGGGACTCTACCATCAAACGCTTTTGGGAAAAGAGCCAAAACAAGAAGGACTGCTTGAAGATTATGCTTTTTTGATGGATGCTGTGATAGAGGGATATGAGAGAACATACAACAAAGCATATCTCAGGCTGCTTCGCGATTTGGCCAAAGAGGCCATAGAGAAGTTCTACAAGCAGAAACAGTGGTACCTGAGTGATGACGGTATAGGAGCCGTGGCCGATTTTGATGACAGGTATTATACGTCTGCCTTAAGTGTTATGTTGGAGAACTTGGTCAGACTCTCCAGTCTCACTGAAGACCTCTCGTATCATAAGATAGTCAAAGAGACCATTGGAAATAGTGGCGCTGTTCTGAAAAAATCACCCGCCAAAGCACCCAAACTGCTTCATGTCTTTCTGCGTCTTAAGAGGGGAGATATCATACTAAAATCCAAGATGAAAAATTTACGAAAAAGCAGCAAAGAGATAGAAGCGATGCACTATCCTTTTGTTTTAAGCAAGGTTGAAGAGAGTGACAAGTATCTTGCCTGCAGACTCAACAGCTGTTTTGCCTATGATAGAAACATCACTGCTTTGATCAACCATATAGAGAAGGAGCAAAAGTAAATTATGTTAACAATGAATGATGATCTGGAAGGTGCACTCAAAACGTACCTTGAATTGCTTGATAAAGAAGAATATTTTGAGGCACATGAAGTGCTGGAAGAGGCCTGGCACCCCTTGAGACTCGGTGATCATCCCTTGGCCAACCTAGCAAAGGGTTTGATCAATGGGGCGATTACCTTTGAACATATCAAACGTAACCGTAAAGATATGAAGAAAAAAGCGCAAACCGTCATAGCCTCTTATGAAAGACATAAACATTTGTGTAGAGAGGGTATCGATCATGCAGCGCTTTTTAAGAAAGCCTGTCAAAAGATCGAGTCTTTGAAGATCAGACATGCTGAGGTGTTTGATGTTCTGGTACCATAGTACGACCAAACACTCCTATAACTCTGTACGCACCAATCCCAACAGGCTCTCATGGGAAGATCAGCCCAGCACCTATAAGAACTACCCCACGCAGTATGAAAAACGGAAACTGGACCTTGAGAAAGAAGAGGACCATTTTCTATACCATATCGCAGGATTGACAGCAAAGAAAAGTTATCCTAGCGGAGAGTATTACCTGCGTATCAACCCTTCTGCCGGTGCACTCTACCCTAATGAACTCTATTTTCAGGCAAGAGGTGTAGAGGGTATAGAAGATGGTGTCTATCATTACGAGGTGAGTTCCTCCTCTCTGACACTGCTCCAACGTATCCCAGATCATGAAGGACTGGAACCCTACTTTGGGTACAAAACAGCGATGGAGGGGTATCTGTTCCTGGTCTCAGCAGTCTATTTTCGTTCTTCGTGGAAATATAAGAACCGTGCATTCAGGTATTGTCTTCTGGATGCAGGACACCTTTTGGGGAGTATAGAAGCCGCTGTCCTGCTCAAATCCCATACCGTAGAGATGGTCTACACGATTGACAGAGAGAAACTCAACCGTATGTTCGGGTTTGAGGGAAGGGAGTGGTTCCTGTCAGGATGTGCCAGGGCGGTACCGATAGAAGAGCAGGAAGTAGCCCCCATAGAGTTTGCACTGTCTTATGTGGATGGGAGCAGAACATTTGAGCCCAACCCGCTGATAGAACAAGCGTATCATGAAACGATGCAGTTGGAATCCTGCAGGCGGGAAGAGAAGGCCCCGACGTTTACCTATAATAAGACAAAACTCCAAGAGACGATCTTTACACGCAGGTCTCAGAGAGGTTTTCAGGAGGGTGCCATTACCAAGGGACAGTTCAATTATATTATGGATGCGATACACCAGCCTGTCCCCAGTGACTGTGATGAAGAGGTCTCTGTGTATGTGGTCATCAACCGGGTACTTGACATGCCGTTGGGACTCTATAAAGAGGGTGCGTATATAAAGTATGGAGACTTTGCCAGAAAAGCGGGGTATTTGAGTTTGGAACAGTACAGTCTTTCCATGCAGGGTGCAGTGGCCTTTTTCCTCACTTCTAAAGGCAATAACTATCAGGCACTCTACCAGAAAGCCGGTATCATAGGACACAGGCTTTATGTGGCTTCACTCTATATGGATATAGGGTGTTCAGGTATCGGGGCGTATTACGATGATGAGGTCAACGAATTTGTGGAGAATGATGAAATGGTATTATACGCTTTGGCGATAGGCAAATAAGTGCTAGGGGGTATCTTTAGTTCTTAAACCGATACCCCAATGCTTCCAAGTGAGTACGCAACACCTCGGGGATATCCCCTTGGAACTCTAAACTCTCCTCTTTGAGCGTACCACCGGTCCCAAGCTTTTTTTTGAGTGTTTTAAGCAGCGCCTGAAGATCTGTTTTCTCTAAGTAAAAGGGTTTGACAATGGTAACCACTTTACCACGCCGTTTTTCTTTTGCAAAATACAATTGATGTTTCTCTGGAGGTTTGATCTCTGTAACGCTTTTCTTAGAGGGTTTCTCTTTATTATCCGAGGACCACCCCTCTTCAAAATGTGCACCCATCTCAAATAGGTTTTCTTTCACTATGCACTCCTAATTATAATCTGTATCAAAAAGTATACCCAAGACAACCATCAGTACCAAAAGAAAAATAAATATTTTATAGAGGGTGTTGTCACTGGGGAGTTTCATCTTTATCCTATCTCATAGATGATTTCAGTTTTATTTTTCTTGGTCTGGATCTCTTTGATGCTCAATCCCTCTATAGGTAGTTGCATGAATGCTTCGAGAGTTTCGATCCCCGCTTTGGCTATCTCACGCAGGACGATACCTCTGTATGCCTTTGCCCAGTGGCTGACCACTTTACCATCTTTGATGAACTTGAGAGTAGTGTAGGGTTTGACGGGTTTGTAGAATTTATCATAAAACCCTGCACGCAGATCCAGTATCTCATCTTCAGCCAGATAGGCTTCCATTAGTGCTGCGGAGTGTTCATGGTAAAACTTCTCTGTTTTGATATCATCTACGGCTTCTCCCTGTTTGAGTTTATACTCAGGGATGAGGTCAGAAGCACGGATGGGGCCAAAAAGGTTTGAAAAGAGAATGACATGAGTATCAACATACGCTTGTGCTTCATTGTCCAGCTCTTCATAGCCCAGGTGATCAAAAGCCACACCTGTATATCTTTGGATGGCTTTCATCGTAAGCTCATGTATGATATCTTTCTTATGTATAAGGATATCAGCTTCTTTTTTGAGTCCGAACATTTTTGAGAGTGTGGGGATATCTCCTTTTTGTAACACATTGGTATAGGTATGTAAGAGTTTGGTTCTGTAGGGCAAAAGCTCTTTAAAGAGTAAAGTGCTTGGGTCGAAAGAGAGCTCTCCACCCGATTTCTTGGTTTCACTAGGTGCCAGTAGTATTTTCATTATATGTAGCCTATGATCATCATTTTATATGGCTGTATTCTATAGAAATTACCTAAAAAAGAGAAATTTTTATAAATTTGTCTAAAACCCTTGACATTAAAAATTTTTTTGTCTATAATTCCCGTCCATTTTAAGTGTAACAGCTTTTAATGTTGGTGCTGGTGTAGCTCAGTTGGCTAGAGCAGCTGATTTGTAATCAGCAGGTCGGGGGTTCAAGTCCCTTCACCAGCTCCATAAAAAATATAATTATCAGTGTTTGACCAGTAATGATTTAAACATTATGGTGAGTTACTCAAGCGGCCAACGAGGGCAGACTGTAAATCTGCTGACTATGTCTTCGAAGGTTCGAATCCTTCACTCACCACCATATGTTAAATCGCATAAAAGATGCGGGCGTAGCTCAGTGGCTAGAGTTCCTGCCTTCCAAGCAGGCTGTCGAGGGTTCGAATCCCTTCGCCCGCTCCATAAACTGGGAGCTGTGTGAATTATGTATTTAGCAGACTAATACCTTCACATAAAAAGCTTTCCTTTTTTATTCATTTATGACTTTAACGCACGCACGAATAGTAATTATATAGCATTGAGTTGCCCATATGGCTCAGGGGTAGAGCACTTCCTTGGTAAGGAAGAGGTCGTGAGTTCAAGTCTCACTATGGGCTCCACCCTCCATGATGGTATGGACAAAAGTATTACATCCTTGTAATAGTTCTGTCCATATAGGTATGGGGTCTAAGAAAATTTAGGTATAATACTGCCTTTAAATCATTTTACAGCTAGGAGAATAGCATGGCTAAAGAAAAATTCGAACGAACGAAACCGCATGTTAACATCGGTACTATCGGTCACGTTGACCACGGTAAAACTACATTGACAGCTGCGATCACAATGTGTTTAGGTCTTAAAACTGGTGCGGCAGCAATGGATTACGATCAAATCGATAATGCACCTGAAGAGAGAGAAAGAGGAATTACAATTGCTACTTCTCACGTAGAGTACGAAACAGAGACTAGACACTACGCTCACGTTGACTGTCCAGGTCACGCGGACTACGTTAAAAACATGATTACTGGTGCTGCTCAAATGGACGGTGCGATCCTAGTTATCGCTGCGACTGATGGTCCAATGGCACAAACTAGAGAGCACATCCTTCTTTCTAAGCAAGTAGGTGTACCTTACATCGTTGTATTCTTGAACAAAGAAGACCAACTTGATGAAGAAGATAAAGAAGAGATGTTAGAGCTTGTAGAGATGGAAGTACGTGAACTTCTTTCTGAGTATGACTTCCCAGGTGATGATACTCCAATCGTAGCTGGTTCTGCATACCAAGCACTTGAAGAAGCTAAAGCTGGTCAAGCTGGTCCATGGTCAGAAAAAATCTACCAACTTATGGACGAAGTAGATGCATATATCCCAGAGCCACAAAGAGAAACAGATAAAGATTTCCTAATGGCAATCGAAGATATCTTTACTATCCAAGGTCGTGGTACTGTTGTAACTGGTAAAGTTGACAGAGGTACTGTATGTGTTGGTAACGAAGTTGAAATCGTTGGTCTTAAAGATACACAAAAAACAACTGTTACTGGTGTTGAAATGTTCCGTAAAGAGATGGATTGTGGTGAAGCTGGTGATAACTGTGGTGTTCTTATCCGTGGTATCGATAAAGAAGCTGTACAAAGAGGTATGGTTCTTTGTAAGCCAGGATCAATCACTCCACACACTGCATTCGAAGCTGAGATCTATGTTCTTACTAAAGAGGAAGGTGGTAGACACACTCCATTCTTTAATAACTATAGACCACAGTTCTACGTTCGTACAACAGACGTAACAGGTTCAGTTCAACTTCAAGAAGGTACTGAAATGGTTATGCCAGGAGACAACGTTAAAATCAATGTTGAGCTTATCGCTCCTGTTGCACTTGATGAAGGTACTAAGTTCGCTATCCGTGAAGGTGGTAGAACAGTTGGTGCTGGTGTTGTTTCTAAGATTATTGCTTAATAACACGTTGCAGGAGGCTTGCCTCTTGCACACTTATCATAGGAGATAACAATGAGAGAAACAGTTCACTTAGGTTGTGAGAAATGTACAAGACGTAACTATCACACCAATAAAAACAAGAAAACGACAACAGAGAAACTTGCTCTTAAAAAGTATTGTAAATGGTGTAAATGCCATACAGTACATAAAGAGATGAAGCTGTAATCGGAGACTTTTGTTCAATACTATCGGGCTTTGTCCCATAGTATGATTTTTAGGCCAATAGCTCAGTTGGTAGAGCACTGGTCTCCAAAACCAGGTGCCGGGGGTTCGAGTCCCTCTTGGCCTGCCACACGTAAAGGTAATATATATGGGAAAACTTTCAACATTTATAGCACACGCGAGAGCGGAGATTCATAAAGTTATATTTCCAACAAAAGTACAAGTAAGACAAGCATTTTTAGCAGTTGTTCTCGTAGTAACTGTAATATCAATTTTTTTAGCATTGGTTGACTTTCTAATGTCATCAATCGTATCATCAGTTTTATAGGATAGACAATGGCTTATCAATGGTATGCAATTCAAACATATTCAGGTTCTGAGCAAGCTGTGAAAAGAGCGATCGAACAACTTGTCAAAGATCATGGGATTGAAGAGAAGCTTGAACGTGTAGTCGTTCCTACAGAAGAAGTGATCGAAGTTAAAAACGGCGTGAAAAAAATTACTGAAAGAACATTGTATTCTGGGTATGCTTTCGCACATATAGACCTGGATACTGATCTCTGGCATAAGATACAATCTTTGCCAAGAGTATCTAGATTTATCGGTGAACAAAAGACACCTACTGCACTTTCAGAGGCAGATATCAAAGTGATTTTAGACAAAATGGAGCAAAAAGCTGCACCGAGACCTAAAGTTGATTTTGAAACAGGCGAAATGGTACGTATCATTGATGGTCCGTTCGCAAACTTTACTGGTATGGTAGAAGAGTATGATCTTGATCATGGTAAGTTAAAGTTGAATGTTTCAATCTTTGGTAGAAATACACCGGTTGAAATTCTCTACACACAAGTAGAAAAAATACTATAAGACCTAAGGGTCAAATCAAACAAAGGAAGAACAGATGGCAAAAAAGATAACTGAAAAGTTCAAAATGATGATCCCAGCCGGATCAGCAAACCCATCACCGCCGGTAGGTCCTGCACTTGGACAGCGTGGTGTTAACATTATGGAGTTTTGTAAAGCTTTTAATGAAAAGACAAAAGATAAAATGGGATTCAAGATCCCTGTAGAAGTTACAGTATATGCAGACAGAAGTTTTACATTTGAAACAAAACAACCGCCTGCAAGTGACCTTATCAAAAAAGCAGCAAACATTAAAAAAGGTACAGATAATCCACTTCTTAACAAAGTTGGAACTATCACTAAAGCAAAACTTGAAGAGATTATCGATCAGAAAATTGCTGACCTTAACACGAATGACAGAGAAATGGCAGCGAACATTATCGCTGGTTCTTGTAAAAGTATGGGTGTTGAGATCGTAGACTAGTCTTTTTAAAGACAATCATAACCACATGATTTTAAATGTGGGAGCATATAAAGCGGAGAATAAAATGGCAAAGAAACCAAGTAAAAGAAGAGAAGCACTACTAAAAGTAGTAGATGTGACTAAAACATATAGTGTTGATGAAGCAATGGCTACACTTAAAAACCTTAAATCAGCTAAATTTGATGAGACAGTTGAAGTTGCGCTTAACTTGAATGTTGACCCAAGACATGCAGATCAAATGGTGAGAGGATCAGTTGTTCTTCCTAACGGAACTGGTAAAACAGTAAGAGTAGCAGTATTTGCAAAAGACGCTAAAGCAGATGAAGCGAAAGCAGCAGGTGCAGATTTGGTAGGTTCTACAGATCTTATCGAATCAATTCAAGCAGGTAACATTGATTTTGATATCGTTATCTCAACACCGGACATGATGGGTGTTCTTGGTAAAGTAGCAAGAATCCTTGGGCCAAAAGGTCTTATGCCTAACCCTAAAACTGGTACAGTAACTATGGATGTGGCTAAAGCAGTTGAAAATGCTAAAGGTGGTCAGGTTAACTTTAGAGTAGACAAAAAAGGTAACATCCACGCTGGTATCGGTAAAGTTTCTTTTTCAGAAGATCAAATCAAAGAAAACTTTGTAACACTTCTTGAAACGATCAATAAAGCAAAACCTGCGTCGGCAAAAGGTAGATATATCACAAATGGTGCGATTTCACTTACAATGAGCCCATCTATCACTTTAGATACAGCAGAATTAATGGAGATGAAATAATCCATGCATAAAGAAGGCATTTGCCTTCTTTAACATTATGTTCAAACAAAAATTATTTTTTAGTTTTTGTTTGAGTGTAATTTTTACTACTCATTAATCTTAGGTCAAAGATAAGAGGGGCGAAAGCTTAATTAATATATTTGAAAGAATATATGGTCCTTTAGGGGAACCCTTTTAGAGGTCGGAAGGAGAATTATATGACTAGAACTAGAAAAGAAGAGTTAGTTGCAGAGATGACAGCAGAGTTTAAAGACGCTGGTGCCATTATCGTTTGTGATTACAAAGGTATGACTGTTGAGAATCTTGAAGTTGTAAGAAATCTTGCTAAAGATGAAGATACAAAAGTTCAAGTAGTTAAAAACAAACTTGCAGCCATCGCATTGCAAAATGCAGGTTGTGAAGCGATTGATTTTAAAGACACAAACCTTGTAATCTGGGGTGATACACAAGTTATACCTTGTAAAATCGCTGACAAAGCCGCAACTGAATTCAAAGATAGTTTTGCAATCAAGACTGGTTTGATCCAGGGTGAAGTTGCTAGTTTGGAAACCATTAATGCAATGGCCAAACTTCCTACTAGAGATGAACTTATCGGTATGCTTCTTAATGTTTGGAACGCACCGGTACAAAACTTCACAATTGGTTTGAATGCATTAGCAGCAAAAAAAGAAGAAGAGGCGTAGAGTGGTGAGAGCCACAAGGCTCTTTTAATTTGAAACTGTGAAATGTTTCATCTCATATAATTATAATTGAAGGAATTAATTATGGCAACAACTAAAGAAGATGTTCTTGAGTTTATCTCAAACATGTCAGTACTTGAGCTTTCTGAGCTTGTAAAAGAATTTGAAGAGAAATTTGGTGTATCTGCACAAGCTACAGTAGTAGCTGGTGGTGGTGCAGCTGCTGGTGGCGAAGCTGCTGAAGAACAAACTGAGTTCGACGTTGTACTTGTTGATGCAGGTGACAAAAAAATCAATGCTATTAAAGCAGTAAGAGCGATCACTGGTCTTGGTCTTAAAGAAGCGAAAGCTGCTGTTGAAGAGACTCCATCTGTACTTAAAGAAGGTGTTTCTAAAGAAGAAGCAGAAGACTTCAAGAAACAACTTGAAGAAGCTGGCGCTAAATGCGAGCTTAAATAATTTTCATTATTTAAGAGAGCTTAGGCAGAGTGCCTGAGCTCGAGTTACAAACCTCATTGGATATAGCGATAAACTATTCGGAGACATTTTCATACCCTCATGGCAATAGTTTTTTTGTATACCCAATATATACACATTAAACACACTACATAAACCAAACTAAACCGAAATAAGGATAACCCATGTTAAATTCTTTACATTCTGGTAACAGACTCCGTGTTGACTTTTCCAAAACACCAAGAGAAATTGAAATCCCAAATTTGCTCCAGCTTCAACAAAAAAGTTATGAAAACTTTTTAATGCTAGGTGAAAAAGACAGAAAAAACTCTACATTAGAGAAAGTTTTCAGATCTTCTTTCCCTATCCATGACCAACAAAACAGACTGACACTTACGTATAAAAACTCTGAGATCGTCAAACCGAAGTATACGGTTAGAGAGTGTATGGAGAGAGGCTTGACCTACTCTGTATCTCTGAAGATGAACATTGCATTGACGATCTGGAACAGAGATGAAAAGACAGGTGAAAAACTTGATCCAAAAGAGATCAAAGAACAGGCGGTTTTCGTACGTGATATTCCTTTGATGACAGATAGAACTTCATTTGTTGTCAATGGTGTTGAAAGAGTGATCGTGAATCAGCTTCACAGATCTCCGGGTGTTATCTTTAAAGAAGAAGAGGGAACGACTGCCGGTAGCGGTATGCTCTATTCTGCACAGATCATCCCGGACCGTGGTTCATGGTTGTATTTTGAGTATGACTCCAAAGATATTCTTTATGCACGTATCAACAAAAGAAGAAAAATCCCTGTGACAATTCTCTTTAGAGCATTGGATTACTCTAAAGATGATATTGTAAAACTCTTCTATGCAACAAAAGAGATCCATATCAAAGATAACAGATTCCTTGTAAGATTTGATGCGAATGATTTTGGTGGTAGAGCAGAGTATGATGTCAAAGATATGAACGGTAACACAGTCGTCAATGCAGGGAAAAGACTGACGAAGAAAAAAGCAGAAAAACTGATCGAAGATGGTTTAGAGTGGATCGAATACCCGCTTGATGTATTGATGGAGAGACATCTTGCTAAGCCTATCATTGACCAAGAGAGCGGTGAAGTACTTTATGATGTAGTAACACCTCTAGATGAGAGTAAACTTAAAAAGATGATCGAAGAGGGTATTGACACGATAGAGGTGATCAATGATCTTGCCGAGGGTGCAGATATGTCGATCATTAATGCATTTATTGCAGATAATGAGAGCTTAAGACTCTTAAAGCAAACAGAACAAATCGATGATGAAAATGTGCTTTCAGCGATCCGTATCTACAAAGTGATGAGACCTGGTGAGCCGGTTACACCTGATGCGGCAAAAGCATTCTTGCAGCAGCTCTTCTTTGACCCTGAGAGATATGACCTGACAAAAGTTGGTCGTATGAAGATGAACCACAAACTTGGACTTGATATTCCTGAGTATGCAACTGTTCTTACAGCTGAAGACCTTATCAATACGGTGAAATATCTTATCAAAGTTAAGAATGGTCAAGGTCATATTGATGATAGAGACCACTTGGGTAACAGAAGAATTAGAGCAATTGGTGAGCTTTTAGGTAACGAGCTTCATAATGGTCTTGTTAAGATGCAAAAAGCGATCAAAGATAAGATGACAACGGTATCTGGAACACTTGATGAGTTGATGCCGCACGATCTGGTAAACTCTAAAATGATCACTAATACGATTTTGGAGTTCTTCTCATCTGGTCAGCTTTCTCAGTTCATGGATCAGACGAACCCGCTTTCAGAAGTGACACACAAAAGAAGACTTTCAGCACTTGGTGAAGGTGGTCTTGTTAAAGAAAGAGCCGGATTTGAAGTAAGGGACGTACACCCTACTCATTATGGACGTATCTGTCCTATCGAGACACCGGAAGGTCAAAACATTGGTTTGATCAATACATTGGCAACGTACTCAAAAGTAAATGAACACGGGTTCATTGAGGCACCGTACAAAGTGGTTAAAGATTGTCAAGTAACAGATGAAATTGTCTACATTACTGCGACACAGGAAGAGGACAAATGTATTGCGCCTGCATCGACTGTCGTTGATGAGAAGGGACGTATCGTGGAAGATCTTATCGAGACGAGATTGAACGGGAATATCGAACTTAACGAGGCAAAGAGGGTTGATCTTATCGACATCTCTCCATTGATGATCTCTGGTTCTGCTGCGGCATTGATCCCATTCTTGGAGCACGATGATGCGAACCGTGCACTGATGGGATCGAACATGCAACGTCAGGCAGTACCTCTTCTTAAAACAGAGGCGCCTGTGGTTGGTACAGGTATGGAAGCGGTCGTGAGTCGTGATGCGTGGGAATGTGTCAAGGCAAAAAGACCAGGTACTGTAGAGAAAATTGATGCGAAGAACATCTATATCATGGGTGAAGATGAGAGCGGTGTATTTATAGACCACTATCCACTTGAAAAGAACATGAGAACCAATCAGAACACGACGTTTACACAAACGCCTATCGTGAAACTTGGTGACAAGATCGAAGCAAAACAAGTCATTGCCGATGGTGCAAATATGGACCAGGGTGAACTTGCGATCGGTAAAAATATCCGTGTAGCCTTTATGCCTTGGTATGGATATAACTATGAGGATGCGGTGATCATCTCTGAAAAACTGATCCGTGAAGATACTTTTACATCCGTACATACTTATGAGAAAGAGGTGGAAGCAAGAGAACTCAAACACGGTACGGAAGAGATCACGCGTGATATTCCGAACATCCGTGAAGATGAGTTGTTACACCTGGATGAGAGCGGTATCGTTCAGATCGGTACCTATGTAAAACCTGGTATGATCCTTGTGGGTAAAGTCAGTCCTAAAGGGGAGATCAAACCAACACCTGAAGAGAGACTCTTAAGAGCGATCTTTGGTGAAAAAGCAGGACATGTGGTCAATAAATCGCTCTACTGTCCGGCATCTATGGAAGGTGTGGTTGTTGATATCAAAGTCTTTACGAAAAAAGGGTATGAAAAAGATGCACGTGCGATCCAAGCCTATGAAGAAGAGAAAGCGATTCTAGACAGTGACCATCATGATCAGCTTCTTATGATCGATAGAGAAGAGATCTTGCGTATCGCACACTATCTTTCAGGACAAGAGTTGGTGAAAGCTGTAACGATCGGTGAAACTGAATATGCAGCAGGATCTAAGATCGATGAAGAGACGATCAAAGGTGTGAACAGATTTGCACTCAGAGGTGTGGTTCAGTCTTTCACAGATGAAGTGCAAAATGAGTATGAGTCACTGAAAAACTACTTCTTGAAACAGAAGAAGAGACTGAAAACAGAGCATGAAGAGAAATTGAGTGTACTTGAAAAAGATGACATTCTTCCTTCAGGGGTTACGAAACTGGTAAAAATTTATATCGCTACAAAGAGAAAACTCAAAGTAGGTGATAAGATGGCAGGGCGTCACGGAAACAAAGGTATCGTTTCCAATATCGTACCAGAGATCGATATGCCATACCAAGAAGATGGAAGACCGGTAGATCTTATTTTGAACCCGCTAGGGGTACCGTCTCGTATGAACATCGGACAGATCCTTGAAGTACACTTGGGATTGGTCGGGAAGAACCTTGGTGAACAAATCGAAGAGATGTTCGTAGAACAGAAAGATACTTTCATTAAAGATCTTAGAGAGAAAATGATCGCTATTGCAGATGTGGCAAAATTGATGGATGCAAGAAAGCTTCTAGAGACTATGAGCGATGAAGAGTTGATCAAATACGGTAGAGACTGGTCTACAGGTGTAAAATTTGCTGCACCGGTATTTGAAGGGGCAAACCAGGCTGAATTCGATAAGCTGTTTGAAATGGCGAAGATGGATTCTGACGGGAAAATGAAACTCTATGATGGTAAAACAGGTGAAGAGATGATCGAGAGAGTCAATGTGGGGTATATGTATATGCTTAAACTTCACCACTTGGTTGATGAAAAAGTGCATGCACGTTCAACTGGACCTTACTCACTTGTGACACAACAGCCAGTGGGTGGTAAAGCACTCTTCGGTGGACAGAGATTTGGAGAGATGGAAGTATGGGCACTTGAAGCATATGGTGCGTCACATACCCTTAAAGAGATGTTGACTATCAAATCAGATGATGTTGAAGGTAGAGCAAGAGCATACAGAGCGATCACGAAAGGTGAAGCAGTACCTGAGTCAGGTGTTCCTGAAACCATGTTCGTATTGACAAAAGAGCTTCAAGCGTTAGGTCTTGATACAGAATTATATGAGAACACAAAAGAAGTGGAGGGTGAAAATGAGTAAGTTTTTAGAGAATTTAACACCAATAGATCTTAACAGTGAAGAGAGACCAAATGATGTCGCAGCCCTACAGCTTAGAGTTGCAAGTCCTGAGAAGGTACTCTCATGGAGTTACGGTGAAGTAAAAAAACCAGAAACGATCAACTATAGAACCCTGAAACCGGAAAGAGACGGTCTTTTCTGTGCGAAGATCTTCGGACCTATCAGAGACTATGAGTGTCTTTGTGGTAAATACAAAAAGATGCGTTATAAAGGCGTTGTCTGTGAAAAATGTGGGGTTGAAGTTACCACTTCTA
This sequence comes from Sulfurovum sp. XGS-02, assembly GCF_023213175.1. Lineage (GTDB taxonomy): Bacteria > Campylobacterota > Campylobacteria > Campylobacterales > Sulfurovaceae > Sulfurovum. Next base: position 127,161 of record NZ_CP093312.1, read on the forward strand.
AAGTAAGAAGAAACCGTATGGGACACATCGATCTTATCGCGCCTGTGGCACATATCTGGTATGTCTCTTCACTTCCTTCACGTATCGGTACACTTTTGGGTGTAAAGATGAAAGACCTTGAGAGAGTACTTTATTATGAAGCCTATATCGTTAAAACACCTGGTGAAGCATCGTATGATAGTGAAGGTTTGACACCGCTTGCAAAATATGATGTATTGAACGAAGAACAGTATCAGCAGATCATTCAACGTTTTGGCGGTACAGACCTGGATGCAAGAATGGGTGGAGAGATCATTCAAGAACTGCTTGCAGAACTTGACCTTGTGGATATGTTCAACCAGCTTAAACTTGAGATTGAAGCGACAAAATCGGAAGCAAAAAGAAAGACGATCGTTAAACGTCTTAAGGTGATCGAATCATTCCTTCACTCAGGAAACAGACCAGAATGGATGATGCTGACACAACTGCCGGTACTTCCACCGGATCTGAGACCACTTGTAAGTCTTGATGGCGGTAAATTCGCTGTTTCTGATGTGAATGACCTCTATAGAAGAGTGATCAACAGAAACCAGAGACTTAAAAGACTGGTAGAACTTGATGCACCTGAGATCATCGTTAGAAATGAAAAGCGTATGCTTCAAGAAGCCGTAGATGCACTTTTTGATAACGGTAGAAGAGGAAATGCAGTTAAGGGTGCAAACAAAAGACCACTCAAATCACTCTCTGAGGTGATCAAAGGGAAACAAGGGCGTTTCAGACAAAACCTACTTGGTAAAAGGGTTGACTTCTCTGGTCGTTCTGTTATCGTTGTCGGTCCGGATCTACGTATGGATCAGTGTGGATTGCCTAAGAAAATGGCTATCGAGCTCTTTAAGCCGCATTTGATGGCAAAGCTTGAGGAAAAAGGGTATGCAACGACACTGAAACAAGCTAAAAAGATGATCGAGAAGCAAGAGAATGAAGTATGGGAGTGTCTAGAAGAGGTAGTTGATAATTATCCTATCTTACTGAACCGTGCACCAACGCTTCACAAATTGTCTATCCAGGCGTTCCACCCGAGATTGATCGAGGGTAAAGCGATCCAATTGCACCCACTGGTATGTTCTGCGTTCAACGCCGACTTCGATGGAGACCAGATGGCGGTACACGTACCACTTTCAGATGAAGCGATCGCCGAAGCAAAAGTATTGATGCTTGCATCGATGAATATTTTGCTTCCAGCATCAGGTAAGGCGATTGCCGTACCTTCACAGGATATGATTCTTGGTCTATACTACTTGACACTTGAGAAGAATGATGTCAAAGGTGAACATAAGCTCTTTGCAAACGTTGAAGAGGTTGAGATCGCATTTGAACAACAGTCACTAGACCTTAATGCACGTATCAGAACCGTGATCGATGGGCATATTTCTAAATCGACTGCAGGTAGATTGATCTTGAAATCGATCATCCCTGATTATGTACCGGAAAAATACTGGAACAAAGTCTTGAAGAAAAAAGATATCGGTGCATTGGTTGACTATATCTATAAAATAGGTGGTGTGTCTGAGGCTGCAGGTTTCCTTGATGATCTTAAGGATATGGGTTTCAAATATGCAACAAAAGTAGGTGTCTCAATCTCTGTGGATGATATCAAGATTCCTGAGATGAAGATCGAAAATGTTATCACTGCAAAAGAAGAAGTGAAAGAGATCCAGAGACAATACGGTGCGGGTCTTTTAACAGATCAGGAACGTTACAACAAAATTATCGATATCTGGACGGATGCTAACAACGGCATTGCTGAAGGACTTATGAATCTTATTAGAGATGACAAGGACGGGTTTAACTCGGTGCACATGATGGCAGACTCTGGAGCGAGAGGTTCGGCAGCGCAGATCAGACAGCTTTCTGGTATGAGGGGGCTTATGGCGAAATCTGATGGGTCTATTATTGAAACACCTATTACGTCAAACTTCCGTGAGGGGCTGAATGTACTTGAGTACTTTATTTCAACGCACGGTGCGAGAAAAGGTCTTGCCGATACAGCACTGAAGACTGCGAATGCGGGTTACTTGACAAGAAAACTGATCGATGTTGCACAAAACGTAAAGATATCTATGACAGATTGTGGTACACACGAAGGTGTAGAGGTATCAGATATCGTTGTGGGTAATGAGATGATCGAACCGTTGGCAGATCGTATCTACGGTAGAGTACTTGCTGAAGATGTGATCGATCCTATCACTTCAGAGGTATTGGTAAGTGAAGGTACGATGATCGATGAAGAGACAGCTGCAAGAGTACAAGATGCAGGTGTACGTTCCGTCGTCATGAGAGCACCATCATCATGTAAAGCACCAAAAGGTATCTGTGCAAAATGTTACGGTCTGAACATGGCGGATAACAAAATAGTGAAACGTGGAGAAGCGGTAGGGGTTATCGCAGCACAATCGATCGGTGAGCCGGGTACACAGCTTACACTACGTACATTCCACACAGGTGGTACGGCAACAGCAGGTAAAGAAGACAGACAGGTGATCGCAAGTAAAGAAGGTTTCATTAGATACTATAACCTGAACGTATACCGTAATAGAGAAGGTAACCTTATCGTTGCCAACAGAAGAAATGCCGGTGTGCTTTTGGTTGAACCTAAGATCAAAGCAACAGTTGACGGTACTGTTTCTCTGGTTGTGACACATGACGAGTATGTGATCTCTGTCAATGCAGGCAGTGCAGATGAGATCAAGTATAACCTTAGAAAATCGGATGTGGCGAAGTCAAATGAACTTGCAGGTGTTGCAGGTAAAGTAGAAGGAAAACTTTTCTTACCGCTACAAGATGGTGATAAAGTAAAAGAGGGTGACTCAATCGTTGAAGTAATCAATGAGGGTTGGTCTGTACCAAGCCGTGTGCCATTTGCTTCTGAACTTAAAGTGGAAGATGGTGCGCCGGTGACGCAAAATGTGGTTTCTGAATCAAAAGGTACGGTGAAGTTCTTCTTGCTTAAAGGGGACTACCTTGAAGCACATACAGGTATCACAGAAGGTACAAAAGTTGTAGAAAAAGGTCTCTTTGCTGTGGTTGTTGATGAAAACAACAGAGAAGCAGCAAGACACTACATCTCAAGAGGGTCTGTGGTAAAAGTGGACAATGATGCGATGGTTCAAAGGGGTGATCTTCTTTCTGCTCCTGAAACATCAACGCAGGTAGTGATCGCTGAGTGGGACCCATATTCTGAGCCTATTATCGCTGAACAGCAAGGGAAACTGAAGTTTGAAGATATCATTCCGGGTGTGACTGTGGTTGAGCAGTTTGACGAAGTGACAGGTGATACAAGACTTGAGCTGAACGAGTATATTCCTGCTGCGTATAAACCAGCGATCGTATTGGCAACTGAAAGCGGTGAGGTGATCCGTTACCAGCTTGACGCGAAGACGATCCTCTTTGTGAAAGATGGAGATGATGTAAGTATCGCGGATATTCTGGCAAAAACACCAAAAGCAGCGATCAAGTCAAAAGATATTACCGGGGGTCTTCCAAGAGTATCTGAACTCTTCGAAGCGAGACGTCCTAAAGATATCGCATTGATCGCACAGATCGATGGTGTCGTAAGTTTCGGTAAACCGTTACGTGGTAAAGAGAGACTTATCATCACTGGCGACAATAATCAGGTGACTGAACAGTTCGTCGACAAGAACAAAGTATCTCTTGTACATGCCGGAGAGTATGTGCATGCCGGTGAAAAATTGACTGACGGTACGATCTCAAGTCATGATATCCTTGCCGCACTTGGAGAAAAAGCACTCTACGAGTACATTGTCTCTGAAGTACAGATGGTTTACCGTAGACAAGGGGTTAATATCTCAGACAAACACATCGAGATCGTGACGTCTCAAATGATGAGACAAGTGAAAGTGGTTGAGAGCGGTGACTCCAAGTTCATCGCAGGAGACATTGTATCCCGTCGTAAGTTCCAAGAAGAGAACGAAAGTGTGATCGCACTTGGTGGAGAACCTGCTATTGCTGAGCCAATGCTTGTAGGTATTACACGTTCAGCGGTTGGGGCAGACAGTATTATCTCTGCTGCATCATTCCAAGATACAACAAAAGTATTGACATCTGCATCTATCGCAGGAACAGTCGATACGCTTGAAGATCTTAAAGAAAACGTTGTTATCGGACGTCTTATCCCAGTGGGTACGGGTATGATAGATAGCAGCGACATCAAGTTTTCTGCTGTAAAGTAATTTTCCCACACTGTTTCTAGTTTAGGCTAGAAGCAGTGACCCTCTCTTCTGATCCTATTTCTCATCATATAAGAATTTCTAAAGATTATCTCAGTATAATATGCCTCCAAAAATCTGTGTGGCCAGCTTCAGATCCAAGCATTTAAGTGAGTGCTTTGATGTGGTGTAAGAACCCAGATTCAAGAGATATGATCTCAATTCAAACTAACCAGAAAGGAAACGATTTGCCTACAATTAATCAATTGATTCGTAAAGAACGTAAAAAGCAAGTGAAAAAATCAAAATCACCTGCACTCGTAAAATGTCCTCAGAGAAGAGGCGTATGTACTAGAGTATATACTACAACACCAAAGAAACCTAACTCGGCACTTAGAAAAGTTGCTAAAGTAAGATTGACAAGTGGTTTTGAAGTAATCTCATACATCGGTGGTGAGGGTCACAACCTTCAAGAACACTCTATCGTACTTGTAAGAGGCGGAAGAATTAAAGATTTACCTGGTGTTAAGTATCACATTGTACGTGGTGCGCTAGATGCTTCAGGTGTAACTGGAAGAACAGTTGCAAGATCTAAATACGGTACTAAAAAACCTAAGTAATCCTAGATTATTTAAACGTGTTAAAGTAAAAGTTTAGTCTAGAGATAGACTTGAAACAGGTGTTGTCATTTATCCTTAGGGGACAAGACTTGAGTAAATCAACCATATAAGATTGAAGAAGGAAATATAATGAGAAGAAGAAAAGCTCCCGTTAGACCGGTATTGCCAGATCCAGTACACGGTTCTAAAGTATTAACAAAGTTCATCAATGCAGTAATGCTTGATGGTAAGAAAAGCACAGCGCAAAAAGTAATGTATGCTGCGTTAGAGAGAATTGAATCAAAATCTGGAGAAAAAGGTATTGACGTATTCAACAAAGCAATGGATAACGTGAAACCTGTAATGGAAGTAAAATCTAGAAGAGTAGGTGGTGCAACGTACCAAGTGCCTATAGAAGTTAGACCTGTAAGACAACAATCACTGGGAATCAGATGGATCGTTGATGCAGCGAGAAAAAGAAATGAAAGAACAATGATGGAGCGTTTAAGTAATGAACTTATGGACGCTGCAACAGAAAAAGGTGCTGCTTTCAAGAAGAAAGAAGATACGTACAGAATGGCTGAAGCGAACAAAGCGTTTGCTCACTACAGATGGTAAGGAACTAAGTTATGGCAAGATCGCACAAACTTGAAGACGTAAGAAACATAGGTATTGCTGCTCACATTGATGCAGGTAAAACGACAACAACTGAAAGAATCCTTTTCTACACAGGTGTTGAACACAAGATAGGTGAAGTACATGATGGTGCTGCAACTATGGACTGGATGGAGCAAGAGCAGGAGAGAGGTATTACGATTACTTCTGCTGCGACAACTTGTGAGTGGCTAGGTAAGCAGATCAACATTATTGACACTCCGGGTCACGTTGACTTTACGATTGAAGTTGAACGTTCAATGAGAGTACTTGACGGTGCTGTTTCAGTATTCTGTGCTGTTGGTGGGGTTCAACCACAATCAGAAACAGTATGGAGACAAAGAAACCGTTATGGTGTACCATCACTTGTATTTGTTAACAAGATGGACAGAACGGGTGCAGATTTCCTAGAAGTTGAAAGACAGATCCGTGAGAGACTTAAAGGTAACCCATTGGTTATCCAGCTTCCAATCGGTGCAGAAGAGAACTTCGAAGGTGTAGTTGATCTTGTAAAAATGAAAGAAGTTGTATGGGATGCTGAAGCAGCAATGGGTTCAGCATACAGTGAGCAAGATATCCGTCCTGAACTTCAAGAACAAGCTGAAGAGTACCGTGAAAAAATGATCGAAGAGATTTCTTCAGTAGACGGTAACGAAGAGCTTATGGAAAAATACATGGAGGGTGAAGAGCTTACTCAAGATGAGATCGTGGCTGGTATCAAAGCTGCAACGATCGGTATGCATGTTGTTCCAATGCTTCCAGGTACAGCATTTAAAAACAAAGGTGTTCAAACTCTACTTGACGCTGTTGTTGCTTACCTTCCATCTCCGGTTGAAGCACCTGCGATCAAGGGTACTAAAATGGAAGATGAAGATGCTGAAGTGACTGTTGAGTCAACAGACAACGGTGAGTTTGCTTCACTTGCATTTAAGATCATGACAGACCCATTTGTTGGTCAGTTGACATTTATCCGTGTGTATCGTGGTTCTTTAGAGTCAGGGTCTTATGTACTGAACTCAACAAAAGAGAAAAAAGAGCGTATCGGTCGTATCATGAAAATGCACGCGATCAAACGTGAAGAAGTAGCTGAGATCTACGCGGGTGAGATCGGTGCAGTTGTTGGTCTTAAAAATACAACAACAGGTGATACACTTTGTTCAGATAAAGATAAAGTGGTTCTTGAAAGAATGGATTTCCCAGAGCCGGTTATCTCTGTTGCAGTTGAGCCTAAAACAAAAGCTGACCAGGAAAAAATGGGACTTGCACTTGGTAAACTTGCTGCAGAAGATCCATCTTTCCGTGTGGCTACTGATGAAGAGTCTGGTCAAACGATCATCTCAGGAATGGGTGAACTTCACCTTGAAATTCTTGTAGACAGAATGAAGAGAGAGTTTAAAGTTGAAGCGGAAGTTGGTGCACCGCAAGTTGCATACCGTGAGACGATCAGAAAAGCGGTTGACAAAGAATACAAGTACGCGAAACAATCAGGTGGTCGTGGACAGTTCGGTCACGTATACCTTAGAATCGAGCCGCAAGAGCCAGGTTTCGGTTACGAGTTCGTTGATGAAGTTAAAGGTGGGGTTGTTCCAAAAGAGTTTATCCAGCCGGTTAACAAAGGTGTACAAGAAGCAATGGCTAGAGGTATCCAGGCTGGGTATCCTGTAGAAGACGTAAAAGTAACACTTTACGATGGTTCTTACCATGATGTTGACTCATCAGAAATGGCGTTTAAACTTGCTGGTTCTATGGGATTCAGAGAAGGTTGTAAAACAGCAAATCCAGTGATCCTTGAGCCAATGATGAAAGTTGAAGTTGAAACTCCGGAAGACTTTATGGGTGACGTGATCGGTGACGTTGCAAAAAGAAGAGGAAATGTTTCTGGTATGGATGACAGAGCTGGTAACAAGATCGTTAATGCATTTGTACCGCTTTCAGAAATGTTCGGTTACTCAACAGACCTACGTTCAATGACACAGGGTCGTGCAACGTATGCAATGGAATTTGATCACTATGAAGAGGTTCCTGCGAATGTAGCTAAAGAGATCATCGAAAAAAGAAATAGCTAATTTCGAGTTCCTTTACTGCACATTCGGTCGGATGGAGTTTTCTCCATTCGGTCACTTACTTATTGTAAGCTCTCTCATTACGAAAATACCATCAAACCAAATCTACAGCAAATTAACTACGAACTTAACTATTACTAACATCATTGAAGAGTATTATTCTATTTTAATTTTTAAATTAGCATAGCATAGTATTTAAAGGATATCCATGAGAGTAATTATTGACCTTATAGAAGATGTAAGAGAACAGATCGGTAACCATGAAACCTATGAGGTGATGGCCGGCTTACTTAAAACTGATGCGCAGGATAGTGAAAAACTTATCTATGCGGGGGAAGCACCACTAAATTCTGTAGAACTAGAGAGAGAAAAAAGACAACTGAGATTCAAGATAGATGGTAGTGATCAAAAATTGACGATAGGAGAGCTTATCCCCTCCATCCTGATATTGGATATGGAAGCAATGCTGTTTGAGCTTAAAATGGACGTCAATGCACAGTATAAAGATATGGAGATCGTTGGATTCGGAAAAAATGATGAGCAGAAGAGATATATCTTGTTTATCAAGATATAAAACTTCTTTCAGTGTTTACGTATAGAGAGACTCTTTGCCAAACTCTTTGGCAAGTAGTGCATAGAAAAGCGCTCTGTATTTATGTCTGTTTGATGTTCCCATCGCTTCACATACTTTTTTGATAGCAGCATCTAAAGTGGCATCGTCCACATCAACTCCGAGTTTATTCCCTAAAAAGTTCTTTTTGACTGTGTCAAGTTCTGAACTGTCTGAACATGATACGGTTTCAGCATCCTGTTGATAGATAGATGGTCCCAGCCCAGCCGTTACTTTACTAATGAGGTCTTCTGACAAACCCAATCCTAACTCTTTGGAAACAGCAACATAGTGTTCAACTTTTTCATCTAATTTACTCATGATGTCCCTTTAATAAGATTTTGTAACGCATTTTATTATAGCTATAAATGCTATTCAGGTCAAATATTGGGGTTTTTGTGCCAGAAGTATCCAGTTCAGGCTGATCTTATGTTGCTTACAAAAATGGGCCAGTGACTCATAAGGTATCTTTTTGCGTCTTTTAATGACCGCAAAGTATTGGGGATCCAGCTTCAGAGAATCTGCTATATCCCGGTCAAGTATTTTTTCTTTATTCGTCTGTGTTGAGAGGATCTCTTTGACTCTTTGCATCACTTCATGGAAATCTATCATCTCTATCCTTCGTATTCATATAGGGGGTATGATAATGGATTTTAAGAAAGAAGTTTAAATATATGGCAAATTGTAATATTTTGAAGCAAGAATAAAAATGTCATTCCCTGCAGACCGAAGGGTGAGAGTACCTTCGGTGTGAATCAAGGGTTAGTTTTTCGTACTGTCTATCTCAATGATGGTATGTACGTTTCCTCTTGGATTGAAATCTGCGATGAGCTTCATGGATTTAGGCTTCAGCTTGCTGTAAAGTGCATCATAGATCTCATTGGCAGAGTTTTCGTGTGAAATGTACCTTCTCATAAATGAATTGATGTAGAGTTTGAGTGCTTTGAGCTCTATCACTTTCTGATCCGGTTGATAGCTGAGTTTGAGTGTCGCAAAATCAGGATACCCTGAACGCGGGCACATACACATGAACTCAGGAAGTTCAATATTGATCGTATAATTCTTTTGATGTTCATTGGGCCAATAATTCTCTTCATTGTTAATGTCAAATTCCAGTATCTCTTTTTCGCCGTATTTCATTGTTTTTCCTTTAGTTGTATCGATTGATTAATGTTGCTTCATTAATGGATTTACTTACACCAAATCCTTGTATATAGTCTATACCCAGCATTTTTAGCTTGCTCTCTTGGGCTTCATTGTCGACCCATTTGGCCACAGTCTGTACGTTTAGCTCTTTTGCCATATTGATCAAAGAGTGCAGCATGGCATAGGTGGTTTCATCCTCCAGGTTTGTCACATAACTTCTATCAAACTGTATCATGTCAAATTTAAAATGTTTCATATATTCCATAGAGGCATTGGAGGAACCAAAATTATCGATACAGATCCGTATGCCTTGAGATCTAAAGCTCTTGAGTGTTTTCAGGTATCCGCTGAGATCATGGTGTGTTTTGCGTTCATAGAGCTGGATAATGAGACGGGAAGGGTCGACCTTCTTCTCCTCTAAATAAGCAAAAAGTTTTGCCTGAAAAGAGCTGTCCCTGAGAGAAAAGGGCGAGAGATTAAAGGTAAAGGAGATCGATTCATCCACAAGGGGTAAGAGTTCTATCACATGTGTGATCAAGGTAAAGTCATACTCTCTCCCCAGACCCAAGCGGTTAATGATGGGCAAAAATACACGCGGTAGGATATCTTTATGGGTCTCTGATTCCAGTTTGACCGAAATTTCATAGGTATCTATCGTATCGTTCGATGTGTTCATGAGAGGCCTGAAGGATAAAAGCAGTTTTTTCTTCTGGATCGTACTGATCACCTCTTTTTCTATACCCGAAAGTTCCTGAGCATCTTTGGTCTTAGAGCTGTCTTTCTCTTGACTGTCATCTTCAGATTGACTTGCAAGGATATCTCTAAGTTGCAGTATGGCTTTTGCGAAGTCCTCATGAGGATTAGTGATAATCGCAAATTTAAACTCTACGTCAATATCATTGATGCGAGCATTCTCGTTTATGAGCGTTTCCAAAATCGTTTCTATATGTGTATAGTTATCATCAAGTGCGATCAAAAATTCTGAACCGCGCCCCCGGCCAATCAGTACCTTTTCCAAACCATTTTGTTTAAATACGAGGTTCAATTTCCTGGAAATGGTATAGAGAAGGTTATCAATCTGGTCGCTACTGTAATTTTCACTTAATAAGGGAAGGTTTTCGATACTCAGGCATGCCAATGATTTTGGTTTATACTTTTGTAGTTTTTTTACAAATGTTTTTTTATTGAAACCCTGTGTAGTTTGATCCAAGAAGGTTTCCTGCACACTGAGATTCATTAAAAAATAAATATAATAGATGGCAATAAAAGTAATTGCTGCAAGCAGTACCCCATCTTTCAGCCCGATACTGATTGTATTCTCATGATCAAGTGTCGTGTAAAAAACAAGAAAAACAAGAACGAGTATGGGCATACCTGCTCTAAGAGCCAGGGTAAAACGTCGTTCTCTCTCTTCTTTTTGTGAGTAGAGCATTAAACATCCAAGTGTTTTACATCTTTGGCATGGCTTTCAATGTAGTTTCTTCTAGGTTCTACTTCATCACCCATGAAGAGTGTGAATGTATCACTGGCACTTTCATCATCTTCTATGGTGACCTGCAACAGTCTTCTGTTCTCCGGTGTCATGGTTGTTTCCCAAAGTTGTTCAGGGTTCATTTCCCCCAAACCTTTATAACGCTGGATATAGGCACCTTTTTTTGCTGAACTTTCTACCTCCGCAAAGAGTGCAAGAAGGTCCTGGTCTTTAAATTCGTCTGTGATGTGGTCATTAATCTTTTGGTGTATATGTATCGCTTCATTATAATGAGGGTTTGTAAAGAGTATCTCATCTACGATGAGTTCTTCCAGCCCGTCATTGGTCTGTACAAAGAGGTGTATCGTATCCTCTGTAACGGTTTTGTTGAGAATGTTATACCCCAATTCAGCGATGTATGCCTCTATCGTTTTTGCAAGCTCTTTGTTGTTTGTACCTATCACATCAGGGTTTTCGATCATATATCGAAGTACTTCAGGCAGGGCAAAACGTTTTTCTATCTCTTTAAGCGTCATACGGTAGTATGCGACCAGTTTAAAGAGATCAACAAGGTCTGCCTGCCCCATAGTATTGCTTTCAATAGCAGAGATACCGTTTTCTATCAGATAATCATTGAGGGCTTTTTCATCTTTCAGGTAGGTCTCATTTTTACCTTTTTTATAGCGGTAAAGCGGTGGCTGTGCAAGATAGAGATATCCTTTTTCAATGATCGGTTTCAAGAACCTGAAGAAGAATGTCATAAGCAGTGTCTGAATGTGAGAACCATCCACATCGGCATCGGTCATGATAATGATCTTGTGATATCTTAATTTCTCTTCGTCAAACTCTTCACCGATACCGCAACCCAGTGCCGTGATCATATTTTTTATCTCGTCGGATTTGAGGATCTTTTCCAAACGTGCTTTCTCTACGTTCAGGATCTTACCTTTGAGCGGAAGGATCGCCTGGAAAACCCTGTCACGTCCCTGCTTCGCAGAACCACCGGCAGAATCCCCTTCCACCAGGTAGATCTCAGAGATCTCAGGATCCTTGCTTTGACAGTCCGCAAGTTTACCCGGGAGTGTTCCGACACTCATAGAGTCTTTACGTTTTACCAAGTCTTTGGCACGTTTTGCTGCATCCCTACCTCTGGCTGCAAGGAGTATCTGTGCCATAATCTCTTTTGCTTCCAAAGGGGTCTCTTCAAGGTATTTGTTAAAGTTTTCAGAGAAGAACTTCTGTACCAAAGGACGTACATAAGAAGAACCCAGTTTCCCTTTGGTCTGCCCCTCGAACTGTGGTTCGGGTACACGTACGGAAACGATGGCGATAAGCCCCTCTTTACAGTCATCACCCGTGATCTTAGTCCCTTTCTCTTTGGCATTGGCATTTTTAGAGATGTAGCTGGCCATAGAACGTGTAAGACCTGCTCTAAAACCTGCTTCATGGGTTCCCCCCTCAGCTGTTTTAATATTGTTTACAAAAGAGAGCACCTTTTCCGAATCTGCATCACAATACATGAGTGCGATATCGATTTCGATGTCATCTGCTTTACCCTGGAAGAACTGTGCCGTTGAAAGAGGGTTTTTCGTATTCATATCTTCAACGAATTGTCTGATACCGCCTTCAAAATGATACAACTCTTTTGTACCGTCACGCTCATCTCTAAAGTCGATCGTGATCTTTGGGTTCAGGTAACAGAGTTCCTTGAAACGTTTCATCAGGATCTCTTTTTGGAAAGTGACACTCTCCTTAAAGATGGTCTCATCCGGCCAGAACTCTATTCTGGTTCCGTGTTTTCTTGTGCTATCACCAGATGTTAGCGGAGCTTCAGGGATACCCTTTTGGAAGCTTTGTGTGTGGATCTCACCATCTTTAAAGATCGTCATATCCAGTTTTTTGGAGAGGGCATTTACAACAGAGACACCCACACCGTGAAGTCCTCCTGAAACCTTATAGGTATCTTTATCGAATTTACCACCGGCATGCAGTACGGTCAGTACGACTGTTGCTGCAGAGATTTTTTCAGTTGGGTGCTCTTTTACAGGGATACCACGACCATTGTCTTCAATGATCGCTGAACCCTCTTTTGTAAGGGTGACCTTGATCGTATCACAGAAGCCTGCCATCGCTTCATCGATAGAGTTGTCTACGACTTCGTATACAAGGTGATGAAGACCTTTGATTGAGGTATCACCAATGTACATACCAGGTCTTTTTCTTACCGCTTCCAGTCCTTTAAGGACTTTAATATTACTAGCACCATATTCTGACATGTTTAAGACTCCGTTTCGTGGGGGTATAAGTGTATATATTCTAGCTAAAAATAGCTTAGATATCTGGCTATAAAACGGGGATTGAAGTGACAATCAAAGAAGCATCCCGTTTTGTTGTTTTTTGTTGCTTACAATATCGATGTCATTGGGATCGACGAAGAGATCTCTTTTGTAGGCTTCGAGTGCATATCTTCCTATCATAGCTGCATTGTCTGCACAGTATTGAAGCGGTGCCACATGCATTGTTTTCCCAAACTCATTACAAAGGTCCTGGTAGGCATTCCGCAGGTATTTATTGGCAGATGCTCCGCCGACGATGGCAAAGTCTTTGATCTTCTCTTTGGCAAAGATCTTTTTGCTTTTCTGGAGCAGGTGAAGTTTGACCGCTTTTTGAAAGGATGCAGAGAGATCCGCCTTATCCTGTTCGCTCATATTCTCACTGCCGCCAAGTGCTTCCACTTGAAGTCTGACAGCATTTTTCAGTCCTGAGAGAGAAAAGGAAATGAGGGGAGAGTTGCGTAAGGGTACAGGCAGGTCAAAACGGTCTTCATCGCCTTTGAGGGCAAGTGCTTCGATGAGAGGTCCTCCGGGATAGCCCAAGCCCATCATTTTGGCACATTTGTCGAAGCTTTCGCCCACTGAATCATCCATACTTGTAGCAAGGATCTCCATATGTTCAAAACTTTCAACCCGTATCACCTGCGTATGCCCTCCAGAAATGAGAAGTACAAGAAGGGGCATAATAGGTTCTTTTTCGATAAAAAGTGAGTAGATATGCCCTTTGAGGTGATGTACAGGGATAAGCGGTATCTCAAGCAACGTACTTAAGGTTTTTGCCATAGCTATACCTTCAAGCAGTGTGACCCCCAGTCCGGGCTGGTTGGTGACCGCTATGGCTTTGAGCTTTTCAAAGTAGGGCCGGGTCTCTTTGAGTATCTCAGGCAGTGCGACAGCATGCAGTCTCGATGCAAGTTCAGGGACCACGCCGCCGTAACACGAGTGTTGTGCCTCCTGGGAGATCTTTTTATGATAAAGGACTTTTTTCGTGGCTATTTCAGTGATGGCTATGGAGCTGTCATCACAGCTTGATTCAATACTTAAGATCATGCTCTTTCCAATACAAGGTTTTCTATAAGGTCCCATTTTCCGTAGCCGCTGTCAGCATTGATATGGCCTGCATCTTTGATCACAGTAAGGGGGACTTCATACTGCTCTGCCATGTTTTTGGCCTCTTCTACCTGGATGTATGGGTCATTGTCCGAAACGATCATCTGTATCTCTTTGGCATAGAGGTTTTTAGGCAGAGAACAAGGGAAAAAGGTTTTGATGGTATCTATATCCGTGGTAAGGCTTGGCGGGGATACCATAAAAAGTCTTTTGATCTGAGGTATCTTTCGCATGAAATCCTCTTCTTCGCAGAGCCAGAACCATAGTGTATTGGCCAAAGAGTGGCATACGACAGTATCGGGTTCAAAATCGCGAAGTATCTCTTTGAGTTGTTTGACCCATCTGTTCTTGCTGGGAAAGTGACAGTTATCAAGCAGAGGGAAAGAGACCGTCCCGTACGCTTTAGCAACTGCAGCAGCCAATTCTGCCTGCCAGTGTGGTGCATCACTCCCTCCCCAGCCGTGCAGGATGAGTACTTTATCGTTGTTTGACATACGCTCTTACCTCTTGATCTATTTGGATGATCTCATCGATGTTCGATGCTTTCACCGCTTCAAACTTTTTATAGGCATCTAAAACCATTTCACTCATACCAAAGAAGCAGCATTGATCTTCCTGAAATGCCTCTATCGCTTCTTCATTGGCTGCATTGACCACGACACCCAAATGGGCATGTTCCAAGATATGCTCTTTGATGCTCCAGATAGGGTAACGCTCCGCTTCAATAGGCAGAAATTCCAAGGCACCTATGCCAAGCAGGTCTGTAGGAGGCAGGATGGCCTCTTCTACTTCTCCTCTCAGTGCAAAAGCAATAGGGAGTTTCATGTCGACCCCTGCAAAGTGTGCCGTGGTAGAACCGTCTGTGAATTCTGAAAGTGCATGGATGATCGACTTTTTTTCTATCACTGCATCCACCTTTGTTGTATTAAAGAGCCATTTTGCTTCCAACAGTTCGAAGAGTTTATTGGTCATGGTCGCTGAATCGATGGTGATCTTGTTTCCCATGGACCAGTTAGGGTGTTTGAGGGCATCTGAAAAGGTAGCATCCTTCATTTTATCCAATTCCCAGTCTCTAAATGCACCACCGCTGGCAGTGATATAGAGTTTAGAGATAGGCCGTTCATTCATAAGGTACCAGAGTCCAAAGTGCTCAGAGTCTATAGGCGTGATAAGTGACATGTCTATGAACTCCCCTGCAACCACTAGAGACTCCTTGTTTGCCAGTGCAACCCGTTTCCCAAGACCAGTGGCTTTGAGTGTAGGCGCAAGGCCGGCATACCCTACGAGTGCATTTACTACCGTGCCGCTATGGGACATCTCTATCAACTCCAAAATACCTTGTGCCCCGCAGAGTACATGGGGGTGGTCCACTTTGGCTCTATCCGCTTCGTTGGCGATAGCAACCATTTTGGGTCGGTACTTTTTGATCTGCTGATTAAGCAGCTCGATATTGTTGCCTGCGACAAGCGCTTCTATGGCGATGTCATAGCGTTCTGCGATGATGAGGGTATTGACCCCTATGGAGCCGGTCGAGCCGAGTAAAACGATACTGGACATAGATTAGAGCAGGGACCTGAGTGCAATGACCATAATAACCGCACCAAAGAGGTAACCGTCTATTCTGTCTAGGATACCGCCATGCCCGGGGAGCAGGTCTCCAGAGTCTTTGACCCCTGCCTCACGTTTAAGATAAGATTCAAAAAGATCTCCAAACACTGAAGCGACAGAAGTCACAACCGTGACAATGATCGCGATCCACCACTCCACGACAAAAAGTCCGGCAAAACTACCTCCAAGGGTTGCGATGGTAATACCGCCGAAGACACCTTCGAGTGTCTTATTTGGAGAGGTATCTGAAAATTTTGTCTTACCTATGGTTTTGCCTGTAAAAAATGCACCGACATCCGTGAGTGCTACGGTGACAAGGAGCCAGAACATAGACGCGATACCAAAATCCTGGTAGAGGATCAGAAAGAAGAGTATCCCGCTGACCGGGTAAAGGAAAGGAAGGATCAGTCTTTTGTCAAAATTATGAAAATAAGCAAGGGAAGAGGCAAATATGACCGCCATAAAGAAGAAGAGGTCATCCGGATTAGGGTAGAAATATGCCACCAGCCATAAAAGCGCAGCCCATACATACATAGAGGAATCGGTAAGTTTGAAAAGTTTCATCGCTTCATAAAAGGCGAACATATAGATAAGACCTAAAAAAGCCCACATAACAAAAAAGCTATCTACCCAACCGATAAATCCAACCAGTGCTAATAGTCCAATGCCCGTAAGCCACCGTTCTTGATACTCTGTAAATATTTTTGTCATGACGATTCCCTCGTTGTTTAAATGAAGAATATTATAGCACGCTTTGGATTAGAAGGCACTAGACTCTGATTTCAACACCTTCTTTAGTGATAGAGATCGTGTCATATTTGTTGTAAAGCACATTGGAGCCTTCTTGTACTTTGACAAATTTACGCTTGGTGTAATCGACTTCATAATCCCCGGGGTTTTTGACAGAAAAATCTACACAGAGCTTTGCGGCAGCTTTGAGTACGGACTCAGGCAGGTTTTGTTTATCGGTCCTGATGATGACATGACTTGAGGGGATATCACGTATATGCATCCAAAGGTCATTGGCTTTTGCCATCTCCAGGAGTTTTTGGTTTTCATGACTGTTACGTCCCACGAGGACCTTATAGTCTTCTATCCAGAAGAGTTCCCCCTCTTTTAGGCGTTCTTTTTTACGTTTGGACTTTCCGCGTTTGGGCACAAGAAGTTCAAGTTCATAAGGATCTTTTGCCTGTTCGATCGCATAATAGATATTCTCATAGAACGCTTTTTTACTTTGCAGGTTCTCTTTTTCTATGTGCACGTTCTTGGCTTTATTCTTGGCACGTTTGGATAGGTTGAAAAAGTGGTCACTCATACGGTTGACCTTCGTATCTTTAGGCAGTTTTATAGTGATTTCATTGCCTTCAAAATCATAGGTTTTAAGTTTCGTATCGTAAGGTTTTATCTGGTAGAGATTGGCCAGGATGAGGTTGGCATAGGCTTTGAACTTCTGCGCTTCATCGTTCAGTTGCACTTCATCGGGAAGTTTTTTCAAAAGCTGGTTCAGTTTTTGGATCTTTTTATCGGTAAGAGAGAGTTTCTGTTTTTTTAACTCGACAAGTTTTTTTGTATGGACCTGAAGATATTTCTCTTCAAGGTAAGCATCAACATCGGGGATCTCCTGGTGCTCTTCTGTACGTCTGAAAGGAGGTATGGCAAGGAGTTCCACACCCGGACGAATGACACGAAAAGAGCTCTCTGCATCAATGTGTCTGAGCGCCTCTATAATGATTTCATTCTCATCGATGAGTATGGCATTGGTATTTTTCCCTGTAAATTCCAACTGCAGGTAGATGATTTTGTCCTTATAAGAGCTTTTTGGCGCGAGTGTCAAACGCACGATACGGTCTTCATCTGGTACCTCCACAGAGAGGATCCTGCTGGCAGAAAGCAGGGTGTGCAGCAGGGTGTCAAAAGGTGCATTATAGCCTTGGATCGGTCTTTGTGAAGGGGCCTTATAGATGAAACTGTGCCCTCTTGTCATGTTGAAAAAATAGCTGTCAGATTTGTCAAATACCAACTCTATTGTATTGTCTTCCACACGTCTGGCCCGACTGATAAAAGAGAAGTCGTTCAGACGTTCGGCAATGGCTTTGAGTTCGTATAATTTCATTTGAATCTTTCCCTATCATTGTTGTGAAATTCTAGCATAATTTTTTTTCGCTATAATTCGCGTAATATTATCATAATTAGAACGATCAAGTAAGTTGCCATAATGGCAGCGTAGTTTTTTGGACATTGTTCAAAAAACGTTCTAGAATAAAAGGACAACCTATGGGACAAACTATGACAGAGAAGATCTTCTCGGAGCATGCAGGGCGTGAAGTGCATGCAGGAGAGATCGTTAGAGTAGATATCGATATGATCATCGGAAATGACATTACGACGCCTATTTCCATTAGAGCATTTGAAGAGTCAGGTGCTGAGAAGTTGGCAAGACCAGATAATTTTTGTATCGTGATGGATCACTATATTCCGGCAAAAGATATTGCTTCAGCTAACCAGGCAAAGATCTCCAGAGATTTTGCCTATAAGCATGATATGAAATATTTCTTCGATGAAAAAGATATGGGTATTGAGCATGCACTGCTTCCGGAAAAAGGGTTGGTTGTTCCTGGTGATGTGATCATCGGTGCGGACAGCCATACCTGTACGCATGGTGCACTGGGTGCATTTTCAACAGGTATGGGAAGTACGGACCTTTCATTCGGTATGATCACAGGTGGTAACTGGTTCAAAGTACCCGAAACGATTAAAGTGGAATTGACAGGTGTTCCGGGTGAGCATATTTACGGTAAAGACATCATCTTGGAGCTTATCCGCCAGATAGGTGTGGATGGTGCCTTGTATAAAGCGATCGAATTCACAGGTGAAGCGGTCCAGCACCTTGGTATGGACGATAGATTCTCTATCTCGAACATGGTGATCGAAGCGGGAGCGAAAAATGGTATCTTCGCAGTCGATGAGATCACATTGGCGTACCTTGAAGAGCGAAAAGAGGTGAATGGCGGATTAAGAGCTGAACCTAAGATCCATGTGGCGGATGCGGATGCCGAGTATTGCCAAGTGATCACGATAGACACCGCAGCACTTTCACCGGTGATCGCTTATCCTTTCTTACCATCAAATGGTAAGCCTGTAGAGCAAGCTGTTGCAGATGATTTAAAGGTAGACCAGGTAATGATCGGATCGTGTACGAATGGTCGTATCGAGGACCTTCGTATCGCAGCGGAGATCATGAAAGGGAAAAGAGTGGCAAAGCATACACGTATGATCGTGACGCCAGCCACACAGAAGATACTCCTTCAGGCACAGCATGAAGGTTTGATGGATATTCTGATCGAAGCGGGTGCGGTGGTCTCTAACCCTACGTGTGGTGCTTGTCTGGGTGGATATATGGGTATCCTTGGAGACGGTGAGCGCTGTGTTGCTACCACAAACCGTAACTTCGTAGGCCGTATGGGTGCCAGAACCTCTGAGATCTATCTGGCGAATTCAGCTGTAGCAGCGGCTTCAGCCATCGCCGGTAAGATCGTGGATCCTAGAGACCTCTAAAATCCTGCATTGGGGTCAAACCCAAATCCCCCGCCGCCAAAATCCGGCGTGCCGAAACTCTGTGTAGCAAAGGATGGATCCTGATATCCCTCCTGTACAGAGAGCCCTCTTAACATCGTAATGTCCATTTTTGGGTCTATACCTTTTGGACAGACAGCGGTACACTCGCCGCATAGGGTACAGTCCCACACCCCATTACTCTGAATGTTATCTATAATGTTTTTTGTACTGCTTTCACGTTTGTCCGTACTGTAGCGGTAGGCACGAGTCAGTGCGAACGGTCCAAGGAAATCTGGGTTGACTGCATAGACAGGGCAGGCGGAGTAGCAGGAGTCGCAGAGTATGCAGTCTGTCTGTCTTTCAGAGAGTTTTTCATCACTGTGTGTGAGTGAAGCTTCCTGCGGTGTGTGCAGCCACGCGGTACTTTTCAAGAGGGTCTCTTTGGCTCTGTGTTTGTCCACTTTGAGGTCACGCAGTACAGGATGGTATTGTAGCGGTTCTATGATATCTCCGGGTTTTACTTTATAGGCACAGGCAAGCTCTTCTCTTCCATTTACGCGAACAGCACAGGTACCGCAGACCGAAGCACGGCATCCTGCAGAGAAAGTCAGCGTGGCATCTTGCGTCTCTTTGATATAGCTCAAGGCATTCAAAAGAGGGATCTCTCCCGCAGGCAGTGTATAGAGCTGGTGGGTATCGGTTTCAGAGCGAAGGATCTTTATCTGCATGTTGCTTCCTTTTTCCACTGGATGAGCGTATGTTTTTTGTGTGTTTCATCTTCCTGTTCGAATCCGACTTTGTAGTGGGCACCGCGGCTTTCATCTCTGTCAATAGCCGATGTGATGATCGTAGGCGCCAGAAGCAGGGCATTTTGGAACTCTAAAAACTCTATGAGGTTCTGATTGTTCGCTCGGCTTTGATCGACAATCCCCATCGCTTTTTGCATCTCTTGCATAGCGGTTACTTCTTTTAGTGCATCTTGGAGCTGCGCATTGTCTCTGACAATACCGACCTTCTCATACAAAAGATTCCCCAGCTTCTCTCTGTAAGGGTAAAAGTTGACAATCTCTTTTTGTGCAAAAAGTGCTTCGACCGCTTCTGTATCTTTTTGTTGTTGTGCATCATCGGCAGGTTTTGAACTAGCATCAGCAGCATGTTTAGTGGCATTTTCTCCCGCCAATTTTCCAAATACTGTAATTTCAAGCAGAGAGTTCCCGCCAAGACGGTTGGCACCATGGACTTTGGCATTGGAGCATTCACCCACGGCAAAGCATCCTTTGATCCCATGAACCCCCAGGCCCTGATCGACATCTATCCCGCCCATCGTGTAGTGGGCGACAGGCTGGATGGGAATAAGCTCTTTGGCAGGGTCGACATGTTCATGCAGTTTGCATAGCTCCACCTCTTGGGGAAGCAGTTCCATGAGTTTTTCTTCTCCCAGGTGACGGACATCCAAAAATACACGCTGTCCCTCTTGGATCTGGCCGAAGATGGCACGGGCCACTTCATCACGCGGCTTGAGTTCATCTACAAAACGCTCTCCCTTTTCATTGACCAGATAGCCGCCTTCTCCCCTGGCCGATTCAGAGACCAAAATAGAGGAGTGTTTGAGTGCTGTGGGGTGGAATTGGATGAACTCCATGTCAGAGACTGCCCCGCCTGCACGCAGTACAGCCGCTACACCATCACCGGTAGAACCGTAGGCATTGGTCGTGGATCCATGATAGAGTGCACCATATCCGCCTGTAGCGATGATCACGGATCTTGCACTGATCTGCTTCACTTCGCCTGTACGTATCTCTAGAAAGGTGGCACCTTTGACGGTGCCTTCTTCTGTGATGAGATTGAGAAGATAGTGTTCATCCAAAAAGTCTATCTCTTCTTTCAAACAGGTGTCATAAAGGGTATGGAGTATCTTGAGTCCGGTATAGTCCTGGGCATAACAGGCACGTTTTGCCGAGGCACCCCCCATTTGACGCTGGGCTACGGTTTGGGTACCGGATTTTCCGTTGTCAAGTCTTGAAAAAGGTACACCCAGACTCTCCAACCACGCGATGGTCCCCGGAGCATTTTCGCACATATGTTTTACCATCACTTCATCGCAAAGTCCCTTTGCAGACTTGATGGTATCTGCAATGTGTGAACCTATATCATCCTCACCGACATTGCCAAGGGCAGCGTTCATACCTCCCTGTGCCATAGAGGTTTGTGAATTGGTAGGATAGGCTTTCCCCGCTACAGCGACCGAAGCCCCGGCATCTTTTGCTGCCAGTGCGGCTGTGAGTCCGGCACCGCCAGAACCGATGATCAGTACATCTATCATATGCGCTCCATAAATCGTTGAATATTCTCTACAATACCTTCAAGAAGCTTTTTCCTCGCTTCGATGCTTGCCCAAGCCATATGCGGCGTGATCAGGAGCCTCTCTTTATGTTTGACCTCATTGAGTCTGTTGTTAAGGGTAATCGGTTCTTGTTCAAGTACGTCCAGTCCGGCATAGAGGGTCCGCTTGTCAAGCTCCAAAGCCAGGTCTGCTTCATTGACGATGCCTCCCCGTCCGAGGTTTAAAATCATACCATCCTCTTTGATAAACGGCAGGTTGTTTTGGTTGATGAGGTTATAGGTAGCATCATTGAGCGGTGCATGAATAGAGATGATGTCACACGCTTTGAGCAGAGATTCCAAACTCTGATGCGGGTAGTCATGATGAAGATTTTTCCCGCTGGTAGAGTGGTAAGAGACTTCGGCCCCGAATGCCGTTGCGATCTTGGCAACCTCCTGGCCTATGGTTCCAAAACCGATAATGCCCCATTTTTTCCCTGAGATCTCATAAAAGGGTTGGCTTACATCGGTAAAAAGTCCTGATGCACTCCATGACCCCTCTTTTACCACAGTATCATAATATGCCATTTTTTCAAGGAGATAAAGTGCCATAGCAAACGTGTGCTGCACCACACTCTTAGTTGAGTATCCCGCAACATTTTTGACCTCTATCCCTTTCTCTTTGGCAGCATCCAGGTCTACATTGTTCATGCCTGTGGCAGCGATACAGATGAGTTTCAGTGAAGGGGTTGCTTCCATCATATCTGCAGTGATGACCACTTTATTGGTGATGATGATATCTGCACTTTGGATGCGTTCAAGTGTCTCTTCTTTAGAAGTAGTCTGGTAGACGGTCAGTGTTCCAAAAGATTCCAGTGCAGTGATGTCCAGGTCACCACCTAATGTTTTAGCGTCAAGTAATACGATATTCATCTATTGCCTTAGTGTTGAGGTATGGGTGTAGCATTATCATCTGCACAGGAAGGTGTTTCTGTGATGGTCAGGGCACAGCCTGCATCCCCTCCTGCTCCCAGGAAATCTGAAGAGAGTTCCAGTGCAGTGCTTTGTACCGGCATTGGGGCTACTTTATGTACTTCTTCTTTATGCTGTGCATCAAAATATGCAATGATCTTTCTATCACCCTTTAAAATGGTGATAGTTGAAGCCTCTTTGATAATGAGTACAGGGATAGTGCCGATATCTACAAATTTCAGAAATCCTCTGGCATTGATCTCTTTTGAAGCGATAGGGGTATAGGCTATCTGATGTTCTGAAAAATACTCTTTGACTCTTTTGCAATGGCTGCATGTCTCTGACTGTATGAGGTAGAGGCCAGGAGCGGTCACAAACGATCGATTTTGAGGAATGGTCAGTGTATTCAAACCGATAAAAATGAAAAGCACGATAGCCAGAACCACAGCAAAATGCCTCACTTGACTGAAGAGTGCAATGAGAAGCAGAGAGGAGAAGACACTGAGGCAAAAGAGGCAGGGTTCGGGATTTGAAATGAACTGATAGCCTATGATGGTTGCTTCAAAAGCTATACCCGCGTAAAGCATAATGAAAAAGAGTGTTTCAAAAAAACGGATTTTGAGTGAAAGGTAGCCCGAAATGATCAAAGAGAGTACGCCGGCCAAACCAAAATAATTGAGATAAATATGGTCAAATCTAAGGAGTTCTCCTGCAAGTGCACACCCTACTTCTCCGCAAAGAGAGGTATGCTGTACTCTGAGATACGTCTCAATAGCAATATAGACAAAGAGTAAAAAGGGTAAAAAAACCCTAGCAAAAAAATGCATCCGAACTCCCCTTAGTTGTCTGAAATGGATTCTACGATCTCTGTGGCTCTTCTTTTTGCCTCTTCTACTTCATCGAGTACGAGACTCACTGCCATTCGACGCCCTACATGGGATTCAGGTTTACCAAAGACCCTTACAAAACTGTCTTTTGTAAAGGCAGTGTCTGGTACTTCAAGTGTAGGGGTGTGGCTTTCATTTTTGGCTTTGTAGGCACCACAGGCACCGGAACCGTAGAAGGTAAAGTCAAGGGGGAGCCCAAGTACCGCTCTTACATGCAGGGCAAACTCACTTTGGCTTTGTGTTACGAGTGTGACCATCCCTGTATCATGAGGACGCGGGCTGAGTTCAGAGAAGTAGACTTCATCATCTTTCACGAAGAACTCCACACCGAAGATACCGCGGCCACCCAGCCCATCGGTCACTGCTTTTGCGATCTCTTGTGCTTTTTTCAGTGATGCCGGGGTCATCTGCATCGGCTGCCACGAGAGGATGAAATCCCCGTCTTTTTGCACATGCCCGATAGGTTCACAGAATGTCGTACCTGTTTCGTTACGTACGGTCAAAAGCGTGATCTCATAGTCAAAAGGAACGAACTCTTCAACGATCAGTTCAGAAGCATCACCACGTGCCTCTTTTGCCATCTCCCATGATCTCTCTATATCATCTGGGGTTCTTGCGATACTCTGCCCATGACCGGATGAGCTCATCACGGGTTTTATGACACAAGGGAAACCTATGCGTTCACCGGCAGCCTTGAGCCCATCGAGTGTCGTAACAAATTCATACTTGCTTGTCTTTAACCCCAGCTCTTCTGCAGCAAAAACACGGATGTTCTTGCGGTTCATCGTTTTATTGACCGCTTCGGCATTTGGGATCACATGAAAACCTCTGGCTTCTGCTTCAAAGAGGGCCGCGATGCTGATAGCTTCCACTTCAGGCAGGATAAAGCTCGGCTGCTCTTTCTCTATCAGTGCAAGTACGGCTTCTTTGTCCTGCATGTCTATAGCATAAGAGCGGTTGGCCACAAGGTGTGCAGGGGCATTCTCATATTTATCTACGGCGACGACCTCTATGCCAAGTCGTTGTGCTTCAATAGCCACCTCTTTGCCAAGTTCACCCGAACCCAGGAGCATGATCTTAATAGCGTCTTTTTGTAATGTGGTCGTAAATGTCATAAGAAAACCTTCGAAAAAATATGAGATTATTCTAGCGAAAAGTTAAATAATATGTAATGAGTTAAAGGAAAATTTGTGGCGGTTTAAGTAAAAAAGTAGGATGAGTCGCAGGGCAAATGCCCTGCTGCTGTAAAGATTACAGTCTTGACTCGTATCTTCTAAGCATGAAGAGTTTTTTAAGGATTTTCTTGCGAGTTGCAATCTTCTCTTTTTTTCTCTTTTCAGTCTCAGTTTCGTGGTTTTGTCTAGCTCTCGCTTCTGTCACGATAAGGTTTCTGTCGCATTGTCTTTTGAATTTTCTGTAAGCATCATCAAAAGAGTCACGTTGTGATAGCATAATTCCTGGCATCGAAAAGCACCCCCTTCCTTATCAAGATTTTTTGGTTCTGAACCAAAATAGATAAATTATGATGGGATTATATCGAGATAGTATTAATTTGTGATAAAATGGGAAGAGTATAAGTCGCCGAAGGAGTCAAGATGCAAAAAGTATTTGAAAATTGTTATGCCTTGGATAAAAGATGTTATGAAAGCTACGGGCTGAGTGAAGATATACTGATGGAGCATGCAGCTGCAGGTATGGCTGGCTATATTCGTACACATTTCCCCAAAGGGAGTTCCGTACTGATCGTGGCAGGTATGGGGAACAATGGTGCAGACGGTATTGCATTGGGGCGTCAGCTTCATGGAGATTACAGGGTGAAACTCTATCTTCCTTATCCTCTCAGTTCCGATATGGCAAAAATACAGTTGGAACGTGCCACGCTTATAGGTGTCAAAAAAGTTGATGAGATAAGCCAGGCGGATATAGTGGTGGATGCTCTCTTTGGTGCAGGCCTCAACCGGAATATCGACGAGAATACAGAACATCTGCTGCATCAGCTCAATGCCATGAAAGCACATAAGATCGCCTGTGATATTCCTACCGGGGTAGGAGAGGAAGGTACACTCATGCCTATGGCATTTCATGCAGATGTGACCTTGACCATGGGTGCCTATAAAGAGGCATTGTTTCTAGATGCCTGCAAAGATGTGGTAGGTGAACTTTTACGTGTTGATCTTGGCGTGAGTTCACTCTTCTATGAGGGGGAGAGCCACACCTGTCTGCTGGAGAAGTCTGATCTGAAACTTCCCAGCAGAAGAGAACAGTCCACGCACAAAGGCAGCTTCGGGCATGCCGCTGTGTTTTGCGGAGAAAAGGAGGGTGCGGGTATTATCTCCGGTATGGCTGCGGCTACATTTGGTGCAGGTCTTACGACACTGGTGGTACACGAAAAGATCACACCGCCTGCTTATCTAATGCACTCCACGGTTGTCCCTGACAATGCATCGGCTATGGCCATAGGTATGGGACTGGGGTGCCACTTTGAGAGTGAGTTTTTGCAGAAGTATGTGGTAAAAAGCCACCTGCCTATCGTCTTGGATGCAGACAGTTTCTATAATGAAGAGATCCTGGCTGTTTTGGAGCAGAAAGACAGGGAGATCGTCATCACCCCGCATCCCAAAGAGTTTGTCGTACTTTGGAAAACAGTGACAGGGGAGCAGTTGACGGTTACACAAGTCCAGAACAGACGTTTTGAGATGGTTCGAAAGTTCAATACCAAGTATCCGCATATTACGATCCTGCTTAAAGGGGCCAATACCCTTATCATGCAGGAAGAGAGACTCTACATCAACCCTTTGGGATGTTCCAAGCTCAGCAAAGGGGGGAGTGGAGATGTACTTTCGGGTCTTATCGTTGCACTGCTTGCACAGGGATATACAGCCATTGATGCAGCCATTCAGGCTTCTTTGGCCCTAGTGATCGCTGCAGATCAATATGAAGGTTCTTCTTATGCGATGCTGTCAACGGACCTGGTAGAAGAGATAGGAAAATTAGAGTGTACAGTTAAGGGCTAAAACGCTACAATGCGACGAACATAAGCATGATAGACCAAGGCAGGAAAGCATTGAATGGCAAATGGTAAAAAAATAGCTGTACTTTTTAGCGGTAAGGGAAGCAACTTCGCGTATATTGTCAAGACTTTACACCATAAAGGATTTGAAGTGGTTGTCGCATTGACAAATAATCCCAATGCCCAGGGGATAGAGATCGCAAAAGAGGCATCTATCCCTCTTGAGATCATCGACTCAAAAACGTATGAGAGCAGGGAGGCCTTTGATGCAGCAGTGGTGGAGTGTCTGAAAAAGTACGATCCCGATCTCACCGTACTTGCAGGCTTTATGCGTATCTTGACACCCACCTTTACAGACCAGATCAAAAGTATCAACCTTCATCCCTCTCTGCTCCCAAGACACAAAGGGTTGAATGCTATAGAGAAGAGTTATAAGGACGAACATACCCATGGCGGTGCATCGGTGCATTATGTCACTTCCGAACTGGATGGAGGAGAGGTGATCTTGCAAAAAGAGGTTGCCAAAGAGGGGCTGAGTTTTGAAGCCTATGATAAAAAGGTACGGAGTATTGAAAAAGAGGCACTGGCAGAAGCCATTCAAAAGGTGCTGAGCTAAGTTTTTTTGAGGCTATATCTGCAACTGTAGTGTGCACCCTTGGAGGATAGGCTGCTCTCATAGAGGTGTATCTCAGGGAGTATGACGCCCAAAGATCTTTCACGATAGGTTTTGAGTTTCTCTTTGTATGCTTTGTAATCACGTATGGCTTTGATACGGCAGAGTGTGATGTGTGGTTTGAAACGGTAAAGGTCAAAGCCTGAACCTCTGAGCTCCCTTGCTTTGTCGTAAAGTGCCTTCTCTTCGGATTTAGCAAAAAAGATTTTAGGCGGCCGTCCAAAATACCCCAACTCTTTTATGCCGGTTTGATGTTCCAGGGGAGATACCCCCTTGAGTTTATCTATGATAGGTTTTACCTCTTCCACATCACCCAGAAATACCCAGGTCAGATGCAGGTTTTGCTCTGCTACCCACTTCCCTTCGATAATATCTTTGAAATCCTCCTGGATGGAAGCATAGTCATCCAGGATGACGGGTGAACCGATGAAGAGTCTCATTTAGGCTGCCTTTTTTAGTAATGCACTGTGATATTTTGACATACTTTTTCACTTTTTTCTTTAAGGTATCAGTGATCCCAGTAGGGAATGCGTTGAATGAGGTCAAAAATCAGATAGAATAAAAAATCGCTATAATTAAAAAATGATCCTATAAAAGTTGTGAAGGTCTAGCATGTTCAAAAGAAAAATAGCACTATTCAAACTGCTTGGTTTTACAGTATCACTCGATGTGAGCTGGGGTATTATCCTTTTTTTGGTGGTATGGTCGCTCTCTAAAGGGTTCTTCCCGAGTTATTTCCCGGGACTCAGCCCTCAAACCTACTGGTGGATGGGAGTCATTGGTGCCATAGGGCTTTTTATTTCCATCATCATTCATGAATTTTCCCACGCACTGATCGCCCGTAAATATGGCTTGAAGATCAAAGGTATCACGCTCTTTATCTTTGGAGGTGTGGCTGAGATGCAGGATGAACCCAGCACGCCCAAAAGTGAATTTTTTATGGCGATCGCAGGGCCGATAGCCAGCTTTACGCTCTCCATCATATTCAGTGGTCTTGCACAAGCTGCGGAGACCATGAAATTCTCAGTACCCGTTGTAGCGCTTTTGGGCTATTTGAGTACGATCAACCTGTTGGTTGCCATCTTCAATCTCATCCCCGCATTCCCAACCGATGGGGGACGGGTACTTCGTTCATTTCTATGGTGGATAAAGGGTGATATCCACTGGGGAACACAGATCGCTTCGCGTATCAGTCTACTATTTGCCGTTGTCATTATTTTTATGGGGTTTATGCATATGATAGGAGATAATCCCATAGGAGGATTATGGTGGATACTTATCGGATCTTTTCTTTTCTTCGCTGCAAATGCTTCGTACCAAAGGTTAGTCATAAAGGAGTCATTTGAAGGAAAAACCGTACGTCATTTTATGAACCCCTCACCCGTGAGTGTGCCTTTTGATATCACACTGCAAACTTTTGTTGAGAGGTATCTCTACCGCTATCACTACAAAATGTTCCCTGTGGTCAAAGAGGGGAAGATCTTTGGAGTCATCACGGTTCAGATGCTGAAGCTGCATACCCATGAAGAGTGGAAGCATCTCCTTGTCGGAGAGGTCATGGAAGCACAAAACCCCTCCAATTCGATCGACGCAAATACGCCTATCGACGATGCCCTGAACCGAATGAATGAAAGTGGATATACACGTCTTCTAGTCGTTGAACACCATAAAGTTGTTGGTATCATCACGCTCAAGGACCTGCTTGAATATATCGCACTGAAAATGGAGCTGGAAACCATACCGTAGAAAATCCTGCTATATAGAGAGACAGGATTTGCAGTCAGGCGAATAAATTTGATATAATCAAATCAAAAAGGGAGTCAAGATGGAAGAGATCGAAACGAATGAGCGAGAAAAACCAGGGATCGCAAGGGCAGTCTATATACTTTTATATCTGATCATAGGCAGATTTATCTCTATGGTGCTTTTTGTGGTCGCTATTACCCAATTTATCTACACTTGGCTGTCAGGTGAGCCTAATGAGAAGATCTTAGAATTTACAGAAGGTTTGTCGGAGTACGCAAAACAGCTGGTCTCTTATGTAGGATTAAACACAGATGAAAAACCATGGCCATTTGGCGATTGGCCAGATGTTTAGAAAGCAGTTTATGCTTTCTTTTTAGTCTTGAAGCAACAGATTATTCAAGTATACCCACCTAAATAAAAACCTTATAAAACCTACTATGATAGAACATTTTATAAGGTTTTCTATTGAAAGGTGTAAATTTATCGCCCGCAAACGTCGCTACAGCGAATAACCTTATAAAATATGTTAGATTATAAGGTTTTCATTTTTAAGCAATTACACAAGCAGTTGCTCAGGGCACATCATCTATACTATCAAATACTCCAATTAAGAGGATAGAGAGCGTAGTGTTCCTCTAATAAATAGTTCGATTTCATAGGACCAACTAATGTACAACACAGATGCCCCACTATATCCAGAGACAAAGACGGATGAATATTTTATCTACACATCTATAAAATCATCTGGCTTTGCTGGTCTAAACGTCAGAAATGGTCCTTATGGCGCTCTATCCAGCAATGAACCATCGGATGGAACCGTCGATTATTCAGCCGATAAGGACATGGACAAAGATACTTTCCTTTCCGAATCCAAATGGATCAGCGATCATGCGGATGAAATTCTTAATTTAGCTCTTGCTGCTATGGTTGATCAGTACTGGGAGAATCGGGAATACGTACTTGAGTGTCTTATTGATGAAAATCCAGACGATGTAGTCCCGGAAATTTCAGGTCCACAGGATCTCAAGAATCTATGTGGCATAGTTGCTATTCACATTAAAGACCCTGATAAATCAGAAAATCATCGATTCGGAATTGAATTTGGGTGTAATTGGGAAGAAGAGCATGGCGCGGGCGTGCGGTTCGAGAATTTAAAGGTTATTAAAAATGGACATGCGTCAGATGCATTTAGCTTTCGCTGAAATTGAACAAAATACCCATCCAGAGGCCTTTGGCACCGGTTAGATTTAACGTTACTCTAAAACCTTATAAAATATATAAATTTATAAGGTTTTCTATTTTCATCTTTTATATTGAAAACGACATATACACGAAACGCGAATGAAAGAATCTATTTCAATAAGATGTTGAAACAAACGGTGTGCTATAATTCCGCAAAGATACCATAGAGGAATAAAGATATGCAGTCCTACGACGATGAAAAAAACAAAGCAGGTGCCAAAGTACTCTTTATGATCGCACAGATGATAGTGCTCACTATGGTCTATATCATCATCTATACTTCTTTTGTAGCGGTCGGGTATGCTATAGAAGAGTATGGTATAAGCCCGTTGATGTATTTCCCGGTGTTTGTGGCACTGGTCATTTTCCCCATTCTTCTTTATAAATATAGACAAATGTTCAATGCAGGCAGAATGATGGCTGCCTTTATATGGACGATGGCTACAGCTTCACTGATCATTGTCCTGTTGTATGTCTATGTTGCACAGATCGTAGGGTAACGGTTCTTCTTGATACGATTTTTTCCTAAAAAACACCAAAAGATACTCAAACTTGCACTCCCTGCAGCGGTGAATTCCCTGCTCGATATGCTTCAAGTGATCACAGACCTTATCATGGTGGGACGGCTTTCCGCTTTTGCCGTGGCAGCAGTAGGGCTTGGGCTGCAGTCACTGATGTTCTTGTTTGCAATGCTCTCTTTGCTTCACATAGGTACCTCTGCACTGCTTTCACGTTTTGTGGGTGCAGGGCAATTCAGGCGTGCTTCTACGGGGCTTTCAACGCTGCTTCAATTCGCTCTTTTCCTCTCTTTGCCTGTGATGGGATTCTGGTACTTTTTTGCATCCAATGTCTATGTATGGTTTGGCACCGTACACGAGGTTGTCAGATTAGGTGAGGAGTATGTACAAACATTGACATGGATGTTGCCGTTTGTCCTTGCCAAACTGGTCTTTGTTACGGCGCTCAATGCTGCGGGAGATACCAAAACACCGATGCAGATCAAGATAGCCTCCATTGCACTCAATGTATTTTTGAATTACCTGTTGATCTTCGGGAATCACGGATTTCCACAGCTGGGTGTGATGGGTGCAGCGGTAGGTACCGTGATCGTCAATATCTTGGAGATGATCGTCTATATGGTTCTCTACCTTAGAGAGAAAACCCCCTATATCCCTGCCTGGCACTACTCGCAATCTCTTTTAAAGCGTGCACTTAAAGTAGGTATCCCCGCTTCGTTTGAACGCTCTTTGACCTTTGGAAGCTTTATGCTCTTTACGGTGATCATCGCACAGTTTGGGACAGAAGTCTTGGCAGGGTACCAGATAGGGTTAAGGGTAGAAGGGTTGGCTTTTATGCCGGGTATCGGATTTACCATTGCCGCAATGGCGCTGATGGGACAGGGGTTAGGTGCAAAAAAACCTGAACAGTCCAGGGAGGATGTCATTCTCGTGCTCAAATACACGGTAGGCTTCATGTTCTTTCTTTCGTTCTTTATGATCTTTATGCCGGAGAAGATCGTGTGGCTCTTTACCGATGATGCACAGACCATTGAAGAAGCGAGTCTCTATCTGCGTATCGTCGGACTCTCACAGATCCCTTTGGCCTATAATTTTGTCCTCTCTGGTGCCCTGCGTGGTGCAGGGGATACCAAGCGGACATTGAAGATCAACCTTGTTTCTGTGTGGCTTGTGCGTATCATCCCTGCGTTTGTGTTGAGCTGGTATTTTGAGTCTATCTTGCTGGTCTATATCGCGATGATATCAGATACGTTTGTCAAAGCCACATGGCTCTGGAGGACCTTTGATAAAGGTCAGTGGCAAAAGATCAAAGTCTAAATGATCTATTGCTTTACATCGTCCTTACATCTAAAAAACTTCCGCTCTCATAGGCCAGAAGTTTGGGAAATGTAGCGATGAGGTTCTTGGCGGCTTCCCCAGGTGTTTGGATAGGGTTCTCTTTGAGTCTTTTGGCTGATGGGAAGAGCGTATCATCCACCTCTTCTATGATATGCTCAACCATAGGGGTACGGATGACTCCGGGTGCCAGCGCGGTAAAATGGATCTCGGGCAACTCTTTGGCATAGACACTCAGTAGCATGTTCAGCGCAGCTTTTGAGAGTGCGTAGGCTCCCCAGCCTTTGGAACCGTTCACTGCCGCACCTGAACTGATGCCTACGATCTGGTTTACATGTGCTGCATGTGCATGGAGGGTGTCTATGAGTTCTTTGTTCGCCCAGACATTGACCTCCATCACCGCTTTGGCATCCATGAGGTCTGTCTTGGAAAGTGTCGTGATCTCACCTAAAAGCCCGGCATTGAGGATCACCATGTCAAAGGAGCGGTGCTGTAAAAACTCTTTGAGTGTCGATTGGATCATGAAAGTTTCACTCAGATCATACGGGAAAAAGAAAAAATGGGGATAATGGTCAAGTTTTTTTGGCAGGGTTTTGCCTATCGCATAGACACTGTCACCATTTTCCAAATATTGTATAGCCAAAGCTTCACCAAGTCCTGAACTCACACCTGTAATCAGAATGTTTTTCATCACTGTCATCCTTTTGTAATATATTTGCCATTTTGATATGATATAATTATATCAGAAAGTAAAAGTCCCATGAAGCATAATGGAAATATGATATTTGAACGGGGTTTATCTAATCAAAAAGGAAAGCAATGAGCAATAAAGAAGTAAAAACTTTAGATCAAAGAATTGAGCGAATTTATAAAATGGCAAAAGAGCATTTCGGCGAAGTACGTTTTGTCGGGATCAAAAAACATACAAAGATCGGTTGGGTTGCCAAGATACAGTTCGATGAGTTTGAATCTCTTGTTGCTGAAGGTGAAAATGCTACGGTGGCATTGAAAAATCTGCGTAAACGTCTTTCAAGAATTATCGATCGTTACAACATGGTATAAGCCTTGAAAAAGAATATTATCCTCATAGGTTTCATGGGTGTAGGAAAAGGTACGACTGCGCGTGCATTTACAAAAAAATACGGTACCTATATCATAGATACGGATGATCTTATAGAGTCCAAAGAGAACAAAGAGGTCAAAAAAATATTTGCTAAAAAAGGCGAAGCGTATTTTAGGGCACAGGAGCAGGAAACCGCCAACTGGATAGAGAAATGCGTGACAGGTACGCTCATCTCTTGCGGCGGCGGTTTCTACAAAGTGGATAACCTGAAGAAGCTGGGGACGGTCGTCTTGCTCGATGCTTCGTTTGAATGGATCCACAACCGTCTGAAAACAGCGAAAAATGCTGAATCAAAACTGGCAAAACGTCCACTTTTTTCAGATGAGAAAAAGGCGAAGAAACTCTATGATGAACGTGAAAAGGCCTATAGAAAAGTCGCGGATGTGATCATCGATGTAGAGAAGCTTACTTTAGAGGAACAGATCAAGCAAATTGCTAAGAAATGCAAGGTTTAAAGTTTATTTGATTGACTAAATTGCCTTTTTGTTTAATCTGTGGTGTTGTTCCCCTCTTACTTTTTTAGAAAAAGCGCCCTGACAAAAGGAAGAAGTACCCTTGGAGAGAAGCAAGAATCGTCGTGTCTCTCGATGTAATCCCGTAGGAACGAGGACAATCGCTTCACTTACAAGGGTATTCGCCACGACAGAATTTATAAATAGTGAGAGATATTACTTATTATTTTGTGAAATCAAATAATCCAACCCTTTATAGACTGCGGTCAAGAGAGCGAAGATGAGCATGGTGCTGCCCATACAGTAGGGTGCCTGTTCTATAAATGGGGCTGGAGATTGTGAGATGGTGAAAATCACATATCCCCACACTAAAAAAGCGATAAACCCCAGCAGCCGTTTGGTCCATGTGATAAGTAAGAGTGATGTTTCTTTTTTCATATGCTTATTTTATCCAAATTTGATATAATTTCAACAAATAAACTTCGAGAGTGTGCATGCAACGATTTGAAACGTATCTAAATGAAAACTTACCAAAAGTACCAAGTTTCCATCCCGTATATGAAGAAGCGCTCGGTGTGATGCTGACTGCCGGGGGGAAACGTTTCCGTCCTATGTTGCTTCTGAATATCGTTGATGCGTATGAACCGATGCTTTATAACGGTGCTTTACCCGTAGCATTGGCACTTGAAATGTTCCATACCTATTCACTGATACATGATGATCTGCCTGCAATGGATGATGCGGATCTGCGTCGCGGACATGAGACGCTGCATAAGCGTTTTGATGAAGTGACCGCTATTCTTGCAGGAGATGCGCTTAACACCGATGCGTTTTATCTCATTGCCAAGGCACCGCTGCGCGAAGATGTGAAAATAAAACTGGTAGAGTTACTTGCACGCGATGGAGGCGGTCGCGGTATGGTACTTGGACAAGCCATAGACTGCTATTTTGAAAACCAGCCATTGGATATAGAACAGGTCAAAACACTCCATAAAAACAAAACAGCCAAACTCATCGCTACCTCCATGCAGATGGGAGCGGTGATCGTGGGGCTTGAGAAGAAAGCACAGGATGCACTCTATGATTTCGGTATCGATCTTGGGCTGCTCTTCCAGATACAAGATGATATCATAGATGAGACACAGAGTGAAGAAGAGGCGGGAAAACCGACAGGAAATGACAGTGATAAAAATAGCTTTGTCAATCTTTTAGGACTGGAAAAGACGCTTGAAGAGGCAGACAGTTTGGCAAAAGATTTACAAAGACGATTTGAAGACTTTGATGAGAAGTTACAAACAGCTTTACAACCCTTAATGAACACATACCTATACAGACACAACTAAAGGAATAACTATGGCAATGACAGAGCAGAACAAGATGCGCAAAAAGATGGCAAACACGATCAGATTTTTAGCCGCTGATGCGGTACAAAAAGCAAATTCAGGACACCCGGGTGCACCTATGGGTCTTGCAGATATCGCAGTGGTATTGAGTGAAAAACTGAGCCATAACCCTAAAAACCCGAAATGGCTCAACCGTGACCGCTTGGTTTTCTCAGGGGGACATGCATCTGCACTGATCTACTCTCTTTTACATCTTTGGGGCTACGATGTGACGATTGATGATCTGAAAAATTTCCGTCAATTAGACTCCAAGACTCCGGGGCACCCGGAGTATGGGCATACTGAAGGTATAGAGATCACTACAGGGCCTTTGGGACAGGGTATCGCCAATGCGGTAGGTTTTGCTATGGCAGAAGCTTATACAGCCAATCAGGTAAACTCAGAGACCTGCGAACTGATAGACCATAAAGTCTACTGTCTCTGTGGTGACGGTGACTTGCAGGAAGGTATCTCTTACGAAGCCTGTGCACTTGCCGGACACTTGGGGCTTAAAGATCTGGTGCTTATCTATGACAACAATGAGATCACGATCGAGGGTGATACAAGCATCGCATGGAGTGAAGATGTTGAAAAACGTTTTGATGCACAGAACTGGAACGTGATGAAGATCAACGGTCACTGTTATGATGATATCGAGAAAGCCTTGGAAGAGGTACAAACCGCTACGAAACCTACGATCATCATCGCCAATACGATCATCGGTAAGGGTGCAGGTGATATGGAAGGCTCTCATCATACACATGGTGCGCCTCTAGGTGCAGATATCATCGCGGAGTCAAAAGCAAAAGAAGGGTTTGACCCTGAAGCATTCTTCCAGATTCCAGAAGATGTGCTGCTGAGATTCAGATGTGCACTAGAGCAAGGTGAACTTGCAGAGAAAGAGTGGATACACAGACAAAAAGAAGCACCGCTTATCGAGCAGAATGAAGCGTTGGATAGACTTCTTAACCCTGATTTCTCAGCGATCGAGTTCCCGGACTTCTCTGGAGATAAAACGATGGCAACCAGAGATTCAAACGGTAAGATCCTTAACGCTATTGCGACAGCGGTTCCATCTTTCATCGGTGGTTCAGCAGACCTGGCACCGTCGAACAAAACAGAGCTCAAAGATCTGGGAGACTTCCCTAAAGGAAGAAACCTTCACTTTGGTATCCGTGAGCACTCTATGGCAGCGATCACGAATGCGATGGCACTCTATGGTACGACGATCCCGTTCAATGCAACCTTCTTTGTATTCTCTGATTATTTGAAGCCTGCTGCACGTATCGCAGCGTTGACAAAGATCCAAAACTTCTTTGTCTGGACGCATGACAGTATCGGTGTAGGGGAAGATGGTCCTACCCATGAGCCTATTGAACACCTCTCTCAGTTTAGAGCACTGCCTAACTTCTATGTATGGAGACCGGCAGATGCAACGGAGAATGTAGAAGCATGGAGAACAGCACTGACGATGCAAGCGCCGCACGGTTTTGTATTGAGCCGTCAAAAGCTTGAAACATTGAAGCCAAAAAGAGATTTCGGTGAGGTAAGCAGAGGTGCCTACATCGTCAAGAAAAGAAAAGATGCGAACTTTACATTGATGGCTTCAGGTTCAGAGTTGATGCCTTGTCTAAAGGCAGCATGCCACCTGGCTGTACTCGGTATCAAAGCAAACGTTGTCTCTGTACCATGTTTGGATCTTTTCAATGAGCAGGATGCAGAGTACAAAGCAGCTGTGGTGGATCCAAATACAAAAGTACTTGCAGTCGAAGCAGCGACAGGTACAGAGTACTACCGTTATGCGGATGATGTTCTCGGTATGGAGAGTTTCGGAGCCTCAGCACCGGCAGAACAGCTCTTTGAGAAGTTCGGATTTACGCAAGAAGGCATCATGAAACGTGCATGTGCCTTGATGGATGTAGAGTACAGAGAAGTGGAGCTTGGAGAGTGTAAACTCTAAGCGCTCTATCCGCTTCGTTTAAAACCTCAGTGTTTTATTGGGGTGGGCATACAAAGTAACGCATGTTGATACTTTGCAGTGGTGTGCTCCATCCTAGATAGTAGCTCTTTTCTGCATTTCGTATCACAGTATAATCTTCTTTAAAATAGTGTTTCAGTACTCTCTCTATGGAGTTGCTTTGCCCTTCTATCTCTACGATCCAGACAAAGGTGAGTTTTTTTAACTGATGCACCTCTTTTCTTTTTCGTATGATGGCACGTAAAGAGGCTTCCGCTTCACACGCTGTAGTATCGTCGGCCAATACCGTGACTTCGATCACAGCTTCCAGACCATCGACACTTTGGATCTTTTTCCAGTAGTCGTGTTTGAATTTATTGAAAAATGCCGGTTTAGGAATGGATTTACTTGAGGCAACCATGTAGTTGACCCTTTGGATGTAATCAGGTGCATGGGCAACGATCTGTTCGATCTGCGTATCATCATATGTACAAGGGGTAAATCCCTCTGTATCTATCAGGTTGCTCTGTGTGAAAAAAGTAAGAGATACGGGGTCGGTGATCCTTGTTTTTTCATGCACTATAGCGACAGGATACGCTTTTTGGCAACCATAGGTACTCTCATTAAAGCACAGATGTAATGACTCTTTGATCTGTATCTTAGAAGGCGTGTGTTGCAGTGACTCTTGAAGCTCTTTGATGAGAGGTGTAAGCATCAGCTCAGCATCCCTCTGATCTCATCTTCATCTATGAGGTCTTTTTCGTATTTGATGACAGCGATGTTTTCTGTTTCATTCACATAACTCTCTACGATCGCTTCATGACTCTTCAGTGAAGCCACCCTTTCACGGTCGAAAATATCCAGAGGAAGGTAGACATTCCCTCGGTTGTTCGGGTTTGGCATGGTAGCTACCCAGATGAACCATACTATAGAGATCATCGCCACCACAACGGCAAGTGTAGCTCTGTCATAGTGCTGCATAAGCCAACCAGCAAGCAGACCTCCCAGGAAGATACCTACATAGGCAAAGGTATTGGCTACACCCAGGGCCGCACCTTTTTGGTGGACCTTGGCGAATTTGGCCACGAAACTCTGCAAGAGAGGCTCAAACATATTGAACCCGATGAAGAAAAGTACTACACCCACGACAAAGACCCATGCTGTACTTGCAAATCCCATCGCAAGAAACCCTAGGAAGATCACGGAAACCGAGATCATAAAGACCTGTTTCCCTTTTCCGTACTTCTCTCCGAATATCGCTGCAGGTGCCATAGCAAAGAAACCAAAGATCATTGCAGGGAAATAGACTTTCCAGAGTTCGGATTTATCCCAACCAAATCCGCCCTCTGTGAGTCCATGTGTCATGACGACGGGGATGATAAAAAATGCCATGGTCATAATAGAGGAGTGGAAAAGAAAAGTAATATACATACGTGTCAGTGATCTGTCTTTAAAGACCTCTATCATTTTGGACTCCTCCTCTTCATAGCTGTGTACGATCGTCGGAGGTTGAGGTACGGAAGTAAATAAGATACCTATCGCCATCACTGAAAGAATCGCCGTCAGCCAAAAGAGTTTGTCTATCCCCCAGTGACCGCCCACAACAGGCGCGATGATCATCGCTGCGGCAAAGCTCAGTGCGATCGTCCCACCCATGATGGCCATGGCATGTGCACGCTGCTCCTCTTTTACCAAGTCTGCAACCATTGCTGAGACCACAGAACCGATGGCGCCTGCACCCTGAAGGAAACGTCCGATAAGAAGCATATAGATATTTTCACTCACCGCAGCGATCACAGAACCGATAATAAAGATGATCAGACCAAAAAGCAGGGTCTTCTTACGTCCCAGTTTGTCACTCGCTAGTCCAAATGGTACCTGAAAAGCCGCCTGTGTAAGGGCATAACCCCCTACAACAAGTCCTGCAAGGAAGGGTGTTGCACCTTCCATATCAAGTGCATAGATGGAGAGAACAGGAAGAACGATAAAGAGTCCAAAAAATCTCAATCCCACAATGAGACTGAGCGGCATGATCTGTTTAATCATAGTGATACCTCTATTTAGATAAAATTTCTCTCATTATATAACGAAATATTTAAGAGTAGATGATATAGGTAAAGATCTGTCATCTCACGCAAAATAGGAAGCCTGAGTGGAAGGTATTTTCACACGGTTTCACGCTGTAAGAAGGAGATTGAAATGCGTATGGTGTTAGCGACAGGGAATAAAGGAAAGCTACGTGAATTCAAACAAATGTGTGAAGATGAAGTGGTCGCTTTTTCTGAACTTTTAGGTGAATTTGATATCGTAGAGGACGGCGATACATTTGCGGCCAATGCACTTATCAAAGCACGTGCAATCTATGAAAAACTGGGGGAAGAGTATCTGGTGATATCCGATGACAGCGGTATCTCCCTCCCTATACTTGACGGGGCACCGGGGATCTACTCCGCACGTTATGCAGGAGAGGGTGCCACAGATAAAGAGAACCTCTATAAGCTCATAGAAGCAGTGAAAGAAAAAGGGCTCAAGTCTACACCGGCATATTATACGGCGGCGATCGCCATTGTCTCCAAGTATGGAGAGTATGTGGTACATGGCTGGATGCATGGAGATGTCATAGATGAGGTGAGAGGGGACAAGGGATTCGGGTATGACCCTATTTTCATCCCTGCGGGGTTTGACAAGACTTTGGGCGAATTGGATGAGAGTGTTAAAAAAGAGATGTCACACAGAGCACAGGCAATGAAGTTGGCCAAACCGATCATACAAATGTTAAAGGGTAAACAATGAAAAAACAGTTTATGGAAGACCTGCAGGTCATTTATGACGAACTGCAAAGCAGACAGGCAACGCTTAATGCCTACTATGAACTTTTAGATAAGGGACATGACAAAGCAAACGAGATCGTGGATGCTTTTTTAACGCTTATCGATATACCCAGAGATGATGATGCTACGATGGCTGCACTGACACGTATCGTTAATCTTCGTGAAGATGCCCTGGAGCAGGTATTGGAAAAACAGGGGTGTTCTGAAGATGAGATCAGAGTCAAAAAAGAATTGGCATACGGTTTTGTCAGTACGATGCATATCACACGGCATGAAAATTTCATTGCATGGGTGGAGGAGAAGCAGCTTCTTACCCCTTTTTACCGTTCATTGATGTTGGGTGTACATCATGTCGGTCTTGCTATGAGCGTCTGGCAAAGTCACTGGACACACCATATTCTTTATTCTGTAAACCTTGAGCTCAGTGAAATGTTTCATGGTGATGATGCAAAAGTCTTTGAGATGCTTCAGAACGAGTCTCTGTTGGACAGGGATGAGAGCGGATCTGTAGGAGATAGATCCTACTCTGTACTTAAAAAAGAGGATGGAGAGTATAAAAGCATTGCTTATGCAGAAGCATTTCCTGAAGAGGTGGCACAAGTGACGACAGCACTTGAACAGCTCATTGCACTTTTGCACCAACATGAAGATGATGTCTTTGATCAAAAAGCGGAATGGATAGCCTATTTTACAGCGCTCAAAATCGCCTTTACACATACGAAAACCGATGAACTCATAGGTAAATGGGCAGATGTGGACAGACGCTGGATGGCGGTTACGACACCCTTGCAGGTAGGGCATCCGTTAGAGTATTATGAAGACCATTATAGAAAAGCTGTTGCGTTGGAATGGGATCTGCGTATTGTCAACCCCAAATTACAAGAAGGATCAAGTACACGTAACAACATTAAACTTTTTGCCTATGAAATGGCAAAAAATTTTGGTCAAGATGCCTTGCATACGATGAGCAAAAACCTTTTACAGGTTGATGAAACCCAACTCTATATAGGTCAACCCGTTCTTTACTACGGAGCAGAATTCAATGGTCTTTTCTCGGCACAGGTCGTACCCAATGATGAACAGGTTTCCTCAGAACTTGGGAAAAAGATCTTTGCGTATGCCGACTTTGTCATGGAGTCTAAAAAATCTAAGCCGATCATGAAACTTTCAGTCGAAACAATGGGTGAAGATTTTGTGAAGGCGCAACGAGAGCTTATTGATACAGATCCCGATCTTTGGCAAGAGATCTACGATATCTCCACGGTAGGGCATGAGTACGGGCATATCTTATGGATAGATGCAGATACAGAGACCAAGATGAACTGCTCCGGGCAGTTTAAAAATATCGAAGAGTTTAAAGCCACTTCAGGCGGTTTGATGGCGTTTTTTCATAATGAACGTGAAGCACTTAAAGAGCACATTGTCAATGACCTTGTTTTCCGTGCAGTGGGGCTAATGGCGTGGCGTGAAGTCGGTGAAGTATTGCCCTATTATTGTGAAGGGTTGATTCATCTTGATATCCTCTTCAGCTCAGGGGTCATTACCTATGACGGCGAGATACAGATCGACTACAGCAAATATGACAAGATGAAAGAGACCTATCAAAATGCCTATAAAAATCTGGCAGAAAATTATCTTTCAAAAGTGGATGCAAACCTCTATTTGAGCACCTATGCGCGTAAGGAAAATGGTGTATTTTTACCGGTAAAAGAGGAGATCAGGGCGTTTGTAGAGCACTATTACAGAAGATATAAAGAGATAGGTCAGCAAACAACCGTACTCTCCTAAAAACGGAGCAGAGGGGATCTCCTCCTCTTCTGGTATTATTTAATTATTCTCCTTCACCATTCTCTAACCTCATTTTGGGTATAATCCACGTAATTATGCCGTCTTCGGAACGGTGACACAGTGAGGATATGTATGCTACTTTTTACCCCAGGACCTACACCAGTACCGGAGTCTGTACGCCAAGCTATGGCAACACCTACGTTACACCATAGAACACCAGAATTTGAAGCTATTTTTAAAGAGGCTCGTGAAAGACTTTTAAAGCTTTTCGGGATGGATGAGTGTGTGATGATAGCGTCGTCAGGTACAGGTGCGATGCAAGCATGTATGTTAAACCTGTGCAAGAGCAAAGCATTGACGGTAAACGCCGGTAAGTTCGGTGAGCGTTTCGGGAAGATCGCTGATGCAATAGGAAGAGACAAAGTGGAGCTTAGCTACGAGTGGAATACGCCTTGTTCCGTAGCAGACGTTGAAAATGCTTTGAGCGAGCATGCAGATATCGATGCGATCTTTATACAGGTGTGTGAAAGTGCCGGCGGACTTCGTCATCCGGTAGAGGCGATCGCGAAAAGAGCCAAAGAGATCAATCCTGACATCATGATCGTCGCGGACGGTATCACGGCAGTAGGGGTAGAGCCTATCGATGTTTCGAATATCGATGCATTGGTCACTGGAAGCCAAAAAGCCTTGATGCTTCCTCCCGGCCTTGCAATGATCGGTTTTTCAAATGCAGCTGTAGAGAAGATAGGCAAAGGGGTAGACTACTACTTCAACCTTGCTTCAGAGATCAAAAAACAGCAGCAGAACACGACAGCATACACGGCTGCGACAACACTGATCATCGGGCTCAACGCTATCTTTGATGCGATCGATGAAGAGGGGATCGATGCGTTGTATGCAAATACAGCAGCAAGAGCCGCAGCAACACAGGCAGCGCTTGAAGCGATAGGTTTTTCTATGTATCCTCAAACACCGGCACCCTCTATGAGTACGGTATTCGATGAAGATGCAGAGCCGATACGCAAACTGCTTAAAACGAAGTACGGTGTAAACATGGCAGGGGGACAGGACCATCTCAAAGGAAAACTTTTCCGTATCAACCAGATGGGTCTTATCCCTGTGTATGAGTCTGCATGGGTAGTCAATGCTATCGAGCTGGCATTGGCCGATCTGGGGAGAAGAGCGTTTGACGGTACGGCAAGCCGCGTCTTTAACGAAACGTATTTTAAGAAGAGTAATTAGATGATATTTGAACACGAGATCCCTAGCGGAAGCAGGCTTTACTTTGGACAAAGCGCCAAGGTAAAAAGAGAGATAGAGAGTATTGCAAGTGAAACATTGGAGAGGCTTGGATTTGAAGAGATCGTTACACCGCTCTTCTCTTACCACCAGCATGAGTGTTTCGAAGATCAAAAGCTTCTGGTGAGACTCAATGATGCAGAAAATCACGAAGTGACCCTGCGTGCTGACTCTACGGCAGATGTGGTACGTATCGTGACAAAGAGACTGGGACGCAGTACAGAGTCTAAAAAATGGTTCTATATCCAGCCAACAGTGACGTTCCCGACAAAAGAGCAGTATCAGATCGGTGCAGAAGTGATCGACGGCAGTTTTGAGCAGATCGCTGAGACAACGACAACACTTTTAAAACAGATAGGGGCAGAACCGGTGATGCAGATAGCCAATATCCGTATCCCGCATCTTTTAAATGAAAAATACGGGGTCTCTTTAGAGGTATTGAAATCGATGCATG
Source organism: Sulfurovum sp. XGS-02 (assembly GCF_023213175.1). Classification (GTDB taxonomy): domain Bacteria; phylum Campylobacterota; class Campylobacteria; order Campylobacterales; family Sulfurovaceae; genus Sulfurovum. The sequence goes on from NZ_CP093312.1 coordinate 170,506, forward strand.
TGGAACAGATCATGGCGGCAGACCTGCCTTGGATCGAACAGCTTGTAAGAATCAATGCCGTCAGTGATCTTGAAGATCTGAGCCCGTTCCCTGAGGATATCAAAGCGGAACTTGGAAAGATCAAAGAGGCGACAGACAAGGTAGCATACAGCAACATGGTGATCTCTCCGCTCTTCTATGCGAAGATGAGATATTATGACTCTTTGACATTCAGAATGTTTGAAGGAAACAGCCTTTTGGCAATGGGCGGAATATACACCATAGACGGTGTAGAAGCAGCAGGATTTGCACTCTATACAGATGAGTGTATCAGTAATAAAATGAACAGAGGATAGGGTAGATGAGTAAAGCAGATTTGATCGTAGGTCTCCAATGGGGAGATGAAGGAAAAGGAAAGATCGTTGACCATATGGCACAGACACACGACTATGTATGTCGTTTTGCAGGTGGGCACAATGCAGGGCATACGATCGTCATTGGCGACAAGAAGTATGCACTTCACCTTATCCCTTCCGGTGTACTGAATCCTAAAGCGAAAAATATCGTGGGGAACGGTGTGGTACTCTCTCCAAAAGATTTTATTAAAGAGATGGAGCAGTTTGATAACCTGGAAGGAAGACTTTTCCTTTCAGACAAAGCACATGTACTGTTGCCTTACCATGCACTGATCGATCAAGCCAAAGAGCGAATGAAGGGTGATAAGGCGATCGGTACTACAGGTAAAGGGATCGGACCTGCGTATGCTGATAAGATCGCACGTGGGGGACATAGACTGGGAGAACTGCTGAATCCTGAAAAACTTACAGCAAAGATCTTAGAGTTCTTCAGTATCAACAAACCTGTGTTTGATGCGATGGGTGTAGATGCACCGGTGGAGGCAGAACTTTTAGCCGAGCTTCAAGGCTATAAAGAGGTACTGGCTCCGTTTATCACTGATACGACACAAATGATGTGGAAGATCATGGATGAGGAGAAGAAGATACTTCTTGAAGGGGCACAGGGTACGATGCTTGATATCGATCACGGTACCTATCCTTACGTCACTTCATCAACAACGGTAAGTGCCGGAGCATGTTCGGGGCTTGGTATCAATCCCAAAGACATTGGAAAGGTGACAGGTATCGCAAAAGCATACTGTACAAGAGTAGGGAATGGACCTTTCCCGAGTGAAGACTTCGGTGAAGAGGGTGACAGACTTCGTAAAAACGGCCATGAGTTCGGAACGACAACAGGACGTCCGAGAAGATGCGGCTGGTTCGATGCCGTGGCGATGCGTCATGCCGTACGTGTGAATGGTGTGGACCAGGTAGCACTGATGAAACTGGATGTATTGGATGGTTTCGATGAAGTCAAAGTCTGTGTAGCGTATGAGGTAGACGGTAAAGAGATCGACTATGTACCGTATGAGCTGGATGATGCAACGCCTATCTATAAAAGTTTCCCGGGTTGGGACAAAACAGAGGGTGTGAGAGAATTCGATGCCTTGCCTGAGACTGCAAAATCATATATTTTAGCACTTGAAGAGATGATAGGCACAAAGATGGGGATCATCTCGACAAGTCCAGAGCGTGAAGACACAATAATTCGATAATAAATAAGGGGTAGCAATGAGATTAAAACCACAACAGACAGGGTATGTAGCAACAAAAATAGGAATAGATCTAGCCAATGCACCTTTTATCACTCTGCCAAAAGGAAGAGAGGCAGTGGTTGCTGCAGCAAAAAAGATTATAGATGAAAATCTTGAAAAAGAACGTGCGCTTGACGAAAAGGTCAAAAAGATCCTTGATGAGAATTATGATGAGATAGAGTTCCAGCATGCGGACGAGAGACAACTCTTTTTTATGATCAAGAAGAAAATGGCTCCTGAATATGGTGTGATCATGAACTATGATGACAGATACAATGACCTGGCACATTTGATCTTGGATGAATTGTATGAAAACTACCTTGCAGAATATACAGTGAATGAAAACCAGGTGAAGAATGTGATCTTTAAATCTTTCAAAGCCTTTGCAGATGCCTATGATGAGATAGACGATATTGTATATACAAAGATCAAAGGTATGGAGAAAGAAGTGATCCCTGGTTCTCAGGATTATGAACTACTCTATGAAAGATTGTATCAGGAAGAACTTTCAAAGAGAGGTATGCTGTAATGAGTAAAATATCTTTGTATTTTGAAAACGGATTGATGCTTGAAGCAAACAGTTTTGGTGCAGAGGGTACAGCAGTAGGAGAGATCGTATTTAATACCTCTTTGACAGGATACCAGGAGATCACGACAGACCCTTCTTATGCAGGACAGTTTGTGACATTTACGACACCTGAGATAGGCAATGTAGGATGTAATGCTCAAGATATGGAGAGTAAAGGTGCCTACTGTAAAGGTATCATCGTACGCAGTTATCAGGACCGTCCTTCCAACTTTAGATGTGAAGAGACTTTGGCAGCGTTGCTGAAAAGAGAGAATGTACTGGGTATCACGGACATAGATACGCGTTTTTTAACAAAAATGCTCAGGGATGAAGGTGCGATGATGATGGTGGCCTCCACGGAGATCCATGACGAAGATGGGTTGAAAAAAGTATTGGAGTCTTCGCCGCGTATTGAAGAGGTGAATTATATTGAACAGGTGAGTACAAAAGAGAGTTATATCCATCCTGAAGGACGTTACAATACCAAGACATTCCAGTATGATGCGCCCAATACCACAAAAAAGATCATTGCACTCGATTTTGGTGTTAAAAGAAATATCCTTAATGAACTGACCCATGCAGGTATGGAAGTGACGGTGGTACCAAACTCTATATCAGCCGAGGAGATCATTACGCAATTTGATGCAAAAGAGATTGATGGGGTTTTCCTTTCCAATGGACCCGGTGACCCGCTTATTTTAAAAGATGAACACGAGAAGATCAAGAAACTGATCGCCCGTAAAGTGCCGATATTCGGTATCTGTCTTGGGCATCAGTTGCTTTCTATCTCGCATGGCTACGATACATACAAACTGAAGTTCGGACACCATGGTGGAAATCACCCTGTGAGCAACGTTGTAACAGGTACAGTGGAGATCACGGCACAAAACCACAACTATAATGTACCCGATAACATTACTGAAGTGGCGACTGTCACACATATGAACCTTTTTGACAATACGATAGAGGGTCTCAAATACAATGACTCTCCGACCATGTCGGTACAGCATCACCCTGAAGCGAGTCCCGGACCGCATGAGAGTGCTTATATCTTCGGCGAATTTGCCAAAATGCTGTAAGGAAGAGAGATGAAAATAGCGATATTGTTTGGTGGATCCAGTTTTGAGCATGAGATCAGCATCGTCTCTGCCATTACAATGAAAAAGGTCTTAAAAAATGCTACGCTTGTGTACATCTTTGTCAGCAGCGATAGAAAATTTTATCTTATGGATACAGAGAAGATAAATTCTAAACTCTTTTCATCGGGTGAATATAAAAAATCCAAAGCATTGACGCTTACAAATGGCGGTTTTCAGATAGACGGCATGTTTGGAAGCAAGCGTGTTGATTTTGATGTGGCGCTGAACCTTATTCATGGAAGAGATGGAGAGGATGGAAAGATAGCGTCATTGATGGAGTTCTACAGTATTCCTTTCATTTCTCCTCGTATAGAAGCTTCGGCCCTCTCTTATAATAAACTCTATACTAAATTTTTAGCAGAAAGTTTAGGTGTAAAAACAGTACCTTACGAATATCTTTCTAAAAATGATGAGAGAAAGATCTCCATGGCGTACCCTGTGATCATCAAGCCGGTCCGTTTGGGCTCGAGCATTGGTGTAAGTATCGTAAAAGAAGCTTCCGAGCTTGATTATGCGCTTGATGTGGCATTTGAATTTGACACAGAAGTGATCATAGAACCTTTTATCGAAGGGGTAAAAGAGTTCAACCAGGCAGGCTCATATACGGATGAGTGGGAACTTTCCATAGTGGAAGAGCCGCACAAAGAAGAGTTCTTGGATTTTGAAAAAAAATATATGGACTTCTCCAGAGATTCTCAGGTTTTGGCAGCGGATATTTCAGATGCGCTGAAAGTAAAGATCCAAGAGAGTTTCAAAAAGATCTATGATCCCCTTTTCAGAGGAAGTATCATCCGATGTGACTTTTTTGTTGTAGAGGGCGAAGTACTTCTCAACGAGATCAATCCTATTCCGGGTTCAATGGCCAACTATCTCTTCGAAGATTTTGAAGGCTTGGTAGGTAGACTCTCAAAAAACCTGCCTAAAGAACAAAATATAGCGGTAGACTACCAATATATCCACTCTATCCAAAGTGCAAAAGGCAAAGCCTAAACTTTCTGACGATACGCGTAACAGTATCATTATCCACTCTATCAAAATACCTATGGGGAAGTTCAAACTTTCCCTTAACATAAGCCTTCTACAAATATAAATCACCCCATATAATATAAAAAATTATAAAATCTTATATTTAAATAAAAAAATTACTTTCTGTAACTTAAAAGTCTTATTTATCAAATAAATATAGTTTAATCAATATTTTTTCATTGCGATTTAAGTGATTGTGGCATAAAATTGTTCGTATTTTTTACAAATATAGACAAGAATGGGGGAGTGTAGATGAAGAAAATTGTGATGTTTGTAGTACTGTTTCTAACTGTACTACAAGCAGAGTCTTTGGGCGTAAATGAAAAGTTGGGTGAATATGTTCCACTTGATTTAACATTTATCGATGAAGACGGAAAAAGTAGAACACTCAAAGAGTATATGGATGGGAAACCTACGATCATCTCTTTAAACTACTTTAGATGTGCAGGTATCTGTACACCACAACTTGAAGATATGGCAAAAATGCTGTCTAAACTTGACTTGGCTGAAAATACTGACTACAAAGCGTTGACCATCAGTTTTGCACCGGATGAAACACCACCATTGGCAAAAGCAAAAAGAAAAACGATGCTAGACGCAATGACCAGACCCTACGTGAAGGATGCATGGCACTTTTTACTCAGTGAAAACAACTCTTCGGCTATTTTGGCTGACAAAGTTGGATTTACGTATAAAAAGGAAGTATCCCAAGCAGGTGTGGTTGAGTGGATTCATGCTGCAACATTGATCATTATTTCACCGGAAGGGAAGATCACACGTTACCTTAATGGTATCGAACAACTTCCTTTTGATGTGAAAATGGCAGTGTTGGAGTCAGCACAGGGAAAGGTTGGACCGACCATAGCTAAAACTTTACTTTACTGTTTCGCATACGATCCAAAAGGCAAAACCTATGTGTTTGCCTGGGAGAAGATAGCAGCAACAGTAATATTGACGATTACAATTATCTTTTTTATCTGGCTTATCAAAGCAGGGAGAAGAGATCAAGAAGAACATCTAAATCAAAGGAGAGACATAGATGAGTAAAACTTATTTCGACGAAACACACTGTGCCATCGGGCACCCTAAGAGTACATTCATGCAATGGATGCTTACGATCGACCATAAAAGAATCGGTATTATGTATGCAGCTGTCATGTTTGTATTCTTTTTTGTAGCTGTATTTACAGCATTTGCAATGAGACTTGAACTGTTTGCACCAGGGGGACAGTATATGGATGGAGACACCTTTAACCAGGCCTTCACACTACATGGTGTAATTATGATCTTCCTTTTTATTATCCCGGGGATCCCTGCGATATTTGGAAACATCGTTATGCCATTGATGATCGGTGCGAAAGATGTATCTTTCCCAAGATTGAACTGGTTTACGTTCTGGCTCTATATTGCGGGTTGTTGTATTGCACTTGCATCACTATTTATAGGTGAAGGTGTAGCCGATACAGGTTGGACATTCTATGCACCATACTCAATGAATACAGGAACAAACGTTATTATGGCGCTTGTGGCTGCATTTGTTCTTGGTTTTGCTTCTATTCTTACTGGACTTAACTTTCTTGTTACGATCCACAGACTTAGAGCTCCGGGTATGACTTTCTTTAAAATGCCACTGTTTGTATGGGGTATCTACGCAACGGCATGGATCCAGCTTCTTGCAACACCGGTTGTGGGTATTACGCTTGTATTAGCTATTTTGGAAAAATATTTTGGTATCGGTATCTTTGATCCGGCTAAAGGGGGAGACCCGGTATTGTTCCAACACCTGTTCTGGATCTACTCTCACCCGGCTGTTTATCTTATGATTCTTCCTGCATTCGGTATTATGTCTGAAATTATTCCTACTTTCTCAAGAAAAGAGGTATTCGGATATAGAACGATCGCTCTTTCATCAGCATCAATTGCAGGTATCGGTTATCTTGTATGGGGTCACCACCTTTATACATCTGGTATGTCAGATATTGCTAAAACTGTATTCTCATTCCTGACTTTCTTTGTTGCTATTCCAACAGGTGTAAAGTTCTATGACTGGGTTGCTACAATGTATCAAGGTAAGATCGTTCTTTCAACACCAATGATCTGGGCATTAGGAACAATCATTACATTTGCGATCGGTGGTATTACAGGGGTTACTATTACAATGATCGGTATGGACGTTCACTTGCAAGATACTTACTATACAGTGGCACACTTCCATTACGCAATTCTTGGTGGGGTTGTATTCTTGCTGTTTGCTGGTATGCACTATTGGTTCCCGCTTGTAACAGGTAAAATGTACAACGAAACAAAAGCAAAAATCGCTTTCTATCTTAATTTTATTGGATTTAACCTACTATGGTTCCCAATGTTCATTGCTGGTTACTACGGTATGCCAAGACGTTATTTTGACTACTTACCGGAATTTGAAATCTATCACCAAATCTCATTTGTAGGAGCAGTGATCTTTATTGCTGGTCTAATCTATATGTTCTGGGTATTCTTTAAAGGTTGGACAAAAGGTGAGGCAACTACGCCTAACCCATGGAATGCAACAACACTTGAGTGGCACTTACCAACATCACCACCACCGCTAGAGAACCACTCTAAAGTACCATATGTAGATTTTGATCCATATGAGTATAAACATGGTGAGCCAGTGGTTAAATTTAATTATGAAACGATGCAAAGGATAGACTAATGGGACACGAATACGTACCTGAGATCGCGATCGATCGCGATGGGAATCAACACGAAGTACAAGGTTGGCAAGGTGATTATTACGGCGGGAAACTAGGTTTCTGGCTGTTCATGCTCACAGAAGTAATGATGTTTGGAGCAATGTTTCTCTCATTGGCTTACTATAATTCATTGCACCCGCAAGACTTTTTAGATGCATCTGCAGGATTGAACAGACTATTGGGTGGTACGAATACAGTGATTCTACTTGTTTCAGCACTTACAATGGGACTAGGGTTACTTAGAATGAGAGCCGGTGATGTAAAAGGTTCTAAGCTTATGATCTGGGCAACTATTCTTTTGGCAGTTGCTTTCTTGGTGATCAAAGGATTTGAATGGACTGCTGAATACCATCACGGTATCTTCTTGATGCATGACAAACTATTGCCTGAGTCATCTTTACCATTTGGTCAGAAATTATTCTATGGTCTTTACTTTGCAATGACTGGTCTCCACGGATTCCACATTATCATTGGTATCGGTCTTATGCTATGGTTACTTAAAAGAATCAATGCGGGTAAAGTAAGCACAGAGCATCATATTTTACACTGGAACATCGCACTATATTGGGATATCGTACACCTTATTTGGGTATTCGTATTCCCTTATTTCTATATGATCGGAGCAGGAGGAGCTACAGGTGGACACTAATACAGTAAATTATCAAGAAGAGAAAAAAGTATATTATAAAGTACTCGTGGGACTATTGCTACTGACAGCGGTTACATTTATTCAACCGCATATGTTTATGACACATTCAACATTTTTAGCGCAAATGCTTATTGCAGTGGTGAAAGCTTGGTTGATCGTGATCTACTACATGCACTTAAAAGGTGAGAAACTGATCGGCGCTATGGTATGGTTTGCACTAGCATTAGTCGCAGTTTTCTTTATTATCGTCATTGGTATTGATGTTGCCAATTTCCAATTTGGAGCTGAAAGTCATATTACTGCTCCTGCAGCACACTAAGAGGGGTTTTATTATATGAGTAATACATTAGAAGGATTTAGTACAAGTGCATCGACTTTTAACGCAGACCATGAGTTTGCGTTCTGGCTGCACGTATGGATTTCAATTGCACTATTTTTATCAGTAGTTGCACCGATGATCTACTTTGCATGGAAGTATCGTGCAGACAAGGTCAAAAATGAAGATATCGGTACATTAACACATCATACCGGGTTGGAATTGGCATGGACGATCATACCTATCATCGCCGTGATGGTTTTCTTTTACTATGGTAATACAACACTACAAATGTTTAGAACACTTCCGACAGTGACTGATGATACAGTTGTAGTCAAGGTTGAAGGTTCTAAGTGGAAGTGGAAGTATGAGTACCCTGCAAATAAAAGCGGATATGTACATAAAATCGGTGGCGCTTTCAAAAAACCTGTTATGGATGAGAACGGTAAATTGATCGAAGAGGGTACAATGGGTATCACTGCACTCTATGTACCGGTGGATACAGATGTTATCTTGGAGATGACAGCACCAGTGGATGATGTAATCCACTCATTTTATATCCCTGCATTCCGTATGAAAGAGGATGTGGTTCCGGGACGTACAACAAAACAATGGTTTAATGCATCTAAAGTGGGTGAGTATGATGTAGAGTGTGCCGAGTACTGTGGTACGGACCACTCATATATGTACTCTAGAGTAGTAGTACTTCCAAAAGAGGAGTATGATGCATGGTTTAACGGTACAGATAATACACCAAAAGGTAATTATGCTAAAGGTGGTGATGCACTAGTACAACGACATGGATGTACACAATGTCATGCAATTGAAACAGATAAAGTATTAGTTGGACCTTCTCTTAAAACTAGAAGATTAACTGAAGAACAAGTATTAGATGTCATCAATAATGGTCAAGATCAACTTGGATATGCTATGGGTGCAATGCCAGCTGGTATGGCTACAGGTGCAGATGCTAAAGAGATCGCTGCGTATGTAGCTGGTGGTATGAAAGGTGAACAACCTGCATCATTTGCAGCATGTAGTTCTTGCCATGGAATGGATGGTAAAGGTATGAGCGGAATGTCTCCAAACCTTGTAGAATACGATGCGCCACTTATAGGTCATGTATTGAAAAATGGTAAAAAAGGTATGATAGGTCAAATGCCAGCATACCCTGATATGACAGAAGAAGAGATTTCAACAATTGCTGAATATCTCGAAACAGGTAAGTAATGATTAAAGATTTTTTCGTAGTTACCAAATTTATTCTCTCCTTTGCAGTCAGTTTATCTGCACTCTTTGCCTATATCATGGCAAAGGGAGAGATTGGTGTAGATATGTTTATTGCTACCTTCTCTGTACTTTTAGTAGCGATGGGAGTTTCGACTCTTAATCAAGTACAAGAGTATAAAGAAGATTCCAAGATGGAAAGAACGAAAAATCGTCCTATCGCAGCGGGACGTATGTCCCCTCGTACCGGGATTATCATCGCATTAGTATTGATCCTGGTCTCATTTGCGTCTATCTATTCACTCTTAGGCCTTACAGGGATAAACTTTTTTGGTTTTGCATTTATTTGGTACAACCTCATGTATACACCTTTGAAGAAGAGATCTGCCGTAGCGGTGGTTCCAGGAGCGATACTGGGTGTTATCCCACCGGCTATCGGGTGGCTGGCAGCAGGCCATACACTCTTTGAGTTGGAGTTCATTGCCTTAGCGGTCTATTATTTTATCTGGCAGGTACCACACTTTTGGTTATTGGTCATGCTCTTTCACGGTGATTACAAAGATGGTGGGTATCCAACAGCGATGCGTCTGTTTGGGGAAGGGACACTACAGAGACTTACCTTTGTATGGCTCATACTGACCATACATGCAGGTATCTACCTGGTCTATACCTTCAATGTTTATTTAATGGTGACAGTGGTACTTTCTGCAGCACTTGGAGTATGGGCATTTATCACATCCCTGCAACTGCTCAAAAAAGAGTTTAAACTGACAGATGCACGTGCGATCTTCTGGAAGATCAATGCAGCATTTTTAGGGATCATCATACTTCTTAGTATCGATGAATATGTAAAACATCATATATAATGATATAAGTAATAGCAGATCTTTCTGCTATTAAACTGCAGTTTAATAGCACTTACTACACTTACATAAGTGACATTTTAAGGAACAAATATGCAAGAAAACCAATATACAATTCAAACGATCATAGAGAGTGTTTTTAAAGAACACAACTATAAGATCAAAAAAAGACTTATTTATGATAATGCACTGTTCGGAGGACTGAGCAGCAAGTGGATCAAATTGGCTTTTCTTATTTTACCGTTTGCGATGTATGCTGCCATATTCAATCCTACATCTTTTAAAGCGTTGGGTATCGCACAAGCCATTGTATTTTATATCATTCTTCTTGTATTTGCCATGCAGATCGTTGTAGCAGTCTCTTACTTTAACAATAAAAAGGTGTTAAAAACAGCTACCAAAGCATGGGAGGACTACTTCCCCAATATTGATTTTAAAATGATACTCTCTTCTGGTGCCACACCTTATGCGGATTTTAAAAAATATTATGAAGCTGCACTCAGTGAGGGGTTAACTGAAGATGCACTCAAGGATAAAATGAGTGAAGCTTTCCAACAGATGGAATCTGAAAACACTCACCTTGTCGAGGCGATGAAGAAAGACAAAGAGAAAAGAGCAGGTAAATAGTATGTTCAAGCGTATCATAGTAGTCAGTGTACTTTTCTTATCCGTACTCTCAGTATCACAAAGTGAAACGTTAAAAGTTTTATGCAGTGATAATAATTCAACTGCATGTTATGAGCATGGGCTCCCTATGGTCACCGGTGACAATGCGAAAGTTCAGGATATCAAAGAAGAGGGGTTGAGTTATATACGTAAAGCCTGTACGCTTGGAGAAGAGAGAGCGTGTGATATTATGGGTGATAACTACTACAAGGATACCAATTACGGTGCAGCGATACCCTATCTTGAAAAATCATGTCTCAGGGGTATAAAGTCTGCATGTGAGGCGATGGGGACGATCTATCGTGATGGTCATGACGTAAGACCTGATGATGTCAGATCAAGAGAGTTTTATGAAAAGGCATGTGAACTCAAAAGCGGTGATGCCTGCTTTAATGTGGCTATCATCTATCGTGGCGGTTTTGGTGTCGAAAAAAACAGAACACAAGAAAAAGCGTTCTACAAAAAAGGTTGTGATGCCGGATTGAAAGCCGGGTGTGACCGATATGCCGAGTTAGATAATGAAGACAAAGGTATAGAAACCGGTATTTGGGCTACGATAAAAGGCTGGTTTCAATAAATCTTCTCTCCCTCTCAAAGTATATTTAGGAGTAATACACTCCTAAAAAAATCAATTAAATTGATAGATTAAACAGGAGTTAATTTCTCTTTTGGTGCTTTAAATCCCTCCATATTTGCGTTAAATGTAACCTATCCTCACATATATTTACATTCAATAATTTTTTAAGTACAGATATAATCAAATAAGATTATAATTATTATTGAGTGTTGTAATTTTATAACATAGAATTTATTCAAGGGGGTATGTATGCAATCAAATGCAGCATTGGAATATGATTATTCATTAGCAAAAAAGTTTACCTTTTTAACTATTTTGTTTGGATTTTTAGGAATGTTGATCGGTACGATTATTGCCGCACAAATGGCATTTCCTGAATTAAACTATCTATTGGGAGAGTATGGGACATTCTCAAGACTCAGACCACTTCATACAAATACGGTTGTATTTGGATTTACGGTTTCGGCAATCTTTGCTACTTGGTTTTATATAGGGCAAAGAGTCCTTAAAGTATCTATGGCAGAATCGAAGTTTTTGATGGTGGTCGGAAACATTCAATTTTGGCTTTATTTTGTAGGAGCACTTTTAGCGACGATATCTTTGCTATTGGGTATTTCTTCTGGTAAAGAGTATGCTCAGTATGAGTGGTGGGCTGATCTTGTTGTAGTAGTCATTTGGGTACTTTGGGGCCTTGGTATCATGGGTCTTATAGGGATCAGAAGAGAGAAAGCACTCTATATCTCTATATGGTATTTTCTTGCATGTTTCCTTGGTATTGCCATGTTGTATCTTTTCAACAATATGTCGATCCCTACTTATTTCGCAACGGAAGGGCTTGGTGCTATCACACACTCGGTATCTATGTATTCAGGTACAAATGATGCACTAGTACAATGGTGGTATGGACACAATGCGGTTGCATTTGGATTTACTGTACCTATCGTTGGTATGATCTACTACTTCCTGCCAAAAGAGTCTGGACAGGCTATCTATTCTTATAAGCTCTCTTTACTCTCTTTCTGGGGATTGATGTTCGTTTACCTATGGGCAGGTTCTCACCACCTTTTATGGTCAACAGTTCCAGATTGGATGCAAACAATGGGTTCTGCGTTCTCAGTGGTACTAATTTTGCCATCATGGGGTTCAGCAATCAACATGCTCCTTACGATGAAAGGTGAGTGGAATCAGTTAACAGACAATCCATTGATCAAATTCATGGTGCTTGCATCTACATTCTATATGTTATCAACGATCGAAGGTCCTATCCAAGCGATCAAATCAGTGAATGCCATTGCACACTTTACTGACTGGATCCCTGGACATGTACATGATGGTGTACTTGGTTGGGTAACATTTATGATCATGGCTTCATTGTTCCATATGGCTCCGCGTATGTTCAAAAGAGAGATCTACTCTAGAAAACTTATGGAGACACAGTTCTGGCTTCAGACAACAGCGGTCGTGCTTTACTTTACATCTATGTGGATCGCAGGTATTACACAAGGTATGATGTGGAGAGCAGTAGATGAGTATGGTAACTTGATGTATTCTTTCATAGATACGGTCAATGTACTTCACCCTTACTACACGATCAGAGCACTAGCAGGTGTAATGTACCTTATTGGTTTCATTATGTTCGCTTACAATATGTATAAAACGATGACTTCTGCTAAAGAGATTACAGAAGAACCACAGTTTAGAACACCTATGGCATAAGGGAGGTACTTTATTATGTTTTTTCATTGGTTAGAAAAAAATCCATTCTTCTTCGCTTCGGGGATCTCGATCGTTATTGCATTTGCAGGACTTATTGAGATCGTACCGAATTTTGCGAAGGCGGCAAGACCGGTAGTAGACCTTAAACCTCGTACTGTCCTCGAGCTTGCAGGTAAAAATGTCTATATTAAAGACAACTGTATGTCATGTCACTCACAGCTTATCCGTCCATTTAAATCTGAGACGGACCGTTATGGGGATTATTCACTTTCAGGTGAGTATGCATTTGACAGACCATTCCTTTGGGGTTCTAAAAGAACTGGTCCGGACCTTCACCGTGTAGGAAACTACAGAACAACAGATTGGCATGAAAACCATATGTTGAATCCTGCTGAGATTGTACCTGGGTCTATTATGCCGGCATATAAACACCAGTTCACGAACCTGGCTGATATTGAAACTGCCTATGCTGAAGCGGTAACGGTTAAAAATGCATTTCACACACCATACGGCCCTGAGTTTAAAGGAACCAGAGCTGCATGGGAAGCACATAAACCGAAAGTTCTTGCAGACGCAAAAGCAATTGCAGATGATATGAAAAACAAAGACGTTAAAGAAGCAGTTGCGAGAGGTGAAGTACCTGAAATCGTAGCACTGATTGCTTACCTTAACAGTTTGAAATAGGCGAGAGAAAGATGGACATCAGGGATCTTCAAGGCTATGCCAGTTTCTTTATGACCATTTTTTTGGTAGTGATGCTGTATGGGTATATTATACACCTGTACAGAAGTGAAAAAAAAGGTGAGCGTGATTATGAAAAATACGGGAATATTGCACTTGATGATGAAGTCACAAGTACACCCGTAGAAGATAAACCCGCATCACAAAGAGAATATAAGGAGGAGAATAAATGAATGCATTAATGATAAAAGCATTGGCATTTGCAGCGGTGTTGATCATCGCAACGATCGCTGTTGTAACGAGTCTGGATATTGATATCTTTGCAGACTCTGTAAATGCGATAACAATGGGGGGAGCAATTGCAGTTGCGACGATCACAGCATCGGTTGCGGTTAAATATGTGAATCAGATGAAAACGGATACAGCAGCTGGTCCGCTTGCAGAGGATAACTGGGACGGTATCGGAGAGTATGAGAATGAACTACCATCAGGTTGGGCATATTCATTCTTGGCAGTTTTTCTTTGGTCAATGTGGTATGGTCTTATAGGGTATCCTGTAAATGCCTATAGCCAGATCGGTGAGTACAATGAAGATGTACTGGCATATAATGCAAAGTTTGAAGCTATACACAAAAATGCGGATGAAGCAACACTAAAAGAGATGGGTGAGTCTATCTTTTTGGTACAGTGTCAGCAGTGTCACGGTGTGACAGGAGATGGTCTTTCAGGTAAAGCACAAGATTTTACAGCCAGAATGAGCAAAGAGCAAGTATTGGATGTGATCAAGAATGGTCAAAACCAATTAGGGTATCCTATGGGTGCAATGCCTGCAGGTATGGCACAAGGTGCAGATGCTGAAGCGATCGCTGAGTATGTTGCCGGTGGTATGAAAGGTGAACAGCCTGCAGCATTCGCAGCGTGTGGTTCTTGTCACGGAATGGATGGTAAAGGAAACAATGGTATGTCACCAAACCTTGTATCTTACGATGCTGCATTGATGAACCATGTAGTTCAAAACGGTAAGAAGGGTATGATCGGTAAAATGCCGTCATTTAAGACACTTATTACACCAGTACAAGAGAAAGCTTTGACTGTATATATTCAGTCATTGTCAAACTAAGGAGTTTCATATGGCAGAAAATACAAAACGAAGTTTATTTGGACTACATGGAATATTCGGGGTTTTGATCTCGATCGTAGGTTTACTTGCAATTCTGATTACATTGATGCTCATGGTGGTCGTTGTACAAAGACATGCAGCGGTAAAGCCTTATGATCCGACAGCGATCAGAGACATAAATAACGTTAAAATGATTGATGTAGAGAATAAGCAGTATTCATTTATAGATGCAGAGAAAAAGGATAAATAATGATTAAATATATGGATAAAGTACTTATTGCATGTATGGCTTTTGCGGCGGTAGCGGCACTCTATTTGTCATTAAGTGGCAACCTTTTATACGTAGGATAAAATATGTTCAAAGCAAAAGTAAGGGCAACCTTGCTTGCTTTGGTACTTCCTCTTCTTCTAAACGCTAGTCATATACTCAAAGATGACATTCTAAAAATTGAAGCTGCACAACTCATCAATGAGATGGGTGATGAACTTTTTTCAAAAACAGGTATTAATGGATATGTGATAGCAACCAATGAACACTTTCCTGTAGGTTTCAACCTGGTAGCGTATAGCAAGAAGTATGAGGCACAAATGAGCAAGCCTTATGTCTTATTTATATTTGCACCTCAGGCACGAATCACTGAGCAAGCAGATACAAAGGGCAGGGTAGCGTTGATCCCTTCATCTGATGAAATCCGTGATTTATATGATAAAGATGATGTGGAAGATGCTGTAGTGGATATTGTCTCTTCGAAAGATAGTAACTCCGATGAAGATAAACATAACATTGGTGTACTGCAGGCTTTTTCAGAGCTGGCAGAAGGCATTGCTGAGTCCAAAGGGATTAAACTGACCAAAACGATACCTAATGAGACACGGCATATGGTATGGGGCTTAAGTGTGCTTATCTACATCGGTTCATTCTTGGTACTCTGGATCTTTGCAATCAGACCACTATATATGAGGATAAAACATGGCAAAAAATAGCGGAAAAACATACTGGCCGCACATGATACTCGGCTTTCTTGTGCTTGGGATCACGTTAAGTTACTGGACGGTAAAGTCAGCATCGTCCATACCGGTGCAAGAGTCCAACCAGTATATGCTCAAATACCAAATGGCTGATATGAATATCAACCAGATCATGGAGAAAAGAAAAGCATTTGATACAGCATATGCAATTCATCTATTGGATGTGGAAACGATGGTGATGACAGATAATGTGAACAGTAACCGTCCTCAACCAAACCCCGTGAAATTATCACAGGGGATGAATGCATTCACTTATGATGTGGTGACCAAAGAGGGGACCAGCGTATCAGATGCAAATGTCACCTTTTTGCTGACACGGCCTCACAGCAGGAGTGAAGATCAACTTTTCAAAAATATTCCTTATGTGAACGGAAAATACCGGGTAACAGATGTGAATATCACCAAAGCGGGAAGGTACACCCTGCAGCTTAGAGCAGAAGTCGGTGATACGATGGGTTACTCGGAAGTATCCGCTTACCTTAAACCATAAGGTGTCACCCCGAGAGAGGGATTCACCTTCTCTCATCTTTATCTGTCATATTGACAGATTTTTCCTTTTTATCTTCTACACTATGCTATACTACTCAGCATGAATCAACTCCATATTTATCCCACATCAAGAGCATTAAGGACAGTCAGTGCTGCACAGAAAGAACAAGAGGGTTTTCTCCCCGCACTCATGCGCATGGATGAGTTTGAACAGCGCGCTATTCTGTTAGAAGACAAAGTACAGATAGACCCGCTTCAGCGTATTCTTCTTTTACGTGAAGCAGCCTCTTTTCAAGCCTTTGAAGCGTTGAACCTCAATCTTGAACTGGTGAGGTTCTTTACCAAGAGTGATGCACTGTTTAAATTCTTTGAAGAGTTGGCTGCCGAACAGATAAGCTTTGAGACGTTGGCAGAGGCTGATGCCTATGCAGAGTTCGAGACACATCTTGGTATCCTGGAACAGCTTTTTGAGAACTATAGAGGACTGCTTGAGGCGCAGGGTTTTACCGACAAAGCATTAATCCCCCATGCCTACAGACTCAATGAGGGATTTTTACAAGCGTATGAAAGTATAGAGATACATTTGGAAGGGTACTTGAGTCGCTTTGAACTGGAGCTGATAGAAAACATATCCAAGAGAACACAGCTTATCATACACTATACGACCAGTCCGTTCAATGTGAAGATGCAGGAGCGTTTTGAAGCACTGGGGATGAGCTTGGAAAATGATGTAACTGTGAGTTTTGACCTGACAGAGAGAAAAATACTTTCGACCAGGCCCAATAAGGCAAAGATCAATGCAAATGTCTTCGCTGTGGAAGAACGACAGGAACAGATCGCTGTGGCATTTGTAGAGATAGAAAAGATGGTACGTTCGGGCATTCCTCCCGAAGAGATCGTGCTGATCCTGCCTGATGAGGATTTCAAAGAGCATTTTACGCTTTATGACACCCATAATAACCTGAACTTTGCGATGGGGTATGACTACTCCAACGGCCGTATCTACAAATCGCTTGAAGCACTCTATAGCTATTGGCAGAACTTTGACAGTGAGCACAGAGCGCTGTTGGAACGTTATGGGTTTGATCTGGAAACGGTAGAGAAACTCTCTTCTTCAAAACGCTGCAATACAGAAGCGTTTTTCAGTGCGATAGATGGTCTTGGACTATTGGAGTGCCCACTGCTTGAAAGTGAACCAAAAGAGAAGATGAATGAACGTGTCTATGAAAAGTATCTGCATTTTCTGAAGATATTTGCAAAAGAGGAGCTGAGTTTAAAGGAGTGGCTCTTTTTTTGGCTCAAAGCACTCTCCAAGATCACGATCGATGATGTGAGGGGCGGGCTGGTCACGGTTATGGGTGTGCTGGAGACCAGAGGCGTACATTTTGAAGGTGTGGTCATCGTTGATTTTAATGAAGGCATTGTCCCTGCTGCTTCTAGCAAAGACCAGTTTCTTAACTCCTCGGTACGTGCCTTTGCCAACCTCCCTACTAAACATGACCGGGAAGCTTTGCAGAAGCAGTATTATAAACGCTTACTGGAACAGGCCAAAGAGGTAGCGATACTCTACAGTACCAGTGACAATAAACTCCCCTCAAAATTCCTTTATGAACTGGGACTTAAAGGTGCAGTACCGGCCCAGGTACAAACTTCGCTGCTTTATGACCAGCCTACACAGTTTGTCGAAGAGAAAGATCCGGTCGTAGAGCATTTTAATGCACAGGAGATTGTATGGTCGGCATCAAGACTGAAAACCTATCTGGAGTGTAAGCGAAAGTACTACTATAGGTATATACAAAAGATAGAAGCAAAGAGAGAAGAGGAGCTGAATGAGGGGGCATTCTTGCATCTGCTCTTGGACCATCTCTATAGAGAAAAAGAGCGTTACGAGACCCAAGAAGAGATGCAAAAAAACATTGATATTCTCTTAGATCAGCTGCTTACTTTTGATGATTCTCAAACAGCCTATAAAAAACTGCTTTGGAAAGAGAAATTAAAAGGGTTCGTCACTTCACAAATAGAGCATTTCAAGGCTGACTGGAGCGTCGTGGAAAGAGAAGTGGAAGTGCAGGGAGAGATAGGAGGGCTTCGTTTCAAAGGACGCATAGACCGTATAGACCAGAATGCCACGGATACACTTGTACTTGACTATAAAAGCGGATCCACCAAAGAGGCCAACAAAACTAAGAACCTGGAGAATCTCACAGATCTGCAGATGAGCATCTACCATCAAATGCTAATGGGGAAATACCAAAACATCACTCTGGCATTTGTCAAGATACTCGAGGGGGGTAACATAGAGGAGATCACTGCACTGGAAGAGAAAAATGCACTCTTGGCACAACACATCATAGAGCTGAAGCAAACAGACTCCTTTAAGGCTGAAAAGTGTGAGGATCTACAAAAATGCAAGTACTGCGAATTTACATTGATGTGCGAAAGAGGAGAGTATCTATGAGTTTCAAACCTTTTTTAGCCTACTCCGCTTCAGCAGGGTCGGGTAAAACATTTGCCCTCTCCGTACGGTATATTTCACTGCTTTTCATGGGAGAATCCCCCAGCTCTATTTTGGCAGCCACGTTTACCAACAAAGCAGCAGCAGAGATGCGCCAAAGGGTAGTCGATTCTCTGCGTGCTTTGGCCGATGAAAGCAATGAAGCGTTCACGGGTGCGATCTGTCTGCAGACTGGACTCTCACGTGAAGCTCTGTTACAAAAACAGCCTGAGGTCTTGGCACGTTTTTTGGCCAGCAGTTCCTACATTGTCACACTGGATAGTTTTTTCTCTTCCGTCTTACGTTCAGCCTCTCTGGAGATAGGACTTGAACCGGACTTTGTCACCAAAGAAGAGGGTGAAGATGCACTGGAAAAACATTTCCTCGATGAGGTACAGGCCGAAGGACTGCTCTCTTCTCTTGTAAAGCTATCCATCGATATCGAAGACAAACGTTTTATGAAGATCTTTGATCTGATGCAGAACTTTTATAAGGTGGATCCTTTACTCCCTAGTCTGGAAGAGAGTGCTCCCTCTTTGGGCAGACAGGAAGAGGCCTGTGAAGCATTGAGAAT
Source organism: Sulfurovum sp. XGS-02 (assembly GCF_023213175.1). Classification (GTDB taxonomy): domain Bacteria; phylum Campylobacterota; class Campylobacteria; order Campylobacterales; family Sulfurovaceae; genus Sulfurovum. The sequence goes on from NZ_CP093312.1 coordinate 190,005, forward strand.
CAAGATGATCAAAGCACTGACAGATGCTGATGCTGCAGCACGCTGTATGAATCAGTTTGACACCAAGAGTATCAAAGCGTTGTTTGGTAAATCTCTTTTTGAAAAAGAGACATTGGGAGAACATTCATGGTTCACAAAAGTGGCCAATGATGAGATAGAAGAGCTCTATGCCCTTCTCAAAAAAGAGTTACGTCTTTGGTCACAGGTGAAAGAAGCGATCGTATTACACAATCTCTTCAAGATATACGACTACTATAAAAATGCGACGATCATCAATGCAAAGTCTTCGGGTGTGCTGAGTTTTGATGATCTGACCTATTTTACCTACAGACTCCTGCACGAGAGTCTCAGCAAAGAGTTTTTGTATTTCAAAATAGACTCGAAGTTCAAACATATCCTGCTCGATGAGTTCCAGGATACCTCTACGCTACAGTTTCTACTGCTCAAGCCGCTGATAGATGAGATATTTTCAGGGCATGGACAGAGCGAATTCAAGAGCTTCTTCTATGTGGGAGATACCAAACAGTCGCTGTACCGTTTTCGAGGTGGCGTAGAAGAGCTGTTCGATAAAGTCGCTGAACACTATGGCGTGACCATAGAACAGATGGATACCAACTACAGAAGTTCCAGAAATGTTGTAGAGCAGGTCAACCGATGGTTTGAACCGTCGATGGAGGGCTATGTACCCCAAAAGAGTAAACCTGGGGCCTCTGAAGGGTACGTGGAGGTCCTTGAGTCCGAAGCACTGATAGATGAAGCTGTAGGACAGGCAAAAAGACTCTTATCGCTAGGGGTTGATGTCAATGAGATCGCCTTTTTGGTCAGTACGAACAAAGACGGTGTGAGTCTGCAGGAAGCCTGTCTGGGTGCAGGCATCGATACCCTTTTACAGACTTCCAGTTCACTCAAAAACCTTCCTAAAATAGCCGCACTGGTTGCCATGGTGGAGTATCTGTTCTACGGAGAGAAGATAGACGCAGAGGCAATGGTACTGAAAGTAGGTAAAAGAGTCGAAGATCTGGAAACCTCCTGGTTCTCCGCATTTATGAGCCCTCTGCAGGTGCTAGACAGACTGGTAAGGGTGTTCGGGTATTTTGATGAAGATATGAATATTTTGAAACTTTTGGAATTTTCATCACACTTCTCTGACATACCGACGTTTATAGAGGAGTTTCGCACCTCTTCCATCTCTGTGGCGGCAAATACGACGCATGGTGCCAAGATCATGACGATCCACGGATCCAAGGGACTTGAGTTCGAGTATGTCATACTGCTCGATAAACTCACCCGTAAAAACAGTGATAAGTCAGCACTGGTCTACCATTACAATGATCAGCTCACTATCGATAAGATACTCTACAGGATCAAAGGCAGGGAGAATTTTGATAACGTATATAAACGTATCATGGAGGCACGTAAAGTCTCAGAGCAAAAAGACAGAAAAAATATACTTTATGTAGCTTTAACCCGTGCCGTAGAGGGGCTGATTGTGCTTAGAAAACCCAAAGACTCTATTTTTGATGAGATCGATATGGCACCGCTGTCTGTAGGCGAGCTTCAAGTGGTCTCTAGGGATGAGAGTGAAAAGTGTGTACCTGAGAAAGTGAAAGCATTATCTATCACCAATTACGGTACACAAGAGGTGCTCTCTGCTGAGGAGGAAGAGGAGAAAGACTATGAGGCTATCTTGTTCGGTACAGCGTTGCATTATACCTTGGAGATGTTAGGCTCCTTTGATGAAAAGAGTCTGGGAGCAGCTATGCTCTCATTAAAAAATCGTTACGGACAGCAGTTGGCTGATCCAAGTATGGAACAGATAGAGATGCGTATCAAGAATTTGATAGGTTATCAAGCATTCCAACAGATACTCGATGGGGCCAAAGTCAGAAAAGAGCAGTCTCTTAGTTTTGAGGGTGAATTGAAACAGATAGACCTCTTGCTGGAGTATGAGGATCACTGTTTGGTGATAGACTATAAAAGTTCAAAAAAGTATGCATTGAAACATGAAAAACAGGTGAGATATTATCAAAAGGCCATAGGGAAGATCACGGGGAAACGAACAGAGGGGATGATCATTTACTTGCTAGAGGAAGAAATTGATATAAAAATCTTAAATTAAACTTAATTTAAATAAATTTTAAGTTTAAGTGGGTAGAATCCGTTCACAAAAGAGCATTTACCGTGTAAATTGTTCTATTTAAACAAGGAAAATTCATGAAATTGACATCAGTTCTTAAACCTTCTGAAGTACAACGTGACTGGGTTTTGATCGATGCAGAAGGTAAAACTTTCGGTCGTATCTTAACTGACGTAGCGGCAATTCTTAGAGGTAAACATAAGCCATCATTTACACCAAATGTAGATTGTGGTGACTACGTAGTTATCATCAATGCTGAAAAAGCAAAGTTCTCAGGGGTTAAACTTCAAGAGAAAGAGTACTTTACTCATAGTGGTTACTTCGGTTCTACTAAAAGTAAAAAACTTGATGATATGTTAGAAAACCATACAGAGAAACTTTACAAGCTTGCTGTTAGAGGTATGCTTCCAAAGACAACTCTTGGTAGAACAATGCTGAAAAAGCTTAAAGTATATGCAGGTGCTGAACACCCACACACTGCTCAAATTAATAAGGGAGCGTAAGCATGGCAACAATATACGCAACAGGAAAAAGAAAAGCAGCGATCGCAAAAGTCTGGTTGACTCCAGGTAACGGTGAAATGCTTATCAACGGTAAAACACTTGACCAATGGTTAGGTGGACATGAAACACTTAAGATGAAAGTAAGACTTCCACTTGAAGCAACAAAACAACTTGAGTCTATGAACATCAAAGCAACGACACTTGGTGGTGGTTATGCTGCTCAAGCGGATGCACTTAAGCATGGTATCACTAAAGCACTTGTAGCTTACGAACCATCTTTCAGAGGGATCCTTAAACCAATGGGACTTCTTACTAGAGACTCAAGAGTGGTTGAAAGAAAGAAACCAGGAAAGAAAAAAGCGAGAAGATCTCCTCAGTTCTCAAAAAGATAGTCGGTCTTTTCCTAAAGCCTGCCTTTGGAAGACCTCTTCGGAGATATTTTCGACTGTTTTTCCCCAAGGATTTTCCTTGGAACCACTTGCAAGAGATTTTCTCTTGCAAGGTCTACATTTTGTAAAACTTCATTTATTATTTACCTATTTAACAACTTTAGTGGCTCTTACGTACAACGATCAACATTTTAATATTGATGATAATAAATCGAATGAACTGCCAAATTTTACAGGTCCTCATAGCTCTTGCAAATTTCCCCGGGATCATGGTCAAGTTAAATTGCTCATTTTGAAAATTAACTTCTTCCTCTTTCATAATATCTCCTTTTTATAGTATTTTTTGATCTTTAACCAAGAATTGGTTACTCCGGGATCAGCGTCCAGCCTGGTTTGAGTTTTGCTTTGTAGATGAACATATGGTGTAGGATATGTTTGATCCAATGTCCTGCAAGACCGATCTCTCCAAAGGTATAGTCTGTATCACGACCTGTCCCTGGGTACTTTTCAAAATCCGGTACAACAGGGTAGACAGTCATAGCTGCAGCCTGACCATCAAAGAGACCTTTCCCTGCACTTGCCACACACGCGGCACCCATCTCTGCCATAGAAGCTTCATGAAGATGTGCGCTGCCTCCACTTTTGATCATATCGCATACAGAGTGGGCAACTGCTTTACCAATGATACCTGCAGGCATGCCTGTTCTTGGTGGTGTAGGGTTGATCGGTGTGCCGTTTGGTGAACTCATCGGTTTAGAGATAAGATGCGGTGGTGCAAAGGCGATACCGCATGCAAAAATATTCTTAAATAATGGGTTTTGGTAGGTTCTAGGCCAGTCAGATGCTCTCCAGTTCTCATAGGTACCTGCATCATATTTAGCATCCACTTTCATAAACCCGTTCGGTGCAAAGAGTGTATCTGTTATGTCTGAACCGTCTTTGTCATAGGCTTGTAGTCCTACACCCGAAAATGGTGGGATCAGCATAGAGAAGTCGAACTCCTCTTCACCTATGGATCCATCCAAAAGTTCATAATGGAGTTTTCCCGCTTCTATTTTGTTGACATGGGCCCCGATGATCCATGGCACATTTCTTTCAGCATATAGTGATTCTGCAAAAAGTTTGGAACTGACAGTATACCCTCCCACTTTCATGTGAAGGCCACCCATACCAAAGTCACCAAGGAATGATTCATTGGAGATCCATTTGATATCCAGCATATCACGGATACCTGCTTTTCTGGCTTCATGTTCGATGTTAAAAATGTACTCAAAGGCTGCCCCCTGACAGGTACACGTACCATGACCTGTACCTATCAGCAGTTTTTGTCTCTCGCCTGCTTTTGCTTTTTCAAACACTTTTTTCAATGCTTCATTGGCATGTACAGCATGGTCTGCTGTACAGACAGAAACCGTATGTTCCCCCACGCCACCTTTACCGTTACCTAAACCCGGTGTTGCATCAAAGTTTAGTTTAGGTCCGGTGGCATTGATGAGATAATCATAGGTCAACTCTTCTGTTTGGCCTTTGGTCTCTTCTTTTGTGGATTCTATGACAATGTATGGAGCATCGCTGCCCGCTTTTCCGTTTGGATGGATGGAGAGTGCCAGGGCCTGTCTGTAGTCGATCCCTGCTTTTTTATAGACCGGTGCGAGAGGAAAGACAACATCCTCTTTTGTCATCTCTCCTACCCCCACCCAAATATTCGATGGAATCCAGTTCCATTGGGAATTTGGGGTCACTACTACCACTTCATGTTCTTTGCCAAGCCATTTTTTTGCAAATGTCGCTGCAGTGTGTCCTGAAACACCACCGCCCATTACTACCAATCGTGCCATCTTCGTCCTTTTATAAATGGTATAGTCTCATTCTATGAGATAAATTTTTAAAAGAGAATTAAAATCAGTAAAATGAATGATATTTATCATTATAAATTATTTTTGACGTATAAACTATAGGTATTATACAGCTAAAAATTGATGCTCTGTAAATCAATATTATTTATTTTATTCGGTGTCGATAAGTCCGAATTAGCCTAAAATTACTAAAGTATGCTACTATTTTAGCTCTGATATAATTTGAAAGAAGTTCACGATAAGGGAAGATTAAAATAGATGCGGATGGTTATGATAAAGATCTTGTTATTGATGACAGTATCATTTCTCCAAGCAGATGTTTGGAATAACCCCCATAATAAGGAGAAGAGTGCCTCCAATACACTTTTTACCTCTTTTTCGATCTCTCCTAAAAGATTGGACCCTGTTGTCTCATATAATGCCAATGAGTGGGCATTCATCGGTCAAATCTATGAACCTCCGCTGCAATATAATTATCTTCAACGACCTTATACCCTTGAACCGCTTACGCTCACTCAAATGCCAACGATACGTTATCTGAATAAAGAGAGAGAAGAAGTGGATGAAAATGATAAGCGTGTAGCATTCAGCGAATACCGTCTGGACCTTAGAAAAGATGTCATGTACCAAAACCATCCTGCTTTTGCCAAAAATGAAAAAGGAGACTTGCTTTACGATGCATTGAGCGAGGAAGAGCTTGAAAAGATAGAGACACTGGATGATTTCCAAAAGCAGGATACCCGTCATTTGCTGGCAGCAGATTATGCCTATGCCATCAAGCGTATGGGGGTAAGGCAGAACCATTCTCCTGTTCTGGACACGATGCAGACCTATATTGTGGGGTTAAAAGCATATTCGAGTGCCATTACAAAGATAGCAAAAGAGAAGAAAGCAAAGGGAGAAGTCCTTGATCTTCGTGCGTATGATATTCCAGGTGTAAAGGTTTTAGATGATCATACCTTGGTCATAGAGATAAAAGGGAAATACCCGCAGTTTCTCTATTGGCTTACGATGAATTTTTTTGCACCTATTCCTTGGGAGGCAGATATCTTTTATCAGCAGCAGGGTTTAGAGGCTAAAAATCTGACGCTCAATTGGTTCCCTGTGGGGACAGGGGCATATTATCTGGCAGAGAACAATCCAAATAAACAGATGCGTCTGTTGAAAAACCCGAATTTTCATAATGAAGCGTATCCTGGTTCAGACCAAAATGATTCAGGGAAGAAACTGCCGTTTATAGATGAAGTTGTTTATGCCCTGGAAAAAGAGAGCATACCTTTATGGAACAAGTTTCTGCAGGGCTATTATGATGCATCGGGTATCAGCTCAGAAGCGTTTGACCAGGCTGTACAGATCTCTTCATCCGGTACGATGGGACTGAGTGAAGAGATGCAGCAAAAAGGCATATCGTTGATCGGGTCTGTGCAGCCTTCCATTTACTACATGGCATTCAATATGGTAGATCCTGTCGTCGGCGGATATACGGAGTCAGCGAGAAAGTTAAGACAAGCGATCAGTATTGCTATCGACCAGGAAGAGTATATCTCCATCTTTATGAATGAGAGAGGTATGGCAGCACAAAGTGTGATACCTCCCGGTATTTTTGGCTATGAAGAGGGGGAAGAGGGTACCAACAGTGTGGTCTATGACTGGGTTGACGGCAAGAGAGTACGCAAGTCATTGGCGTTTGCAAAGCAGCTTTTGTCAGAAGCAGGATACCCAAATGGTGTTTCAAATAAAACAGGAAAACCTTTAAAACTTCACTATGATGTCACTGCTACGGGTCCGGATGACAGAGCTTTGATGGATTGGTATCGTAAACAGTTTGATGCGTTGGGTATACAGCTTGTGATACGTGCGACTGACTATAACCGTTTTCAGGATAAAGTACGTAAAGGGAAGACACAACTTTTTTCATGGGGCTGGAATGCAGATTACCCGGATCCTGAAAACTTCCTCTTTTTGCTTTATGGAGCAAATGCCTCTATCGATACCAATGGTGTGGGGATCAACTCTGCAAATTATAAAAACCCGGATTTTGACAAACTCTTTGAAAAAATGAAAACGATGAAGAATACACCTGAGAGAATGGAAATGATACGTCAAATGGTAAAGATATCAAGAGAGGATGCACCCTGGGTGTGGGGTATTCACCCTAAATCTTTGGCATTGTCACATGCATGGTACCGTAATGTGATCCCTAATGCTATGGCAAACAATACACTGAAGTATAAACGTATTGATGCTGCATTGCGGGTAGAAAAACAAAAAAAGTGGAATCAGCCTGTCGTTGCACCACTGTTCCTCATGGCACTGTTTGTGTTGATCATGGTATTTTCACTTCGTCGTATTTATAGAAACAGACAGAACAGGGTGATCTTTCAAGAGGAGGGCAGATGTTAGCCTATATCATTAGACGTATACTGTACGCGATACCCATACTGATCGGGGTAAACCTGATCACCTTTATGTTGTTCTTTATGGTCAATAGTCCAGATGACATGGCAAGAGCACAGTTGGGTGCCAAACAGGTCACGCCTGCTCTCATACAGTCATGGAAAGAGGCAAGAGGGTATGATAAACCTCTGTTTGTCAATACCAAAGCCCAAGGTCTTGCACAGGTATCAGATACCCTTTTTGTACAAGAATCACTCAAACTTTTTAGCTTTGACTTTGGCTTTTCTGACAGCAACCGTGATATAGGATCAGATATCAAAGAGCGTATGATCCCCAGTCTCTCTATTGCTTTGCCTACCTTTGTGATCGCATTGATCACTAACATTAGTCTGGCATTGCTTTTGGTACTTTTTAGGGGTTCCATGTTGGATACAAGTATGATGATCATCGCAGTGATGATCATGTCGATTTCCGGACTCTTTTATATCATTGCAGGGCAGGTTCTTTTTTCCAAGATATGGCACTGGGTCCCTATATCGGGCTATGAGAGCGGATGGGACGGTATAAAGTTCATACTCTTACCCGTGATGATAGGTGTCTTTTCGGGGTTAGGGTCGGGTGTACGTTGGTACAGGAGTATCTTTTTGGAACAGATCAACCAGGATTATGTCCGAACCGCAAGGGCCAAAGGACTCTCTGAAATTAAAGTATTGTTCGGACATGTGCTTCGTAATGGGATGCTTCCTATTTTGACAGGGGTGGTGGTGATCATCCCCTCGCTGTTTATGGGAAGTCTTATTATGGAATCCTTTTTTGGTATTCCCGGACTTGGTTCCTACACGATCGATGCGATCAATTCACAAGATTTTGCTATCGTCAAAGCGATGGTCTTTTTAGGGTCGGTCCTTTATATCCTGGGATTGATCTTGACAGACATCTCTTATACACTTTTTGATCCGCGGGTGAAGCTCTCATGAAACTGGTACTACTTTGGACAGATATATTGGTATGGGCATTGGTGATAGTTCTCATGTTGTGGTCATGGGTGGTCTCGCGTTCTCCTCAAATCAAGAAACAGTGGCAGACGATCTTTAGATCAAGTATCGCGATGGCCTCTTCCACGGTACTTTTGTTTTACCTATTGTTTACGTTGCTTGACTCTATACATCTGCGTTTTGCACTTCACCAGGAAGTGCAAAAGAGTCAGGAGGTCGTGTATGGATCCGAAATGGTCTCCCTTCTGGATCTACTCTTTGAACACAATATTCAAAATACAGAGCGTACCTACTCTGCACCCTTTGCAACGGTGGAGTATGCAAGTTCGATCGTCGTAGATGACAATGGAACGACCCAACAGGTCCACCTGCCTTTAAAGCATGTATCTACAGAAGATAACTTGGTCAAAGAATCTCTGTTTGCACTGGGTGTGGGGTTGATATGGAGTCTGTCACTGGTGGTGCTGCATCTCTGGTGGAGAGAGAGATCAAGATTTTTGCTTGCATGGAAAGAGACGTGGCAGGGAGAGAGTGACCTGCCATGGCGTACGGCTTATGTGACATTCATCGTCTTGGTCATGGTATTTACCTGGCTTTATCTGCTTAGTGACTCTTATCATGTATTGGGTACGGATAAAGTGGGCAATGATGTACTCTATCAAAGTTTCAAGAGTATTCGTACCGGGGTCCTCATAGGGATACTTACCACACTGATCATGTTGCCTGTAGCGGTGATCCTGGGTGTAAGTGCGGGGCTGTTTGGCGGTTGGGTAGACGATGTGATACAGTATATCTATACCACGCTCTCTTCGATCCCCGGTGTCTTGCTGATCGCAGCGGGGGTACTCTCGATGCAGGTGATGATGAGTAACCATCCTGGATGGTTTGAAAGCACCCTTGAACGTTCTGATCTGCGTCTGCTATTTCTTATTTTGATCCTGGGGGTCACTTCATGGACAGGGCTATGCAGACTGCTGAGAGCGGAGACGCTTAAGATCTCTCAAATGGAGTTTGTCACGGCAGCTAAAGCATTTGGTGTGAGCAAGTTGACGATTATCCGTCGTCATATTGTGCCAAACCTCATGCATATCATTCTTATCTCTGTGGTATTGGACTTTTCGGGCCTAGTACTTGCAGAAGCGGTACTCTCCTATGTAGGTGTAGGGGTTGATCCAACGATGCACTCATGGGGGAATATGATCAACCAGGCGCGACTGGAGATGGCGAGAGAACCTATGGTGTGGTGGTCACTCTTTTCGGCATTTGTCTTTATGTTTATCTTGGTGTTGGCCGCCAATCTGTTTTCTGACCGTATTCAAACAGTACTGGACCCGAGGAATAAAGTATGAGTAGTATCTTAACCGTTAAAAACCTTTCGTTGAGTGCAGGGGATGAAATCGTTTTGGATCGTGTCAGCTTTGAGATTCGACATGGAGAGATTTTTGCTTTGGTCGGTGAGTCCGGGTCCGGGAAGTCATTAACCTCATTGGCTATCATGCGACTGCTTCCTGAAGCTATCGCTGTGCGTTCAGGAGAGATCCATTTAAAAGAGAATGCATTGTTTACTTTGCCAGAATCACAGATGCAAACAGTACGAGGCAAATCGATAGCGATGATCTTTCAGGAACCTATGTCCGCTTTGAATCCGGTGATGACGGTAGGTTCGCAGGTTGCAGAAGTACTAAAGGTGCATTTGGGGCTCAAAAAAGAGCAGATCAGAGAGAAGGTACTCTCACTGTTTAGGGAAGTTGCATTGAAAGACCCTGAAGAACGTTACCACTGGTATCCGCATCAACTCTCTGGCGGACAAAAACAAAGAGTGATGATAGCCATTGCACTAGCCTGTGAACCTGACCTGCTTATAGCGGATGAGCCTACAACGGCATTGGATGTTACGATACAGGCACAAGTGCTTGGGTTACTCAAAAAGATATGTAAGCAAAGAGACCTCTCTATTCTGTTCATCACACATGATATGGCTGTCGTTTCAGAAATGGCTGACAGGGTTGCCGTCATGAAAAAGGGAGAGATCGTTGAACAAGCAGCATGTAAAGATTTTTTTATGCATCCGCAACACGCTTATACGCAACGCTTGCTGGAAGATGCACGGGCTACCAAATCATACAACAAAGCAGAAAAAGGTTATGCGCCCTTAATTGAGGTAGAAGGATTGAAAGTACATTTTCCCATTAAAAAAGGTTTTTTTCAAAGAACAAAAGGGTATGTCAAGGCGGTAGATGATGTCACGTTTTCTATTGCAAAGGGAAAGACACTGGCACTGGTTGGAGAATCAGGAAGCGGTAAAAGTACCATCGGTAAAGCCATACTCTCTTTGTTGGATGAGAGAGAAGGAGAAGTGCGCTTTGAGAAACAAAACCTGGTAGGGCTCGATAAAAGGGCTTTAAGTCCTTACAGGCGTAAGATACAGGTGGTGTTTCAAGATCCTTTTTCTGCGCTAAACCCTCGAATGACCATCGCCAATATCATTCGAGAAGGCATGATCAGTTTGGATGTGGGACCAAAAAGCAGGAGAGAACAAGATCGGTATATTGAAGCCCTGCTTTTAAAAGTGGACCTGGAAGCTGCTCACATGCATCGTTATCCGCATGAGTTTTCAGGAGGACAACGTCAACGTATAGGTATTGCAAGAGCATTGGCGGTAGAGCCTGAACTGATCATTTGTGATGAACCTACTTCAGCATTGGATGTCTCTGTACGGACACAGGTCTTAGAGTTACTTACCAGACTGCAAAAAGAATCAGGGGTCTCGTATTTGTTTATCACACATGATCTCTCTATTATCCCTATGATAGCAGATGAGGTTGCTGTGATGAAAGAGGGTAAAATAGTTGAACAAGGTTTGGTAGAAGATGTGATGGAAAATCCTCGGCACCCTTACACACAAACATTACTTGATTCAGCACCAAAATTAATGTATAAAGAAAGAGAAGATGATAATACTATTTGATTTAGACGGAACACTGATAGATTCAACAGAAGCGATACTGGAGAGTTTTGATGTCGCATTTAAAACCTTTGGTGCAGCAGTACCGGATGAGGAATCGATCAAAGCAGAGATCGGACATCCTTTGGATGTGATGTTTGCAACACTTGGTGTAGAAGAGGGGCATGTGGATGCACATGTACAAGCCTATAAGATGCATTATAGAAAGATATCATGTGCAAAAACGGTCTTGCTTCCAGAGGCGAGAGAAGCAGTAGAACTTGCAAGTCAACATGCTGTCTTGGGTGTTGTCACGACTAAGACAGCCAAGTACTCCATAGAACTTTTGGAGCATATGGGGCTGATGCGCTATTTTGATGTATTGGTAGGCAGGGAGGATGTGGAAAATCCAAAACCACACCCTGAACCTATTTTCAAAGCGTTATCAAAACTGCAAAGTGACAAAAGTAAGTATTGGATGATCGGTGACACACCGATGGATATTTTGGCCGCCAAGGCAGCGAATATCAACAGTGTGGGTGTGACATGTGGATATGCAGATGAAACCTTGCTGCTGGAACATACGGATAATGTCTCTAAAACGGCTCTTGAGGCTGTGAAATTCATCACTCTGCAATAACCAAGATTGAATCATTAGTAAATCTCGCTATAATCAGAAAAATATTTTGAAGGAAATCCTATGCCATTATTAGACAGTTTTACTGTAGACCATACGAAGATGATCGCACCTGCGGTACGTGTGGCTAAAAAGATGAGTAGTCCATGCGGAGATGACATCACGGTGTATGATCTGCGTTTTTGTGTACCTAATCAGGAAGCATTGTCGGAAAAAGGTATCCATACACTCGAACATCTCTTTGCCGGTTTTATGAGAGATCATTTGAATAGTAAAGATGTAGAGATCATAGATATCTCTCCTATGGGGTGTCGTACAGGTTTTTATATGTCACTTCTTGGGTCGCCGAAAGCCAAAGAGGTAGCCAAAGCATGGAAGAAATCGATGAAAGATGTCCTTGGTGTCGAAAGCAAAAAAGATATTCCAGAACTCAATAAGTATCAGTGCGGGACCTATAAGATGCATTCATTGGGTGAAGCACAGCTTATTGCACATACTGTTTTGGACAGAGGAATAGGCGTCATGAACAACAAAAAACTCAAAATGACAAAAAAACAACTCAAAGAGGCAAACAAATAACCCATCATGTACAATGAGTCGTTAAGAGAAGAGAAAAATCTGGTACTGTGCGAAGATGGTACCCATACACTCTTTTCTGTTGAGTTTGACGAACCCTACCACTCTACCAAAGACGGGGCACTGCACGAGTCTCTAGAGAAACATGTCAAACCTGCACTCTCTTTGAGCCAAAAAAAGAGTGCATTGACGATTTTGGACATCTGTTTCGGCCTGGGGTATAATACCTTTGCCACACTTTATTACATCAAAAAAACAGGCTTAAAAACAAAAGTACACATACTCTCTCCGGAGTTTGATGAAGGACTGGTCCGTTCTCTGGATACTTTTGATTTTCCTGCGGAGTTTGAGAGTATCAAGGAGATTATCAAAGCGATTAGCTCTGATCTTTACTATGAAGATGAGCAGTTCAAGATAGAGATACTTCTGGGGGATGCAAGAAAAAGTATCCCTAAGATCCAAGAGAAAATAGACATCATCTATCAGGATGCCTTTAGCCCGGCACACAATCCGCTGCTTTGGACCAAAGAGTACTTTTCGGATATAAGGGCCATATCCAAAGAAGATGCCCTGCTTACCACCTACTCAACAGCGGCAGCTGTACGTCTGGGACTCTATGAAAATGCTTTTTATATCTTTTTACACACTGGTGAGAAGATGCGTAATTCGACCGTGGCCAGTCTCCAACGGCTTGACGGGTTGGAATATATCGATATGGAACTGAAAAAAGTGCGTAATCCCCAGGCACGCAGTATGAAAGATGCAGACTATTTAAAAGATATGGACCGTTAGCCAGATCGTACCATTTTGCGTATGTAATACACGATGGGGTATTTTTGCAGGGATGAAGAGCGTATCTCCTTTTGTCAGTAAATACTCTACCTGGTTTAAATGCAGTGTCGCTTCACCTTCGAGCAAGACCAGCCATTCATCCTCTTCCTGGATATATTCTGTGTCATCTAACTGGTCTGAGCTGATGATACGGTTTATTTTGATATTTTTATGTGTGAGGAGCGGGGTGAAGGTTTCGCCGCTTTCAGGTGTGATAGTGTCGTAAATATTCACTAGTATGTCATCTGCAAGCTGTCAATCTCTTCCCAGCTCATACCTTTTTTCGAATTTCTGTGTGCCAAGATATGGTCAATATAACGTGCAAACATATCAGTCTCTATATTCAGCTTGGTTCCCACTTTGTAGTCTTTCATCAGGGTCTCTTTAAGGGTGTGCGGGATGATGGTGAGTCTGAAATGATCTGCGCCTACCTCATTGACAGTTAGAGAGATACCGTCTATAGTGATAGAGCCTTTGGGTATGATGTGTGTGATGTACTTTGGATCTACTGTGACGATGAAGTCTGTGGCATTCTCTCTGGGTGTGATCTGTGAAACCGTACCGACACAATCGACATGCCCCTGTACGATGTGCCCTTCAAAACGGTCATTCATCATCATGGCTGGTTCCATATGTACAGCACCGGAGAGCTTGCTCTCATCGATGATGGAACGTGTTTCATCTGCCAATTCAAGGTCAAAACCGTCACTGTTTACTTTAATGACCGTCAAGCAGACACCGTTAATAGCGATGGAGTCACCAAGTTTTGCTGGATGTTTGGACTGTATCGTTAATATATTATTTTGGTAGCTTTTAACCGTAGCAATTTCACGTATCAGACCTGTAAACATAGACTCTCTTTTTTTCGATATAATTCGATTATTATAGCAAAATATATATTTTTTCTTGTTCCCTGCTTTGGCTAGGGAATAAGAGGTAAGGTTTTTTTATGAATTATGATGTCATAGTCATCGGTGGCGGACATGCAGGTATAGAGGCTTCTTTGGCTTCTGCACGTATGGGAAGCAAAACATTGATGATCACAATATTAGCAGAACAGATAGGGGCATCTTCCTGTAACCCGGCCATAGGCGGATTGGCTAAAGGTCACCTGGTACGTGAAGTCGATGCCCTTGGCGGTGAGATGGGTCTGTGTACAGATAAAACAGGTATACAGTTTCGTACACTCAATGCCTCCAAAGGTCCCGCAGTAAGAGGGAGTCGTGCACAGATAGATATGGATGAGTATCGTATTTATATGCGCAATGTGGTACTCAACACGGATAATCTTGATGTAAAACAGGAGATCGCAGAAGGTTTGATCATCGAAGAGGGTGAGGTCAAAGGTGTCACGACACAGCTGGACAATACCTACAGGGCATCCAAGGTCATCATCACGGCAGGGACATTTCTTAACGGGCTTATCCATATAGGAGAGAAGACACAAACAGCAGGACGTCAGGGGGAATTTGCCTCTGTAGAGTTGGCGGAGTATCTGCGTGGTCTGGGATTGAATATAGGACGTCTTAAAACTGGTACCTGTGCACGTATCGATGCGAAGAGCGTAGACACATCGGGTATGGAGATACAGCCCGGAGACACACCGCCGCCGCCTTTTTCTTTTAGAACCGATAAAAAGACATTTAACCCCAAACAACTCCCTTGTTATGTGACATACACCAATGAAGATACCCATGAGATCATTGAGAGTAACTTCTACAGGGCACCGATGTTCTCGGGACAGATCGAAGGGGTCGGACCGCGTTACTGTCCAAGTATCGAAGACAAGATCAACCGATTCAGGGACAGACCAAGACATCAGATCTTCGTAGAACCTCAGACGATCGATGAAACCGAGTATTATATTAACGGTATGAGTACTTCATTGCCGACCGATGTACAGCTTGAGATGGTACGTTCTGTGGCAGGGATGGAAAATGCAAAAATTGTCCGTTACGGGTATGCCATAGAGTATGACTACATCCAGCCCACAGATCTGAAACATACGCTTGAGACGAAGAAGATCAAAGGGCTCTATACGGCAGGTCAGATAAACGGTACGACCGGATACGAAGAGGCAGCGGCACAGGGGCTCATGGCAGGGATCAACGCTGCATTGAGCATACAGGGGAAAGAGCCGTTTATCCTTAGACGTGATGAAGCCTACATCGGAGTACTGATAGATGATCTGGTGACCAAGGGGACCAAAGAGCCATACCGTATGTTCACCAGCCGTGCAGAGTACAGATTGCTTCTGCGTGAAGATAATGCAGATATGAGACTTTCGCATTATGGAAAGCAACTGGGGCTTTTGGATGATGAGTATATCCAACGCTTTGAAAAGAAAAAAGCCGATATTGAAGAGGCATTGGATTACTTGAGAGTCCATCATGCAACGCCGACAAAAGAGTTTTTGGCAAAACTTGAGTCTATAGGTGCCACAAAGATCAATGATAAAACCTATATGATGGATGTGATAGGTCGCGGGGATTTTAATAGAGAAAAACTGGTGACACTTCTACCTGATTTTGACAAGTATGACGATGAGGTGATAGAACAAATTCTGATCGAAGCGAAATACAGCCGTTATATTGAGAAACAGCAACAGCAGATCTTGCAGATGGATGATATGCTCAAGATCAAAATACCGGAAGGCTTTGCCTATAGAAATATCGCAGGATTGAGCAATGAGATCGTAGAAAAACTCGAACTTGCCACCCCGCCGACACTCTTTGCAGCGTCACAGATATCAGGTGTGACACCTGCGGCTTTGGAAATTATACATGTGCATATCAAAATGGCGCAAAAAAACAAAAAAAGATAGAAAATAGGATATTAAGAACATTTAAAATAATAAAATATTATAAATATAAATTAAACCTATAATATTTTTAATTTATATTTCTTTTACACTACTTCTTTAACCATAAGTACAATACAATATATCCATAAGTTTTAATGTATGGAGGATTAAAGATGAAAGAAAAAGAAAAAGGTCGTCGAGACTTTATGGGTATGGCACTGGGTGCATGTGCTGCAGTAGGGGGTGTAGGTGCACTTTATGCTGCAAAACGTACATGGGATCCATTGCCGAGTGTCAAGGCAGCTGGATTTACTACGATCGATCTGAGTGCTGCACAGGAAAATGTACTGAATGTTGAAAAATGGAGAGGAAAACCGATCTTCGTTTTGAAAAAATCAGCAGATATGAAAGCAGATGAGAGAGATATCGTGATCGGGTCAGATCGTTTCCACGTCTCTATAGGTCTTTGTACACACTTAGGATGTATCCCTGCGTATGAGAAAGAACAGCATAAGTTCAAGTGTGCGTGTCATGGTGGCGAATTTGATGCAAGTGGACACCAAATTTTCGGTCCTCCTCCGAGTCCACTTGAAATCCCTCCGTTCAAAATAGACGGCACAAAGCTGGTGCTTGGTGAGACAGGCCCGGAGTATCAAAAAATGTTAGATGCCGGTCTAACGGTATAAGAGGAGGGGATTATGGCACATTTTGAAAAAGCGAAAAATCTTAATGAGTGGCTGGATCAGCGTTTAGCTGTCAATACGCTCAAAAGAGTACTCAATACGGAATACTGGATCCCAAAAGATATTAACTTCCTCTGGGCTATGGGGATGGTTCTGGCGGCAACATTCGGTATGCTAGTCCTTTCAGGTATCTTCTTGCTTATGTATTATAAACCAGATACAAATCTTGCTTTTGATTCAGTCAACTATACGATCATGAGTGAAGTAGGATACGGTTGGTTATGGAGACATATCCACGGTGTGGGTGCGTCTATCGTTTTCCTTATCATCTACATTCATATGTTCACAGGTATCTATTACGGTTCCTATAAAAGAGGTAGAGAGCTTATCTGGCTCTCTGGTATGGCACTCTTTGTTGCATTCTCGGCAGAAGCGTTCTCAGGATATATGCTGCCTTGGGGACAGATGAGTTACTGGGCGGGTATGGTTATTACCAACCTGTTCTCTGGCGGTTCGCTTGAAGCTTATGGTTTGGTTGAGTGGATACGTGGAGATTATGTCCCGGGTGATGCATTCTTGACACGATTTTTTATGTTGCATGTATTGTTACTCCCATTGGTGATCATCGGGCTTATCGTACTGCATTTTGGTACGCTGAGAATACCGCATGTTAACAACCAGGAGGGTGCAGAGATAGATTTTAAAGAGGCTGCTGATCTTTGGAAATCGGGTAAGAAAAAAGAGTCTAAAGTGATCCCTTTCTCTCCGGTATTCTTAAGTAAAGATGTTTTTGTGATGGGTGTCTATTTTATACTTTTCTTCTACCTGGTATTCTATAACTTTAACTTTGCGATGGATCCGGTGAACTTTGACCCGGCAGACGGTCTTAAAACACCGGCACACATCTATCCTGAGTGGTACTTCCTGTGGTCTTACGAGATCTTGCGTCCGTTTGGAAAAGATGCCGGTCTGATTGCGTTTGGTATTGCACAGGCAGCCTTGTTCTTCTTGCCGTTTATCGACAGAAGTCCAAATGTGGCTCCGGCACACAAAAGAGGGCTTTTCCAAGTATGGTTCTGGGTATTGCTTATCGATATGATCGCACTGACTGCATTGGGTAAACTGCCGCCGACAGATGCTACATTTGCTCTTTTAGGTAAGATCTCGGCATGGACATTCCTGGCACTTGGGCCGATCCTGGTGATCATCACCATGTTTGAGAAAAAAATAGAGAAGGGAGCATAACATGAGAGAGTTGAAAATATTAGTAGTTGTTGTCTTCTTTTCGTTATTGACCTATTATTTGGTAGAACCTTATGCACACCATGAAATGCATAAGAAAGTAGATGCTCAGGGCAATGAGATCAAGATAGAGAGTCACGGGTTTATCTATGAAGGTAAAGCTGACATCGTTGAAGCAGAACGTGCAGGGGATGCATCGAAACTGGCGGCTAAAAAAGCATTCTGGGCTGATGTCGCAGCCGTGGCTAAACTTAAAGGAAATGCTGCAGCGGGTGAAGCAGGGTTTGGTCTATGTATGGGATGCCACAATGGTGCAAACATGAATATGGGTGGAGTGATACCGCCAAATCTTGATCATGCAGGTGCTATTTATGATAAGAACTATCTTATTGCACTGATCAAAGATCCTGCCATGGCATCGAACGTGGACCATAAATATTCAGATACGATGATGCACCCGATGGGATCGATCAAATCTATGATGACAGACAACCAGCAGATCGCAGATGTGGTAGCCTATATACTTGAGAACAAAGCAGGGGAAGTAACCCCTAAAGAGGCCTATATGGAAGCATGTATGAGATGTCATGCCGTTCGTTACGGGAAACTGACACAGTTGGGAGAAACACCGGCATTCAAGCATGAAAAAGAGGCACTTGCGTATAAGATTAAAGTGATCGATGAGCAGGATGCGGTAAAAGCCTATATGGGTAAACTGCCTCCTGATCTTTCTATGATCATCAGAGCAAGAAGTACACACTTCCTGGAGACATTTATCGAAAATCCGCAAAGCCAATTGCCTGGGACATCGATGCCTAGAGTCGGCTTAACACATGAAGGATATGAGAAGGTCACAGCCTACCTTACAGAAGTAGGTGACCCAAGTAAAGAGAAAAGAGAAGCGATCGGACCGATCGTGATCGGTTTCTTTATCCTGTTCTCACTTCTTGCATTGCTGTGGAAGAAGTCACAATGGAGAGATCTACACTAGTAGAACGTGATGGGGCGAAGCCCCATTTTGTCTCTTGTAAGTAATTTGCCATTTAGGCAATTTTCTTTACAAGAGATTGTTGACACTGGGTCTGCTTACGACTCGGCATTTAGTGCCTCGCGTGCACTGCAATTTAGTTGCTTGTCAGCAGCAGGCTCACGTAACTAGTTACGTTAAATAATCATCTGATTTTAGGACAAGGGCTTTCCTGTCCTCACTTTCTTTCTATACATTATCCCTTTTTTATCTACATTTCGGTACCCTAAGAAAAAATTTTAAGAAATTTTAAAAAATTATACATTGGATTTTATATGCTTATAGATGGACATGGCCGTACTGTCAATTACTTACGTATCTCAGTGACAGAACGTTGTAACTTCAGATGTCAGTACTGTATGCCGGAAAAACCTTTTTCATGGGTACCTAAAGAGAACTTGCTTACTTTTGAAGAACTTTTTTTATTTGTCAAAGTTGCCATTGATGGAGGCGTCACAAAAATTCGTCTGACAGGCGGGGAACCATTATTGAGAGAAGATCTGGATACATTTATCAAAATGATATCCGATTATAAGCCCGATATCGATCTGGCCTTGACGACCAATGCATATCTTCTCCCTGAAGCTGCACAAAGACTTAAAGATGCTGGCCTTAAAAGACTGAACATTTCACTTGATTCACTGCGTGCAGATGTGGCAGCGAAGATCGCAGGGAAAGATGTACTTCCTCAAGTACTTAAAGGTATTGATAAAGCTTTGGAAGTCGGTCTGAAAGTGAAGATCAATATGGTACCTCTTAAAGGGATCAATGATGGTGAGATCCTGGATATTCTGGAGTACTGTAAAGCACGTAATATCAAAGTGCGTTTCATAGAGTATATGGAAAACAGACATGCAGACCAGGCACTCAAAGGTATGCACGGTAGAGAGATACTTGATAAAGTTAAAGAGAGACATACGATCCGTGCTTTAGGACGTGAAGGAGCCAGCCCATCGTTCAATTATGCACTTGAAGACGGTACAGAGTTTGGATTGATAGACCCACATAAGCATGATTTCTGTGAGAGCTGCAACCGTATACGTCTGACTGCTGAAGGTAACCTCATTCCATGTCTTTATTTTGATGAAGCGATGAGTATTGCTGAATCAGTGAAAAAGGGTGATATTCAGGGTGCGGCAGATGTTTTGGCTCAAGTGCTCAAAGACAAACCAAAAGAGAACCGCTGGAGTGAAGATAACCCCAATGAAGAGAAAGAGATCTCTTCACGTGCTTTTTATGAAACTGGTGGCTGATGTTTTACCTTACTGAGCAGTTCTTTTCGATCCAGGGTGAAGGTAAATATGCCGGGGTACCTTCGTACTTTTTACGTACAGGCGGCTGTAACTTGAATTGTCCCGGTTTTGGTGCAAGTTATGAAGTTAATGGTGAAATACGTTATGGATGTGATACCTACTTTGCCGTAGACAGTACCTTTGCCAAATCCTGGATAAAAGTAGATGAGAGTAGAACACTGATCGAGAGACTACAAAATGAATTCACTGCGATAGGCTATCAACCGCATGTGGTCATTACGGGGGGAGAACCCCTGATGTACCATAGTGATAAAGTCTTTTATGCTGTGATTGAGTGGCTGGTTTCGGAAGGGATCGAGGTCACTTTTGAAACCAACGGCACGATCGAGATAGATTTTGAAACCTATCCTGCCTACAGATCCTGTATCTTTGCACTCTCTTTAAAACTGGCAAATTCAGGTGAACCTGAAGAGAAGCGTATCGTCCCTCAGGCACTTCGGTCCATACGTGATCATGCCAAAGAGTCTTTTTTAAAATTTACCATCGATGCGGATCTGGTAAACACTTCCGCCGAGGATGAGATAGCATCTATCCGGAAGATCTTGCCGGACCTTCCGGTCTACTGTATGCCTGTGGGTGAGAGCAGAGACAGCATTTGGAAAAATGACAAAGCAGTTTTTGAATTTTGTATGAAACACAATTTCAGGTACAGTGACAGACTTCATATACGTGTTTTTGATACCACACAGGGGGTATAACCTTAGTTTTAGCTAGCTTGGTTAAAATCAGATAAATATACTCCCCGTTGAGGAAGCAACATGTTGATCAGAAAACTTTTTAAATTTGAAAATGCACACATTGTACGCGATTGTACCACACAGCGATGCAGCGAAAATATCCATGGACACTCTTATAAAATTGAAGTACTTTTAGAGTCAAACTATCTTGACGACGGACAAATGGTGTATGATTTTGGACTGACCAAACGGGTGATCAAAGAGCTGATAGACTCGTTCGATCATGCGATCACGCTTTGGTCCAAAGATGAGAAAAAGTATCTGGAGGCGATGAAAACCTACAGCAACAGATGGGTGGAACTGCCTGTCTCTCCTTCGGCAGAACAGTTTTCCCGTGTGATCTATCTGATGGTGGAACGTGTGTTGGCGTGTACAGATATGCAAAACGGGGAGAGGGAGGTCAAGCTTCACAGTATCATCGTACACGAGACAGACACGGGATATGCACAAGGTTTCAAAGAAGATGCCCACAGTGAGCTTATGGGAACGATAAAGCTAGAAGATATTGTATTCTCTCCGCAAGTACAAAGTGAGTGGAGTGATAGTGCACTTTGGGAGAAAATGCTGAATCATATTCACATTAAAAACCCTAAAAAAGTATAGATTCCTTTTTTTGGTTATAATATATGCATGAACGTATGAAGGAGAGAACATGAAGAAGATCACATTACTTTCTCTTGCAGCTGCAGCGGTGTTGTTTACAGCATGTGGGGAAGAGACAAAAAAAGTGGCAGCGGAAGTGAATACGACCAAAGTAGCCCAAGCCATTAAAGAAGATACACTCAATGCGGTAGAGACAACGAAGACTACAATAAGCGAGGCGGCATCGGCAGCAAAGGTCGAAGCAGAAAAAATGGCGGATGCAGCAGCAGAAACAGCGGCAGCAGCCACTATGAAAGTAGCGGAAGCTGTGGAGGAAAAAGCGGCTGAAGTGGGTGAATCTGCATCAAAGGCCATGGCATCGGAGACAGTGGAAGCCCCGGCAGCTTATGCAAAATGTACAGGATGCCACGGTGCAAACGGTAAGACCAAGGCACTGGGTAAATCAGCGGTCATTGCCGGTCAAGATAAAGAAGCACTGATCACTTCTCTCAAAGAGTACAAAGCCGGTACAAAAAATGTAGCGGGTATGGGTTCATTGATGAAGGCGCAGGTAGCAACGATGTCTGATGAAGAGATCGAAGCAGTGGCTGAGTATCTTTCTCAGATCCAATAGCACTCAGAGGGCAGTGGCCCTCTTTTGCCATTAACGCGTAAAGAGATCTTCCTTTTGTGAAGCGGTCAATTCCCAATTGATCGGCAGTATTTTAACCGTTCTTCCTTTTTCAAGCAGAGAGATTTCAGGTGTGGTGATGAGCATGGCATTGGCTTGCTCTAAAGGTGAGATCATTCCTGGAAGCTGTTTGGTGAACGGCATAAATGTCTCTCCGTCAAATATCCCCAGACGTACGGTATGTTTCCCTGCCCTTAGCGTGAAGTCTTCTTTTATCTGTGTCGATATTGTATGGTGGTAGTGGGCCTTCATCCCGGACATTTTACGTATGGCAGCGCGTACGAACATTTCATAATTCACCATTGATGCAAGAGGATTTCCGGGCAAGTTGATCACGACAGTGTCACCTATGGTCCCAAAAGCAGTAGGTTTGCCCGGTTTGATATCTACTTTGTCAAAGTGTAGTGTCATACCCAGATTTGTAAACGCTTCTTTTGTGAAGTCTCTGTCCCCCATACTGATACCACCCGATGTGATAATGATATCTGCGTTCAATGCAGATCTGATGGCAGAGGTCAAAGACTCTAAGGTGTCACCGGAACTTCCTATGTACGCTACTTCGCACCCCAGTTCTTTGGCACGTGCCAGGAACATAGGGGTATTGGAGTTGTAGAGTTGGTGCGGGGCTATTTTTTCGTAGTGAGGACGTAGTTCATCTCCTGTACCAAATACTGCCACTTTGATCTTGCGTTTGACCCGTAGATGGGTCACTCCCTGGCTGGCAAGCAGTGCGATACTGTATGCTGTGACCTTCTCTCCTTTGTGCAGGTAGACACTTCCGCTCTTGATATCTTCACCCGCACGTCTGACATGCCCGTCTTTTTTGATCTCTTCGGGTAGGGTGACCTGTGTGCCGTTGACCGTTGTATTTTCTATGGGTATGATTGCCTCACACCCTTTTGGGATCGGTGCGCCTGTCATGATCTTGATGGCCTTTGTAGCCTGAAGTGTCATTTGGGGATCATCTCCGGCATAGATCACATCTGTACACTCCACAGTGCTGTTCGCATCCGCACATTTCACAGCATAACCATCCATGGCAGAGTTGTCAAAACGAGGTAGATCAAATGTAGCGATAGAGTCTTCACTCATCACACGTCCTAATGCCATCTCTATAGGTATAACTTCAGAGTTTACCACAGGGGTATTTTTATCAATAATATCAAGTGCTTGGGTGATGGAAACCGGCATGTTGAACCTTTAAAATTAAGTTAGGTTGATTATAACTAAATAGGGTATAATCCACTTTTAAACAAATCAAAATTACAGGAAATTCGTATGGTAGAAGAGATGTTGGCAGTACATAGTATTTTAGTGAAAGTCTTTTTAGGCTTTTTGGTTGGAGGATTATTTATTCCGATGATGACAGCAAAAAATCCGTTAGGATTCAGAAAAGCAAGTTTTATCTATACGATGATCTTTCAAGCACTTGCTACCATGATAGCGTTTGCAGGTATCGTTGCTGTATTTACAGGTGATCTGGGTTGGTCTGTAACGACGATCATTATGGTCGTGGTTTGGGCGGTATTGATGTATATAGAGATCAAGAAGTATAAATTGATCAAAGTAGCCAATTTGGACAATGCTGAAGCCCACAAGCTGCTCAAAGGTGCATTTTTGAAAATATCTTCAGTGCAGATCCTGCTGGTTGTTGTGATGGTCGTACTGATGGTCCTTCAAGCTAAAGGTGTCATAGTATTGTAAGCATGTTATATCTTTACCAGAAAGAGGCAGGTCAGCCTCAGCTTACCCTGCAGGGAGACGAACATCGTTACATTTTCAAAGTACGAAGACATAAAGTAGATGACACTTTGTATCTTCGTAACCTTGAAGATGGACTACTACATCGTTATCTCATTACTTACATAGATAAACGTTCCGTCAACCTTGAACTGCAAGAGAGTCAAATCCTTGAGGTCAAAGCGAAAACAACGCTGCATATAGGGTGGTGTGTGATCGATCCTAAAAATATAGAAAAGGTCCTTCCTTCTTTGAATGAAATGGGTGTAGCAAAGATCACTTTTATCTACTGTAAACGTTCTCAAAAAAGTTTTAAAGTTGATTTTAAACGACTGGAAAAAATACTTTTGAACTCTTCTCAGCAGTCAGGAAGATCCGAATTGATGCAATTGGAAATGGCGGATGACCTGGAGACGTTTTTAGAGAAAAACCCTCATAGCAAGATGTTGAACTTTTCAGAGAATCATTGTGTTTCAAATGAAGGTATCGATACGATAGTCATTGGGTGTGAAGGGGGCTTTCATGAAGAGGAAGTCGCACTGTTCAAAAAGAGTGATATTGTAGGTTTTGACACCCCGCTTGTATTAAAAAGTGAGAGTGCGGCATGTGCAGTTGCGGCCAAAGTGCTGTTGTAGATTTTTAGCACTTGGCTTGTATCATGTTGAAACATTTTGGCATATTATGTTTTGATTAATACTTCTTGGATATACTCATCACTCTATTTTTTAGATTCACTCATCTGGGTTTCGATTTTATGAGTAGATGAGACGATATGACAACAAAGGAAATGGTTTGAAGTTACCAAATTTTTTATGGGAATATGGCGAAAAAGTCCCAGGATATGATGTTGGCGTGATCAATGAACGAGAGGCACGAGCTGGTGCAGGTATACTCGGTATGCTGGGAATGATCGTTATTTTTGTCGGTATTGGTTTTAACCACACGATAGTGGCAAGGGTCTATCTGGCATTTTTATTTCTTGATTTTACCGTCAGGGTCATAAACCCGAGCTACTCTCCCTCTTTGCTTCTGGGAAAATTTTTTGTACAAAATCAAAAACCGGAATATGTGAGTGCATTACAAAAACGTTTTGCATGGGCGATGGGATGGTTTATCGCCCTTCCTATGGTATGGTGGTTTGTGATACACTGGGACATCTCTTTTTACAAGGTATTGATCTGTGTACTTTGTCTTCTTTTTACATTTTTGGAGAGTGCTTTTTCGATCTGTGTAGGGTGTAAATTCTATAAAATTTTTACCAAATTAGATCCGGTACATTGTCCCGGAGGTGTGTGTGAAGTACGAGCAAAAGAGCCGATACAGATGTTCAGCCCTGTTCAAAAAGTGATCACTGTTTTAACGATGATCGGACTTGTTGCGGGAACCTATCTTTTCATAGCGAATTCAGAGCCTCAAACTTTCTTTGGTGAATTCCTGCATGAAGCGGTATTGACTGATGCACAGCTACAGCAGGAGAAAGATGAAGCGTATGAAAGAGAAGCCGCTGCTGCTTTTGCAGATGATGATGAGGATTGGTAGAGACTTGTATGTTCCTGATGGGCAGAGAGGTGTTTTATAATATTTTAAAATTATTTAGATATAATTTCGCCCTAATATTGTCTCGCCTGAGAGCGTTGCAATGCCCCTTTTTGTGAAAAAGGAAGAGTCCTAGGCTAGAGCAGGTTAGTTGCCTGACACACAAAATAAACTAAAAGGTTAGAAAATGAGAAAAGATATTCACCCAGATTACGTTGAGTGTAAAGTTACATGTGCTTGTGGTAACACGTTTCAGACTAAAACAAATAAAGAAGCGTTGAGTATTGATATTTGTAACGAATGTCACCCATTCTTTACAGGTTCTGAAAAAATTCTTGATGCTGCTGGTAGAGTAGAGAAGTTCAAGAACAAATATAAATTAAGTTAATCTTGATGACATAGAGAGTCTTGCTCTCTATGCTTGCAGTCATGCTGCGTTTGCTTTCTCTTTAAGCAGGCACTTATTCTCTTCATACATTAAAGTATTTACTATGTTAACATTTATTCCCACACCCATTGGAAATCCTCAAGATATTACGATCAGAGCGATGAAGCTTTTTGAAAAAGCAGAACTCTTTTTATGTGAAGATACACGTCAGACCAAACGGCTTTTGCGTTTATTGGAAGAGCGGTTTGATATGGTGTATCCTGATGCATTGTTCTATTCTTTTAATGAACACAATGGAGAAGAGAGACTTGAGGAGTTTGGAAGTATTTTAGGGGAAAAAGAAGTGGTCTATGTCAGTGATGCAGGCATGCCGATCATCTCTGATCCCGGACAGATCCTTGTAGCCTATGCACAGGAAAATCACATACCATACGATGTGCTTCCGGGGGCATCTGCTGTGACCACTGCATACGCTGCAAGCGGTTTTGAAGAAGGAAAATTTCTTTTTTATGCATTTTTACCCCACAAAGGCAAAGAGAGAAGTGCCGCTTTAAGTGAAGCGATGAGCAACGGCTATAACACCGTACTTTATGAAGCCCCTCATCGTTTGGAAAAGCTTTTAGATGAGATCGTGGTACTCGATGGGGATAGAGAACTTTTTCTGGCTAAAGAGATCAGCAAAAAGTATCAAAAGTATTATCGAGGTACGGCCAAATCACTTAATGAAGAATTCAAAGAGTTGAACATACGTGGTGAATGGGTAGTGATCATAAAAGCCCGAAAAAGTATAGAAAAAAGCCTGAGTTTTACCGAAGTGCTAAGTTTGGATCTTCCACCTAAACCTAAAGCAAAACTGCTTGCGCAGCTCAGTGATAAAAGTGTCAAAGAGTGGTATGCTGAACTCACACAAACCACTTAACACTGTAAAAGCAAAAAAAAGGTAAAATCACTCAATTAGTAACTAGGATAAAAAGGTTATCATTTTTATGATCATATATGGAAAACAAGTCTGTTTGCATGCCCTGGAGCAGCATCCGGAGAAAATAAAAACTGTCTATGTTGCTAAGAAAGGGATACTTCCTCAAGAGCTGTTCCATAAATACCATGATAGTATCAAGTTTTTAGAAGAGAAGTGGGCCCAATCGATGAGTAAGGGCGGAAATCACCAGGGTATACTTGTTGAGATGGAAGCGTTTGAACAAAGTACTCTGGCAGAGATCAAAAAAAATGATTTTATCGTCGTACTGGACGGTTTAACGGATGTAGGGAATATAGGGGCCATTGTAAGGTCTGCCTATGCACTCGGTGCGGATGCTGTGATCGCAGCAGGGGTTAAGCAGCTTAATTTTGCTGCCATAGCACGTACAAGTTCCGGTGCGATGCTGGATATGCCCTTTATGATCGCAGCAAATATTTTGGATACATTTAATGAACTTCAGCAAATTGGATTTACTCTCTACGGTGCCTCGATGGATGGAGAAAATGTACAAGAGATGACATTTGATACCAAACGTGTACTTGTGTTGGGGAGTGAAGGCAAAGGTCTTTCCAAGAAGGTCATTGCTAAACTGGATCATAGGGTATCGATAGAGATGAAACATGCTTTTGACTCATTGAATGTGAGTGCAGCCGCAGCGATTTTAATACATAGGATGGGTTATGCAATTAAATGAGATACTTGAAGAAAACACGATAAAGGCTATCAGTCAAAAGACAAAGATATCTGAAGAGAATCTTGAAAATCTTTTGGCCGCAAATTTTGATGCGATAAAAAAGATCAAAGCTTTAGGCTTTATCTCTATTCTAGAACGGGAATATAATGCAAACCTAAGTCAATTAAAAGAAGAGGCATTGGCGTATTACTCACAGGGGAAAGAGGACCATAGTTTTACGGTGGTTCGGCCTATGGACGGAGAGAAAAAAGGAAAATCGAAACTCTTTTTATTACTTGTCCTGGCCCTTTTGGCGTATGCCTCTTGGTATTTCTTGACACAGTTCGATAAAAAACATTTGAGTGAGCTGATCACTTTTATCGATGAACAAAAGATAGAAGAGAGTGTGACAGAGAATGAAGATAATAAAGAAGAGATCAGCATCGAAGAGCTTAGTATTGCCAATGTAGTCGTCGTTGATGCGAATACAAATAGCGTGCCAGCAGCAAAAGCTGCAGAAGATGTTGTGCCTCAAGAGAGTATACAGAGTAGTGAAGCAATGGTGAAAGAGGTGAATGTTTCTACTGAAACAGTCAACCAATTCTAGTACTGCCTGGATGGGACTAATGATAAAAATGAAAAAAAATGTAAAGCGAGTAAAGCATGTTTGATGAAATTCAATTTGAGAAAATAAACCGGTTGCCAAAGTATCTTTTTGCAGAGATCAATGACCTTAAAATGGAATTGAGAAGAAAAGGGGAGGATATCATAGATTTTTCTATGGGGAACCCTGATGCTTCTACGCCACAACCTATCATCGATAAGCTATGTGAAACTGCACAAAAACCGAAAACGCACGGGTACAGTGCAAGTAAAGGGATCTATAAACTTCGTTTGGCGATGAGTAAGTGGTATAAACGTAAGTATAATGCAGATCTAGATCCGGATACAGAGATTGTTGCAACCATGGGAAGTAAAGAGGGGTATGTGCACCTTGTACAGGCGATTTCTAACCCGGGTGATGTTGCTATTGTTCCGGATCCAACTTATCCTATCCACTCTCAGGCATTCATCTTGGCAGGTGCAAACGTGGAGAAGATGGAGCTTGTGTTTAACGAAGAGACCTTTGAAGTAGATGAAGATAGATTTTTGGCTGATGTTGAGGATCATTTGGACAACTCTATTCCAAAAGCCAAATTCTTGGTGGTCAACTTTCCGCACAACCCAAGTACGGCGACGGTAACGCCTCAATTTTATGAGAGACTGGTAGCATTGGCTAAAAGAAAACGTTTCTATATTATTTCGGACATTGCTTATGCGGATATCACATTTGATGGATATACGACTCCGTCTATCATGAGTGTAGAGGGTGCGAAAGATGTGGCAGTGGAATCGTATACGCTCTCAAAATCATATAACATGGCAGGTTGGAGAGTAGGTTTCATCGTAGGAAATAAAAAACTCATCGGCGCACTGCAGAGTATTAAGTCATGGCTGGATTACGGGATGTTCACACCTATTCAGGTGGCTGCAACCGTGGCACTCGATGAGCATGGGTATATACCAGATGAGCAGATCATTCCTCGTTATGAAAAAAGACGTGATGTGATGATAGAAGCATTTACCAATGCGGGTTGGCCATTGGCAAAACCAAGTGCTTCTATGTTCATTTGGGGTAAGATACCTGAAATAGCAAGAGATATGGGTTCTTTAGAGTTCTCAAAACAACTTCTGCTTCATGCAGGGGTTGCGGTAAGCCCCGGTATAGGATTTGGTAAATACGGGGATGAGTATGTGCGTATCGCACTGATAGAGAATGAAAACCGTATCCGTCAAGCTGCGCGAAATATCAAGAAGTTCCTAAAAGAACTGGAAGAGGCGAAAAAGAATGGTTAAAGTAGGAATCTTAGGTGTAGGTACAGTTGGTGCAAGTGTTGCGAAGATACTTGAAGAAAACGGTGACATTATCGAAGCAAGAGCGGGAGAAAAGATCGTTGTAAAATCAGGTGTGGTAAAAAACCTTTCGAAAGAGAGAGGGGTGAGCATTGCACTGAGTGATGATCCATACGATGTGGTCAATGATCCTGAGATAGACATCGTCATCGAATTGATGGGCGGTGTTGACGAGCCTTATACACTTGTGAAAAAAGCACTTGAAAACGGTAAAGCCGTTGTCACTGCAAACAAGGCACTGCTTGCGTACCATCGTTATGAGCTTCAAGAGATAGCCGGTGACATCCCTTTGATGTATGAAGCAAGTACAGCTGGCGGTATACCTGTGATCGGTGCACTGCGTAACGGGCTTTCAGCGAACCATATAGAGTCTATCCAGGGGATCATGAACGGTACGTGTAACTATATGCTTACAAAGATGATCAATGAGGGTGCACAGTATGATGAGATCCTTAAAGAATCCCAGGAACTAGGGTATGCAGAGGCTGATCCTACGTTTGACGTAGGCGGGTTTGATGCGTCGCATAAACTGCTTATTTTAGCAAGTATTGCCTACGGGTTGGATGCAAAACCTGAAGATATCCTCATTGAAGGTATAGAAAATATCACGCAAACAGATGTCTCTTTTGCAAAAGAGTTCGGATATGAGATCAAACTGCTTGGTATCGCCAAAAAAGTGGGTCAAGGAGTAGAGCTTAGAGTCCATGCAACCATGATACCGCAAGAGTCTATGATCGCCAAAGTGGACGGAGTGATGAATGCGGTCACTGTGGTAGGTGACCGTGTAGGAGAGACCATGTATTACGGACCTGGTGCAGGCGGTGATGCTACTGCTTCGGCCGTGATCGCGGATATTGTCGATATCGTCCGTGGGAACCAGGGCCCTATGCTCGGATATAAAAAAGGGTTGGAGAGCGGGCTTAAGCTTCTGCCTAAAGAAGATATCGTGACCCAGTATTACCTTAGACTGGAAGTGGATGATAAAAGCGGTGTACTGGCAGCTATCACATCTACATTGGGTAAGTTTGACATTTCTATAGAGGCAATGCTTCAAAAACCTACGAAAAATGATGAGATAGCCAAACTGCTCTTTACGACACACACATGTAAGGAGAGCAAGATGCAGGATGCCATCGTTGCATTGGAAAAACTTGATGTAGTGCATGGTAAGATCGCTATGATGAGGATAGAGAAGTAAAGGAGCCCCAGATGGCAAAAGATCACTATTTTGATATATCGGCTAAACTGGACATGATGGAGCTAAAGAATGCGATCGTCATGGCTCAAAAAGAGGTGGCTACACGTTTTGATTTTAAGGGATTGGTCGCTGAGATCAATCTCAATGAAGCGGGGAAGACCTTGAGCCTCAGCTCCTCTACAGACTCCAAGATCGATGCGCTTAAAGACATACTTATCTCTAAACTGATCAAAAGAGGTATTGCAGGAAAATCACTTGAAGAGGTGAAAACTGAAGGCATATCCGGCGGTAACACAAAGGTGATCTACCGTATTGTTGACACGATCGATAAAGATGAAGCCAAAAAGATCGTGAAAGCGATCAAAGAGTTGAAGATAAAGGTCACACCATCCATACAGGGTGATGAAGTACGTGTATCTGGAAAAAAGATAGATGATCTTCAGGCTGTCATTGCTGAAGTGAAGAAGTTGGATCTGAAGGCACCGTTGGTGTTTGGGAATTTCAAATAGGGATTATTCCTTTTCTTCTTTACTTGAATAAAGAAGAAAACGAACCCAAAAGAAGTAAGTGCAAAAGTCTGTCGAGTATAAAAGACTTTTGTTTACTTCTTATTAGATAGGCATGATATGTTGCCAATGATAAGAAGGTGACCCTGTTCTTATGAACAGTGTCCGCCACCACAACATCCGCCTGAAGCAGCTGCTTGAGGTGCTTTCATCGTGATGCTAAAGTTATCACCACTCTCTCTTAGTTCAAATCCATGTTTACCACAGAATTTTTCATTCATATGGCTTACCATACCTTGAGCTTTTATCATCGCATCATCTTTGTTATCAAACGTAACATTGTTTTCTAATTCACTTCTTCTGAAGCATCCACATTCTTGTGCTATATTTATAGTTGACATTGTAATCCTTTAGTTGTAATTTTTCGTGATAATAACAGAGTAAAATTAATACAAACTTTAATTTCCGGATAAATAAGATAAATTTACTCTTATTTATCTCAGTGGCACTCAATGAAGCAGTGGAAGACTAAGCCAGTGCCTGCTCATTTTTGATCTTTTTGATGTTTGCAAGCATCAGTAGAGAGGTGATGAGAGCCACAACGAAAAGAGTGACAAAGACATAAAGGGTGCCTGTATAACTACCCGTTGTATCTTTCACATAGGCGATGATGATAGGCCCTACAAGACCTGCCAAAGCCCAGGCGGTGAGAATATACCCGTGAATCGCACCAAGCTCCTTCGTACCGAATATATCACCGATGTATGCAGGAACGGAAGCAAAGGCACCGCCGTAACACGTCATGATGTAGTAAAGGAGTATCTGGAAAAGCAGTATGCTTGTCACTGTGGTTAGCATATAAAACGCGATGATCTGGGTCACAAAGAAAAGTACAAAGACCACAGGTCTTGTAAGGTAATCTGAGATACTTGCCCATGCTATTCTACCGGCACCATTGAAAATACCCATCAGTCCTACGGCTGAGGCTGCGGCTAAAGCAGAGATCCCTATGACCTCCTGTAAGAGCGGGGAAGCGACAGAGATGATTGCTATACCGCAGGTTACGTTGATAAAAAGCATGATCCAAAGCCCATAAAACCTTGCAGTTTTAACGGCTTCATTTCGTGTAATGTTTACCAGATCCTCTTTGAGTTTCTTTTTCCCTGCATTGATGGCAGCAGTGAAATGTGCGGGCATATACCCTTCAGGAGGATTGGCAAGATATTGTGCTGCGGCAAACATCACAATGAAGTAGATAGAACCCAGGATATAAAAGGTGGAAGAGACACCTACGGCATCGATCAGTACTTTTATGGCAGGCCCTGAGATGGCAGAGGCAAAACCAAAGCCCATAATGGCAAGTCCTGTTGCCATACCTCGTCTGTCAGGGAACCATTTCACAAGCATAGACACAGGAGAGATGTACCCTATACCAAGACCGGCTCCACCTAGAACACCATAAGTAAAGTAAAGTAGCAGTTTTGATTCCAGGTGGATAGCAAGACCAGAACCGACTGTCCCCAGTCCAAATAGAACAGCTGCAAGTGTCGCAGCTACTCTTGGGCCTTTACGTTCTACAAATTTACCCATCAGTGCAGCGGAGAGACCCAAAAAGAAGATAGCAACAGAAAAAGTGATCGTTACATCTGTAAGTGTCCAGTTCATGGTGGATTGTATAGGTCTTACGTAGACACTCCATGCATAGACAGAGCCTATAGATATGTGAATGGCCATCGCAGCCAGAGCCATGAACCAACGGTTTTTAACTTTTGTAGTCATTGATTGTTCCTTCATTATAATTACAGGGATGATATCTCAGTTATCCAAATGAGTTTGGATTTCTTTTGATGAAAATTTTACACTATATGGTAAAGATTAGTGACCTTTTTCGATATAATTTTGTATGATAGTAACAACACTTACTTAAACATACATTATTTTAATTATAAATAGGATAAAATTACTCCTATTAAAGTACAAAAGGGTACAAAATGACAAAAAAAGCTGATAACGATCATGAAATAATAGACAGCGTTTGTGCATATTGTGGTGTTGGTTGTGATATTGCAGCTGAGGTTGATACAAAAGAGAATAAGATCAAGAAGATCTTTGCACACCCGGATGGTGCAACATCTGAAGGCAAACTTTGTATCAAAGGGACACATGGATACGATTTTGTCGATGCAAAAGAGAGACTGAGAACACCGCATATCCGCAAAAGTTTTTTAGAGAAGAACCCTGAGATCAAAGATGCGATCGCCGGTTCGCTCACCGATCTGGATGATACATGGTATGAGACCGATTTGGATGCTGCTACCACTGCAGGGGCAATGAAGCTCAAAGAGATCCAATCACAATATGGTGAAAAATCTGTCTGTTCACTTGGAGGGGCTAGAACGTCATGTGAGTCAGCGTATTATTTTCAAAAGTTCACCCGTTACACACTGAACTCTCCACACGTAGATAATTGTGCCAGAGTGTGTCACTCTCCATCACTCAAGGGGATGAGGCTGACCATCGGTGAGGGGGCTGCAAGTAACCCGTTTGATGATATCTACAAAACAGAATTTATGATCGTGATGGGCTCCAACACGACTGAGGCACACCCGATCGTAGGTAACCGTATGATCAAAGCGGCACAAAAAGGTACTCCTATCGCATGTTTTGATGTACGTGAGATCAAACTGCATAAGTTCTCAAAATATAAAGCGGTCACTCCACATGAAGCGAACCTGCTTGTGCTCAATATGATGGCATACACGATCATCACTGAAGAGTTGTACCACAAAGATTTTATCAAGAACAGAACCAAGAACTTTGAACACTTTAAAGAGAACATTCTCAATGATCCTTATGCCAATCCTGAATTTTTTAGAGAAGTGGAAGGGTATGAGTATTTGGCAGATATGCTCCCGGAGATCGCCCGTGAGTATGCCACGAAAAAATCTCTCATTTTATGGGGACTTGGGATCACCGAGCATGTAGACGGTTCGTACGCTGTTATGGCTATCGTACACCTGGCACTGATGACCGGGAACATTGGTAAAGACGGTGCGGGTGTGATGCCATTGCGTGGTCAGACGAATGTTCAAGGTGCGTGTGATATGGGTATGCTCCCCTACTATGCTCCTGATTACACGGCGCCAAAAGAGGTGGGACTGATGACACCTCAGTTGGTGGATGGTATGCTTGACGGAACCATCAAGGGTGTGTTAAACATTGGTGAAGACCTCACGCATATCCACCCGAATATCAATAAGATCACAAAAGCATTTGAAAACCTGGAGCTTATCTTTGTACAAGAGCTGTTCATGACAGACATTGCGGAACGTGCAGACATCGTAGTGGGTGTGAAGTCAGCCTATGAGAAAACAGGTATTTACATCAATGCGATGCGTAAAGTCCACCTCTCCACGCCACTGGTACACTCTGATCTTCCGGATGACTGGGAAGTGATCAAGCTTCTTGATGAGAAAATGGGAGGGGATTTCGGTTTTGAGACCTCTGAAGATATCTGGAATGATGTGAGAAAAACGGCAACAAACAGATTTAGCGGTGCCTCTTATGAGATGCTCAGAGCGAATGAAAAGCAGGGCATTTCATGGCCGATCACTGAAGAGGGCGGTACACCGGTACTGCATAGAGAAGACTTTAGAACCAAAGATGGTATCGGGGCATTCAGATACCATGGGTATACACTCTCAGGTATGATAGAAGAGATCCTCAATAAAGCACTGAAGGGTTACCACTTAACGACGGGAAGAATCATGGCGCATTACAACAACTCTGCGCAAACAAAATATACAGAGAACCTCATGAAAAAACATAAAGAGGATGTTCTTTTGGTACATGAAAGTGACAGTGCAGATTTCCCAACAGAGAAGGTGATTCTAAAAACCGAGTATGGTCAGACCAATCCGTTAAAGGTAAAATTCACAGATAAAGTGCGTCCTAAAACACTCTATACCACTTTTCACCATGTAGATTCAAAACTCAATAACATTTTTGGTGATAAAAGTGATGAACTTATCATGACAGCTGCATTTAAATCGATCCAGGTCGACATTATTCCTGTAAGTGCATAGAGCACTTTGGGTTAAATCTTGAGGTCGCAATTAGCGACCTTAGAGACTCGCTTATTCTTCTTTGAATCCATTACATTTTTTTAACAATTTCATTATAAAATCTCCTATATAGAACATTTTATAAGGTTTTCTATTGAAGCTTAAGAATTTATACCTCGTAAACGTCGCTATAGCGAATAACCTTATAAAATATGTTAGATTATAAGGTTTTGATTTCTGAATAATTTGACACTTAAATAATATGCTACAATCTTTCCAAAGGATATTTTGAATGTGGATAATATTATGATAAGAATAATTATGGTTACTTTATTGATTTTAAACGGTTGCAGTATGTTACCTCCATCTGCTAAAGATTATCAAAATAAACTAAGCAGTGAATTAGGAAAGAATATTAATAGTGATTATTTTTATGGGACTAAGTTTTACAAAACTCAACGAAAAAACAATAAAAAATATTATTATGATAAAACATATAATTACAGTACAAAAGCTGAATGTAGAGTTTTGTATATAACAGACTTAAATGATATTATTGTTGAGTATAAAATACTCACTCCAAATACATGCAAGATAGGAACTTCTGCTGTATGGTAGTGCAGGAATTATTCAAGTAAGTAGATAATGGACGACACTTGCTCACATTAGATTTTCAAAACCTTATAAAATATATAAATTTATAAGGTTTTCACTTGTCCTGATTGTTGGCGATGGAGAAATGTCATTTAGTCGTCATTATGCAGTTGTCCACTAAATTCAAAGCCAAACTTCATTTTGTTGGCTATTTCTTCTTGTACCTCGTCTATGAGGTCATCAGTTCTGCCTTCTATCTGTTCTATGAAAAATTTTTGTTCTCTTTCCCGTTTGAAGGCATGTACCTTGTAAGGTTTGTCGGTACCATGTTCTTCTATAAACTTATCGATCGTATCTTCCCAAATGAAGGTGAGTTCATGTTCTATGGTTTGTGTTTCTTCATTACCGGGTAAGGTATAGTTAAATGCTACTGTATCTGTGAAGGATATGATCTCATACGCTTTACTTTCTTTTTGAGACGTTACTTCATTGTTTGTCATGATTATGTCCTTTAGTATATGTTATTTATTGACTTTATATCAAAGATAGCTTTAAATAGGATAAATTTTATCTGATTTAGATTTTTTCTACCAATAGAGTCATTTTTTGTATCGCATTTAGAGCTTATACCTTTTTTACTCTAACTAGAGAGGTAGCTCTGGTAAAAGAATGTCAATATGACATACTTTTCTCTTTCATTTTTCTTTTGTTCTATACTTGATCATAAAGTGAAAGGCTATAAAAATGACAAGAGAAGACCCTAAAAAATTCGGTAATCAGAGCGAGACCTTGGCTACATGTTTTTTAGAACAGGAGGGTTTCGTGATCCTGGAGCGTAATTATTTTGCACGAAAGCTTGGTGAGATAGATATCATCGCCAGCCGTGATGATGTCGTACACTTCATAGAAGTGAAGAGTGGGAAAACAGAGTTCGATCCTGTCTATAATGTGACACCATCCAAACTCCGAAAGATCATCAACTCTGCACACTATTATCTAAAAACAAAAAATATCGACCGGGCATTTAGTATCGATGCACTGATCATTCGCTATGATGAGGTAGAATTTATAGAGAATGTTACGCTATAATCTGCTCAATGATACTTTAAAGGCACCTATATGAGACTCTCCGATGTGCAGCTTCAACAATTTCATCAAAATGGTTTTATTGTCTTACGAAATTTTTTACCCCAGGAAAAATGTGATGCGATACTGGATGTCGCCAAAGCACACTTAGAACATAAAATCGAGCCTATTGAAACAGAGATAGGGTATGATGAAAGATCCAAAGAGTATCGTACCGAAGTAGTGGATTATAGCAGTGGATCCAATGAAGCGCATATGATCGTCCGCAGGTTACGGCAGGTGTATGAGAGGGATATCCTTTTCAAAGAGTGGATGGAAAATGTTGATATCCGTCCTGTTCTGCAACAGATACTGGATGACAGAGTGGTGATAACGACCGCCCATCATAACTCCATCATGACAAAAATGCCTTATTATAGCAGGGCAACGGCGTGGCATCAGGATAGAAGATATTGGCGTTATTCTGATAATAATCTGGTAAGTATATGGTTGGCTTTGGATGATGAGTACAGTGAAAACGGTGTGCTTGAATTCATACCCGGAAGCCATTTGATGCAATTCAAGCCTGAACAGTTTGATGCAAAAGAGTATTTTAGGGAAGATACGAAAGAGAATGCTTCACTGATAGCACAAAAGGTCTCCACGACGCTCAAAAAAGGTGATGTGATCATCTTCCACTCTCTGCTGCTGCATAGAGCCAATAAGAACAGTACGGACAAAGCTAAAATTTCATTTGTCTATACGGTAAAAGGAGAGAAGACGGTGGCTATAGAGGGTACACGCTCCGCTCAATATCCAGAGATAAAGTTGGAAGAAGTCGAATAAGAGTAATTTTATCCTTATTGTATATAATTAGGACAAAAGATAGATAATTCTAAAAAATATAAGCTATCACAATAGTTTTTATAAGAAATTAGGTTATACTATTTATATAAAATTTAAAGGAACTCAATATGGGAAAATATGTAGATTTAACAGCTGAAAATTTTGATGCGACTATCGCTGAAGGTGTAACAATGGTAGACTTTTGGGCTCCATGGTGTGGACCTTGTAGAATGATCGCTCCAGTGATCGAAGAGCTTGCAGAAGATTTTGACGGTAAAGCGACTATCTGTAAAGTGAATACAGATGAGCAACAAGATATCGCAGTTAAATATGGTATCAGATCTATTCCAGCGATTCTTTTCTTTAAAGATGGTGAGTTGGTAGACCAAATGGTAGGTGCAGCTTCGAAAGATGCATTTGCTGAAAAGCTCAACGCACAACTGTAATTGATACATTTAAGAGAGGTTCTCCCTCTCTTAAAACTTCTTTCATATCTATATTTAGATAAAATCTTCTAAAGTTTTTAACCAAGTATTTTCATTGTATAATAGGTAGTATTTGCTTAAGTATTTTACTTAGTTCAAGGATTCAGAATGTTAGATTGCGCAATCATTGGTGGAGGACCGGCCGGACTTACAGCCGGACTCTACACAACACGAGGCGGACTTAAAAATGTTACACTGTTTGAGACGGGTATGCCTGGCGGGCAGATCACACAGAGTTCTGAGATAGAGAACTACCCTGGATTTTTTGAACACGATAAAACAGGCATGGATTTTATGGATACATGGCAAAAGCAGTGTTTTCACTTTGGTCTTAAACATGAGATGAAAAAAGTAGAACGTGTGGCAAAAACAGGTGAACACTTTACTGTTACGCTGGAAGATGGGGAGAAGGTTGAAGCGGTGACCGTGATCGTCTGTACGGGCTCTACCCCTAAAAAGGCCGGTGTGAAAGGCGAAGATGAATACTTTGGGAGAGGTGTGAGCACCTGTGCCACCTGTGATGGATTTTTTTACAAAGACAAACCCGTGACCGTACTTGGCGGGGGTGACACTGCACTTGAAGAAGCATTCTATCTCTCTAATATCTGTTCAGATGTCTATGTAGTACACCGAAGAGATGAATTTAGAGCAGCACCCTCGACGTTAGACAGAGCAAAGAGAAAAGAGAATATACATCTTATCTCCAATGCTGTGATCGATGAAGTGCTTGGTGATGCTATGGGTGTCACAGGGGTCAATATCAAGCATAATGATGGGACTATCACGCATATGGCCAATACAGGACTTTTTGTTTTTGTAGGGCATAATGTAAATAACACGGTATTGAAAGATGAGAGCGGTGATTTTATCTGTGAGACGAATGCGTGCGGACAGGTGGTCGTGGATCTCAGAATGAGAACATCACTCGAAGGTCTTTTTGCAGCAGGTGATATACGTATAGAAGCACCAAAACAAGTGGTTTCAGCGGCAGGTGACGGTTCAGTAGCCGCACTTCAAGTAATTTCATATATTCAGGAGCAACAGTAGATGGCAAAGATCGGGATAGTAGGTAGTACAGGTAGAATGGGTGAACACCTGATTAAAAATATTTTAGAAAATGATGCATTAGAACTCAGTGTATTGCATGTATTTGGTGAACTAAAAAGAGAAGTACCCTCTGATGTATTGGTAACCAACAGTATGAAGGCGGTACTTGAAAATTGTGATGTCGTGATAGATTTTTCAGCGCCTGCAGCAACACAGGAACTTTGTGAAGAGGCATTAAAAAACCCTACACCATTGGTGATCGCAACGACAGGATTTACGCAACATCAGCAAAATCTTCTAAAAGAAGCTTCAAAAGAGATGCCGCTTCTTTATGCATCCAATATGTCAGCAGGGATCGCTTTGCTCAAACAATTGGTCGAGCAGGTGGCAGCAACACTGGAAGATTTTGATATTGAGATCGTCGAACAGCACCATAGACATAAAGTGGATGCACCAAGCGGTACTGCTTTAACGTTGGGGGAGTTTGCAGCAAAAGGCAGAGGCTTGGATCTTGATGCTGTACGTGTATCGGGAAGAGATGGTCAGATCGGAGCAAGATCTAAAGACGAGATCGCCGTGATGGCGCTTCGCGGGGGAGATATCGTAGGTCGACATACGGTTGGTTTTTATAATGATGGGGAGTTCTTGGAACTTAACCATACAGCTACCAGTAGAGAGACTTTTTCAAAAGGTGCGATCCGTGCAGCAACATGGCTCGTAAATCAAAAGAGTGGTCTTTACTCTATAAATGATTGTTTAGGAATTTAATATGTGTGCAATAGTCGGTGTATTCGGTGCAAAAAAAGCTTCCACGGTAGCGTATTACTCGCTCTTTTCAATGCAGCATCGCGGACAAGAGGCTACAGGTATTTCTGCAGCCAACGGGAAGCGTATCACAATGTATAAAAAACGCGGTATGGTATCAGATGTCTTTTCTCAAGAAACACTTGATAAGTTGGATGGCGGATGTGCTGTGGGACATAACCGTTATTCTACAGCAGGAAGTGAATCTGCTGGGGATGCACAGCCTGTCTTTGCCAAGTATAAGCTTGGAGAGATATCGGTCGTGCACAACGGTAACCTTGTTAATAAACATGAAGTCAGAAACGAATTAATAGACAGAGGTGCCATTTTTCAAACCGATATGGATACGGAAAATATTATCCACCTGATAGCAAAATCCCAGAAGGATTCGTTGGTAGACCGTATCAAGGATATGCTGACAAAGATAGAAGGTGCCTACTGTTTGGCGATCCAGAGCCGTTCTAAAATGTTTGTGATCCGTGACCGTTTCGGTATCCGTCCTCTCAGTCTGGGTAGATTAAGTGACGGTGGCTATATTGTGGCTTCTGAAACCTGTGCATTTGATCTGGTAGGTGCAGAGTTCATACGTGATGTAGAACCTGGAGAGATGCTTACCTTTGAAGAGGGGAAAGAACCTGTTTCGGAGCAAGTCTTCGAACCT
This sequence comes from Sulfurovum sp. XGS-02, assembly GCF_023213175.1. Taxonomy (GTDB): domain Bacteria; phylum Campylobacterota; class Campylobacteria; order Campylobacterales; family Sulfurovaceae; genus Sulfurovum. The sequence goes on from NZ_CP093312.1 coordinate 230,887, forward strand.
GATTTCCACCCTTGTGCTTTTGAGTATATCTATTTTGCCAGACCAGACTCTATTATCGACGGGAAAAACGTCTATGAGATGCGTTTAGAGATGGGGAAAAGACTTGCCAAAGAGGTACCTGTTGATATAGACCTTGTACTTCCCGTACCTGATTCGGGTGTGGCTGCTGCAAAGGGATATGCAGATGGTCTGGGTGTCCCGTTCGAGATGGGTATTGTACGTAACCACTATGTGGGACGTACCTTCATTGAACCGACACAGGAGATCCGTGACCTCAAGGTCAAATTGAAACTCTCCCCGGTCAAACATCTGATAGAGGGTAAAAGAGTAGCTATTATTGACGACTCGCTGGTACGCGGGACGACCTCTAAGCAGATCGTACGTATGCTTAAAGAGGCAGGGGCTAAAGAGGTGCATATGCGTATTGCTGCACCGGAGATAAAGTTCCCATGCCGTTACGGTATTGATACCCCTACAAAAGCAGAACTCATCTCTACCAAATTCACACCAGAAGAGATCGCCGATAAAATCGATGCGGATTCTCTAGGTTTTCTCTCTATTGAAGGGCTAAAAGAGTCTCTTGGAACAGAAAGAAACTACTCTTTGGTAAGCTTTGACGGGAATTATTTTGCCGGGGGTAATGCAGAGAGTCCGGGATGTGCCGGAGGCTGTTAGATCTATATGAGTAAGAGTGTAAATGCAGTGATTTACACTCTACTTCTTTCGTCCCTCTTTTTCAACGATCCCACTCATTCCAAATCTTCTGGCTAACTCTTGTTTGACCCTGTCTGGAGAGATATTTCTATACCCCAGTCCTACCAGTGTATGGTAGAGAAGGTCAGCAGATTCGTAGATGACCTGTTCATCACTCTCTTCGTTAATGGCAACACATACTTCGTCTGCCTCTTCACGGATCTTGGATAGCATCAGTGCTTTATCGTCTAAAAGTTTTTTCGTCCATGATTTGGCTTCTGCCGATGCATTCTTACGCTCTAAGATCGTATGGTAGAGTGTATCTACCACACCGTAGATCGCATCCGTATCTAGCTCTTTGTCCAAGACTATTTTATCTTGCATGACAGAAGTGAAGAAACAGCTTTTACGTCCTGTATGACAGGCTACACCGTTTTGTTTGATCTTGAGTATCACGGTATCTGCATCGCAGTCAAGTAGCACATCTTTGACCTCTTGGGTATGGTCCGAGCTTTCGCCTTTCTTCCAGATACGCTGTTTACTCCGGCTGAAGTAGTGGGCATACCCCGTCTCAAGCGTAAGGTTATATGCCTCTTCATTCATATAGGCAAGCATGAGAATTTCATTGGTTTCTTCATCTTGGGCGATAGCAGGGATAAGAGGGTTTTTTTGCCAGTCAAGCTGCATGATAGGTCTCCATAGCATTTATATTGATGATATTATAGCTATTTGGTTTTAAACTGCAAGCTATCTATGAAGATATAGAGATATTTAAGAAAATTTTTAGACTAAAAAGTTGATTTTTCGATTATAATTCTATGCTTTATAGCTATCTTATTTTTAGAGCTTTAGATGATACAAATTAGTAACCATATCTATTGTGATGCACGCTTGGAAAAGCTGGATATTACCAATAGATTGTTCCCAAGCGCTTATAAGGATACCCCTTATCTGATCATTAAGAATTTTTTTACCCCTGAACTTTGTAGAGAACTTGTTTCACTGGTGAAGAAGGATGAGGAGAGTCAAAGAGCAGAAGTAAAACTTGAAAATATCAGCGGTATTATAGAATCGGATGTCGTGACGGATTACCGTAAAACAAATATCTATACACTGGATGATTTTTACAGTGAGTATTATGAAAAACAGTTTCTCAAATACAAACCGTTGATAGAAGAGTATTTTGCAGCGGTGATGACACTCTCTACAGATATTCAGGTATTGGAGTATAAAGAGGGCTATTTCTATGTCAAGCATGCGGATGACTCCAGTGAACTTGTGGATGAAAATGGAGAGACGGTAGGCTTCAAATGTGTCGCACCGGAACGAAAATTTACAACCGTACTCTTTGCAACCCCTCATGAGAGTAATGCCCAAGAAGAAAGCGAAGGTTTCAGCGGGGGAGAGTTGCTCTTTAACTACCTCTATGATGAAAAAGGTGAGCCTGTAAAGATCAAAGCTGATGCGGGGGATATGGTGATCTTTCCTAGCAACCCCTATTTTTCACATGAAGTACTGCCGGTTACAAAAGGGTATAGAGTGACACTGGTACAGTGGCATGATGCGATCTATTAACGTGTGAGTAGGTTTATAAAAAAGAAGAGATAACCACGGGAAAAACCCGTGGCAAATAGGTTTACTGTTGCGCAGAGACGGTCTGTTGTTTTTTACCTTTTGCATCGATCCATATGTTCGGTACTGCCCCGCCAGGTGTAAGGAAGATCTGTGCATCATTGTTGACTTTAAGCGCTTCATTGAATTTCGCCTGTGTTTTGATCTGCTCCAGTTGAATAAGCTGCGGTGAAAGTGATTCAGAGATCAGTTTGTTGGCTTTGGATTGCTCTTCTGCTTCGATTCGGATCTTGTCTGCCTCACCCTGTGCTTCGATACGGTTTCTCTCCGCTTCACCTCTAGCGATCTCTGCTTTTCTTTGTGCCTCTTGTTTCGCTTTCTCTTTTTGCTGCTCGGCTATGGTTACTTCTTGTTTTGCGATCTGCACTCTTTCGATCTGATCTTTGATCTTTGTAGGCAGGTTGATTGTTCTTAGTTCTACAGAAGAGAGTACCACCGGTTTGTCATCAAGTGAATCAACACTCTCTTTGACCTTTGTTTCGATAGCAGCTGCAATTTCGTTTCTCATCTCAGGAAGCTGTTCAGCCGTATAACGTCCGACTACGTCACGTACCACTTCACGGACTTTAGAGTTGATGATCTTCTCTTCCCAGCTTGCACCCCATCTTTCAATAGTAGCCGGTGCAGTCTCCGCTCTGAGTCTGTACTGTACCGCGATATCTATGTTGACGGTCAATCCTCTTTTGTCAAGTACTGTGATCGCCGGGTTTCTTTTGAGCCCGCCTTCAAGGTTTCTGTAGGCATCACCCAGCTCACCGGTTCTTACATCAGAGTATGTGATCATTCGGATACGTGTATTGACCGGAATGATCTTTTGCAGTACAGGGATAAAAAAGTGCAGTCCTGCATTAAGAGGTTTCTCTTCAAATTTACCCGTATTGATCTTGATCCCTACTTCACCGGAGTTGATGATCGTAAATGGTTTCAGTACAAAAAGGGCAAATCCCAGTGCAACGATGATAAACATCCAAGGTGCACCTTTCCCCATATTGCTGAGTGGGTTTTCGAAGTTTCTTCCACCTCCACCACCGCTGCTACTGTTGTTCATTGAGCTGTTGCTCGGTTTCTTCTTTTTAAAATAGTCGTTCATGTCTGCTGGCATGTCTATATCCTTATTTAGTTAATATAGGTTAAATACTTAATATAGTCAGGGTTTTTACCTGCAACTGCATCAAAGTAGGCTGTTTGTAATTTCTCAGTGATAGGCCCTCTTGAACCTATACCGATCTGACGTGCATCCACTTCACGGATCGGTGTGACTTCGGCAGCAGTTCCCGTTAAAAATGCTTCATCAGCGATGTAGACCTCTTCACGGGTGATGCGGCGTCTTTCCACTTTGATACCCATATCATGAGCCAGGTCTATGATCGTTTGCTGTGTGATGGACTCCAGCGAGTTGTCACTAGGAGGAGAGATTAGTACCCCGTCTCTTACCATGAAGAAAGCGGCCCCAGATGCTTCAGCGATGTATCCATGGTCATCTCTGAGCAGTGCTTCATCATATCCGGCTTCCACCGCTTCAAATTTCGCCATTTGTGAGTTTAGGTAGTTTGCAACTGCTTTGGCTTTACCCATACCCGAGGTATTCGGTGTTCTTGTGACAGAAGTGATCTTCATACGCACACCCTTTTTGAGACCCTCTTCACCAAGATAGGCACCCCATTCCCATGCAGCGATAGAGACATTGACAGGGCAGTCCTTATGGTAAAGGCCCATCACGCCATACCCAAGATACACAAGCGGTCTGATATAGGCACCGTTAAAGAGTTCATTTTTTTGTAAAAGTTCTACTTGTGCAGCGTTCAATTCCTCTGCTGTAAATGGTACATCCATCAGTGTCATTTTTGATGAGTTAAGAAGTCTTTGCGTATGCTCTTTGAGTTTAAAGATAGCACATCTTCCATCCACTGTTTTGTAGGCTTTAGTCCCCTCTATGGCACCATTTCCGTAATGTAGTGTATGTGTAAGTATATGTACCTTGGCATCATCCCAAGGTGTGAATTCGCCATCCATCCAGATGTATTTTGATTTGTTCATTGTTATTTGCTCCGAGAACTACTTTAGGGTAGTCAAAATTAATGAATTATTTTAACCAAATTGTTGTTAATCGTGGGTTATCTAATCCTTAGGTCTATGCGATGGTTGATCGTCATGCATCTTTCGTCGATAGTCAGGTGCAATTTTTTATGATGTATAGTGTGTATCTGTAGATGATATTGAGTAATAACTATACAGAAGGCACATCTCATATGATGATTCTCGTGGTATACTTGTAGAATAAATATATACTAAATATAAAGGTACAGATGAATGAAAGAGTTTATTGAAGTTTATCAAGAAAACCAGGAAGATATTGAAAAGTTTATTATGACAACGTTAAGAAACAATGGATCGATCTTAACGGGGAGATCAAAGAATTATAAAAAGACGTTTCAAACATTTCCTTCCATGGAACTGCTCTATGTCACGGATAAGGACTTTATACAAACTTCTCCAAATATTTCCAGATATAAAACAGAGGTATCGGAAGCAGGTAAGAACAGGGCCTATATGAGTACAAAAGTGATGCAAAGGGATGAAGAGTTTTCCATCAGTACCCCCTACATCAGTTCGGCAACAGGGCATACCTGTATCACAGTGATGAAAAAAGAAGAGGATCAGTACATTTTTATCGATTTTACACTTTCAGGGTTACTGGGGCGACTTGGTCTTGTAGAACTCAATCCGGCGTTCAATAATTTTACACAGTTCTTCTATAAAGCCGTAGGTTTTTCACTCATGGCCTTTGCTTTTTTTGCCATTATGTATGCATTGGTGGGATATGCTTCAAGTATCTTGTTGGAAAGAAATTTCTCGCTTGATTCACTCTTTAAACCTATCGTTGCACTCACTCTGGGACTTGCCATCTTTGACCTGGCCAAGACGATATTGGAAAGAGAGGTCTTTTTCAAAAATTACAGCAAAGCAGATGAAGATGCAAATGTCCTCACAAAATTTTCCATTGCGATCATTATTGCACTCTCTATCGAAGCATTGATGGTAGTCTTTAAGATCGCCCTGCATGATTATTCGCAGATGGTACATGCACTCTATCTTATTCTGGGTATCGCGCTGATCATCATGTCATTGGGAGTTTATAGTTTTCTCTCAAAAAAATAATATATGATTTTATCCCATTGGCGCGAAAAGGGATCGAATAAGTAGCAAAACTTGATACTGATCAATTGCAGAGGATCTTTTTTTAATTATAATGCTTGCTATGCAAAATGATCAAAATGTTGTTCTCGGTAGAAGAATCAGTATTGGTAAGGAAGTGCAGTAATAGATGCTTGGCTTAATAGGATTCCATCACTCATGAATGCTGAGAAGATACGCATTTTTATCAATGGGTTCGGACGTATAGGCAGAAGTGCTGCGCGTATCATACTTGAAGATAGTAGTTTTACGCTGGTGGGCATCAACGACATTTATAGTTTTGAACAGATGGCGTACCTTTTAAAATATGATTCGATCTATGGCCCACTTGATCATGATATGCGTGTTCAGGAAGATTGTCTTGTCATCGGAGATCAAACGGTCAAACTTTTTTGTGAACCTAACCCTGAAAGCATGCGTATAAGAGCTTTAGATGTAGATGTTGTTTTACAATGCAGCGGCATGTTCTTAACGACGGAATCTAATGTACCCTGGATTCAAAACGGTGCGAATAGAGTGATTATCTCTACGCCCGTAACAGATAATACCCCGACGTATATATACGGTGTGAACCATAAGGAGTATAGTAAAGAGCCTATTATTTCCAACTCCAGCTGTTCAGCCAATGCAATCGTACCTATATTTCAGATACTTGATAAATCATTCGGTATCCAAAGCGCTATGATGAGTATGTATCATAGTTATACGAGTTATCAGAATTTGCTTGATGCAAAACACTACTCAAAGGATATACGCAGGACACGCTCCGCAACGCAGAATATCATACCTCTTATGAGCAGTGCAGCTGAGGCGACAGCCCGTTTTTTTCCACATCTCACAGAGAAGCTCTACGCCAAAAGTATAAGGGTCCCTATTGCCAGTACTACGCTCTATGATCTGCATATCATGTTAACAGGCAGATATACAAAAGAAGAGGTGAATCAGCTTCTCGAAGCAGAGATAAGATCTGCCTATGGCGATGTCCTCGATACGACACAAAACCCCAATGAGTCAGATGCCTATATAATGAACCCTCACAGCGCCGTTATCAACCTTCCTTTTACCACTCTTGTTGAAGGGAATTTACTCAGGATTTCAGCATGGCAGGATAATGAGTACGGGTATGCAAAAAGATTGGTTGATATGGCAAAAGTAGTTCACACGCGCACATAGCATAGATCTGACATAAATCTATTGATCTGAATCAAAAAATAATGAAAGTCTTACCATTGTATGAATAATCATTCATTTCTTGATGGGTATCAAACAATTGGGGCGCAGCTTTAACTATAATACAGATATTGCACCACTATTAGGAGATATATGTATGATAAAAACGATTATAAAAAGAGATGGTAGTTCCCAGAAATTCGTACCTTTTAAGATTGAGGATGCGATCAAAAAAGCATTTAAAAGTGAAGTGAAGACTTATGATAAGAGCGTTTTTACAGAGTTGATGGGTGCGATAAAAAACAGAGATGATATCAGCGTCGAAGAGGTTCAGGACTTCATAGAAAAAGTGCTTTATAGACATCAGCATTTTGAAGTGATGAAGTCATTTATGCTCTATCGGCATATGCACAAGATCCAAAGAGAACAAATATTGGGCCTGGACAAGGATACGACCTATATCAATTCCACGCAGACCATTAAAGAGTATATCGATAAATCCGACTGGAGGGTCAATGCCAACTCCAATACGGGTTACTCCAATTCCGGGCTTGTCAATAACACAGCAGGCAAGGTGATAGCCAATTTCTGGCTGGACACGATCTACTCCAAAGAAGAGGGATATGCACACAGGGACGGGGATTATCATATCCATGATCTGGATTGTTTGACCGGATATTGTGCAGGTTGGAGTCTGAGGGTACTTTTGGATGAGGGGTTTAACGGGGTCAGAGGCAGGGTGGAGAGTGAAGCTCCTGCACATTTTAGGGAAGCATTGGGGCAGATGGCAAATTTTTTGGGGATTTTGCAGAGTGAATGGGCCGGGGCACAGGCTTTTTCCTCGTTTGATACCTATCTTGCACCCTATGTGTTCAAAGACGGACTCTCCTATGACGAGATTAAAAAAGCGGTAAGAAGTTTTGTATACAATCTTAATGTGCCGGCACGATGGGGTCAAAGCCCTTTTACGAACATTACCATTGACTGGACGGTCCCTGATGACCTGAAGGACCAAATACCCACGAGAAAGCAGCAGCATCTGTTTGCAGGCTTGAATGACGAAGCTTTAATGGAGCGTGCCACACAGAGAGATGAAAGCATTCAGTCTCTGGAGGGTATGACATACCGCCATTTTCAACCCGAGATGAATCTTATCAACAAAGCCTATTATGAAGTGATGACAGAAGGAGACAAGAGTGGACAACCCTTTACTTTCCCTATTCCTACGGTAAATATTACAGAAGATTTTGACTGGTATGGGGAAAATACAGATATCCTTTTTGAAAATACTGCAAAGATAGGGTCTTCTTATTTTCAAAACTTTATCGGCAGCCAGTATGTAAGAAATGAAAAGGGTGAACGCACCCTCAATAAAGAAGCGTATAAGCCCGGACATGTACGAAGTATGTGCTGTCGGCTACAACTGGATCTTCGTGAACTTCTTAAAAGGGGAGGAGGATTGTTCGGTAGTGCCGAAATGACCGGAAGTATAGGCGTTGTGACGATCAATATGGCACGATTGGGATACCTCTATGCGGGAGATGAAGAGAAACTTCTTGAAAAGCTTACCAGACTGATGGAACATGCCTACGCAACCCTTGAGAAGAAAAGGATATTCATTCAAGAGATGTATGATAGGGGCCTTTTCCCTTATACGGCAAGGTATCTTCCGGGATTCAATAACCACTTCTCTACCATCGGGGTCAACGGGATGAATGAAATGGTGCGAAATTTTTCCAATGACACACATACGATAGCTGACGAATTCGGGGAAGGGATGGCTATGCGGGTCTTGGATGTCATGAGAGAACAGCTTAAAGAGTTCCAGGAGAGATCAGGGAACCTTTACAATCTCGAAGCAACGCCTGCGGAGGGAACAACCTATAGGTTTGCCAAAGAGGATGCCAAAAGGTTTGATGACATCATCCAGGCGGGGACGAAAGAGAACAATTACTATACCAACTCTTCCCAAATCCCTGCATTTCATACGGATGATCCTTTTGAAGCATTGATGCTGCAGGATAACCTGCAGTGCAAATATACGGGAGGGACTGTATTGCATCTGTATATGAGAGAGAAGATCAACTCTGCAGAGGCAGCGAGAAAATTGGTGAGAAATGTTATTGGTAATTTTAGACTGCCGTATATCACTGTAACACCGACATTTTCTATCTGTGAGAAACATGGTTATCTCTCCGGTGAACATGAGTATTGCCCCAAATGCGATGATGAGATATTGTGGAAGGCGTCTTGATGATCAGCGTGGGAGAAGGACGGTATAGCGTTAGGTTAAAGTCTCACAAAATAGGCAAGGACAGGCTTGTGATCATCACAGGAGGAGAGGAGGAGCATATCGGTTCGGCAACATTGATAGAATCTAAGAGGCATCTGAAAACGATGATCAAAAATGGTCATAAAGATCATATTGTCTCAGAGAAGACGGCAAATATCATTTATGATAGAATGGGAGAAGATCTCTTGGTCATTTGCGGTATCCACATAGACGATGCAAGCAAAGAGGAGATTGACATACTGGTACGTAATGCAACAGCATGCGTAGAGAAATTTTTATTCCTACAGGAGGAAAGAGATGAAAAATGAAAAAATGCTTCATGTTCATGAGGCACAAAGAACAAAGTGTATTGTTTATACGAGAGTCATGGGGTATCATAGACCGGTTGAGAGTTTTAATATCGGTAAAAAAGGTGAGCACCAGGAGAGAAAGTTTTTTCTTCAAAAAGCATCAAAGAACTATGTCGCATAAACCTCTGTATGATATCACGCCCTTTACAGTGCTGGATTACCCGGATCATTTAGCGGCTATTTTTTGGTTCTCCAAGTGCAATATGCGTTGCGTCTACTGTTACAATAAAGATATCGTCTTGAGAGAAGGGAATATGGATGAAGGGGAGGCCCTGGCATTTCTGAAAAGCAGGAGAGGGCTCCTTGAAGCGGTTGTGCTATCCGGGGGAGAAGCCACACTCTATAAGGATCTGGCACTCTTCTGTAAAAGGATCAAGGAGTTGAAATTTAAAATCAAGCTGGATACCAATGGATTAAATCCAGAAATGGTCCAACTATTGGTAGAAAACAGCCTGGTTGATTATATCGCACTTGATTACAAAGCACCCAAGGAGAAATATCTTGAGATCACAAAAGATAAACATTTTGACAACTTTTCCAGGACGCTCAATTTTTTGATACGTAAAGAGTTCGCTTTTGAGGTAAGGACAACAGTACATAGCGATCTGTTAAGAGCAGAGGAGATCAACAGGATCATGAATGACTTGGTCAAAAGAGGATACGGTGGTACGTATTATCTGCAACCTTTTGTCTTTACAGAAAATACGATCGGAAAGATTCAAGTAGCGAAGGCGCCTTTGGATACAGCACGCATTTCAAATGCCCTGAAGGTGGTTTGGAGATGAAAATATCAGTGTCTATACCTGTACACAGGATCAATTTATTTGATTAAATGGATATGGTATACTTATTATGATTCCAATGCAGAGGAATAAACGCATGCATACCATTAAAGAGATACCACTATTTTCCGAACTTACGGAAGAACAGCTGAAATCCGTAGAGGAACAAATGCTTGTGCGGCACTACTTGAAGGATTCCATTGTTTTTTACGAAGGAGATGAGAGTGAATACCTGTATATCTTGCTTGAGGGGAGAGTAAAGCTTTTTAAAACAAGTCCCAAAGGCACCAAGATACATATGCATAATTTTGCGGCGCCTGAAATGATCGCACTTTTTCCCGTGCTCGGAGACATACCTTTCCATGCAACGTGTAAATTTGTGACCGATGGTACCATGGGACTGCTTCGGGTGGATAAACTTTATGATTGTTTGCACAATACGGACTTCGCACTCTCTTTGATCTCCTCTCTGCTAAAGCGAATGAATATCTTGGTAGAGTTACTGCACAAAGAGACGATATACTCTTCAGAAGCGAAGATAGCCGATGCGCTGCTTAACAATACATCTATTTTTGAACGCCTTAAAAATAATGAAATTGCGTCTATCCTTAATATGACACCGGAGACCCTTTCACGTATCCTCACAAAACTCAAAAAAGAGAAGATTGTCACGATAGAAGAGCATGTCGTCACCATTATTGATGCAAGTGCTCTCGAGGAGATCATTGAAACCAATAGTATGAAAAATGTGTATTCCTCCACGAAATAAACAGATTGGTGCCTAAAAGATAGGGTGTTTCCGATTTATAAGGTAACGATCGGCGTTTACGTCTCTTCTCTGTTTGATCCTAACTTGGAAATGGTTACTGTAACGGTGATTCTTGACGTCATATAAAATGAAATATAGCAAAACTCCATTACCTTTTATCCCCAATTTGTTATAATCAAATAATTTCAGAAAGAAGGTATATATCATGTCAACTATAGCACAAGCAAAAATCTTTTTTGGTTCCACCCAAGAGAACAAAGAAGTACAACAGGAACGTAAGAGTCCTTTTGATGGTACAGTTGTAAGTTCTGCACCTGTTTGTGATGCAGAGGATACGCTTAAAGCACTCAAGATTGCCAAAGCTGCAAGTAAAGAAGCTGCAAGATCGCCATTGTCTCAGCGTATCTCATGGCTGGAGGATGTGGCTAAAAGGCTGACAGAAGAGAAAGAAGCCTTTGCTTTGATGTTGGCTAAAGAGGTAGCAAAACCCATCGCATTTTCACGTATTGAGGTAGAGAGATGTGTTGAAACGATCAGGATCACAGCGATGGAACTTGCAAACCTTTCGGGAGAAACACTTCCTACAGATATAATGCCCAGCGGAAAGAAAACATTGGCCTATTTCAAACGGGAACCTGTCGGGGTAGTAGCGTGTATCACACCGTTTAATTTTCCTCTTAACCTTGTAGCACACAAAATAGCACCGGCATTGGGAGCAGGAAATGCAGTGGTATTGAAACCTACCCCCGAAGCACCGATGACAGCCTATATGTTCGCAAAGCTTTTTGTGGATTCAGAACATGCCATTAAGGATGCGCTCTCTGTCGTCTATGGTGATGCCGAGGTAGGTTCGGCGTTGGTACAGAGTGATATTCCAAGGGTCATCAGTTTCACCGGTTCAGTCCCTGTAGGAAACATTATTACCAAACAGGCGGGGATCAAAAAGGTAAGCCTTGAACTGGGCGGTAATGCCGCAACCTACATCGATAAAAGTGCAGACCTGGCGCTTGCAGCAGCACGTTGTGCGTTTGGTGCTTTTTACAACTCGGGACAGGTATGTATCTCTCTTCAGCGTATCTATGTGAATGAAGAGGTGTATGATGCGTTTGCAGAGTTGCTTGCACAAGAGACAAAGAAACTGAAAGTAGGCTCACCTTACGAAGAAGATACCTTTATGGGACCACTGATAGATGATGAGTCCAGAGAGAGAGCGAAGTCATGGATCGCATCAGCCAAAAATGAAGGTGCAAAAGTCATTGCGGGTGGTGAAGAGATAGAGGGGATATTCCCTCCGACAGTGATGGGGGATGTCACGGATGATATGAAGATCATCTGTGAAGAGGTTTTTGCCCCTATCGTCAGTTTGGTAGCGGTATCTGACTATGAAACGGCCGTGGAGAAAATGAATGATTCACCGTATGGATTACAGTTCTCTATTTTCACCAATGATCTCAAAATCACACAGCGCTTTATAGAAGATGCAGAGTGCGGGGGTGTAGTGGTCAATGACATTCCGACACTTCGTTTTGATGTACAGCCTTACGGGGGTGCAAAACTTTCAGGTGTAGGAAGAGAAGGTCCGAAGTGGGCACTTGAAGAGTTCACAGAGATCAAATCAGTGGTTATTTGTTAGGGTTGAGCACTGCTTTTAGCTCATGAAATTTAGCTCGATTGTGATATTGTTATACGCAATTTAAAGAAGAATAAAAATTAAAAAGGATCTTTATGGATGTTATGTTTCAACCAGGTTTTTTAGGAACAAGAGCACCACTCTTTATGGATATCGTATCCGTCATTGTTGCCTTGCTGCCTTTTCTCATATTCGGAGCGATCATGCTTGCAAAGAAAAAGAACTATACTGCACATGAAAAGGTGCAGAAACTTCTTTTTATCGTTTCTGTACTTGTAGTAGGTTTTTTTGAGTACGGTGTCCGTATGGAGGGTGGGTATAAAAACCTGATGGAAGGGAGTTCTGTATCGCATGATTACCTTCTGTATGTGCTTATTTTTCATATTATGATCTCGGTCGTGACATTGGTACTATGGATCATCACACTGTCTCGTGGAAATCGTTATAAAAAACAATCAACACTTCCCGGACTCTATTCACAATCACATAAAGTAGATGGGCAACGGACGTTTATAGGAATTATCCTCACCATGTTGACAGGTGCATGGGTCTATGCATTGCTCTTTGTATTTTAATGATGAAAAAGGTCGCAATTTCCGCTTGTCTTTTAGGTGAAAAATGTCGATATGATGCTACGGACAATAAAGATGAAGCGCTTTTAAAAAAGCTTCAGGGCATGGAGCTTATCCCTTTTTGTCCTGAAGATTTTGCTTTTGGGACACCTCGTCCCACCATGGATCTTATCCGAACGAAAGAGGGTGACAGGGCTTTATCCAATGTAAGTGGAGAAGATCTTTCTGCACCGGTCATTGCTTATGCTACAGCGTTTTTTGAAAATCATCCAGAACTGGAGCTCTTCATTGGTAAAGACAGAAGCCCAAGTTGTGGTGTATGTTCTGCAAGAGTCTATGATGAAGACAAAAATCTACTCTCTGAAAATGCATCGGGTCTGATGGCAAAAGAGGCAATCAAACGAAAGATACACTGTATAGATGCAGAAGAATTTTAGGGGATCAGTATGAGAATATTATGGGCAATAGTGCTAAGTACACTTTTTGTAGCTGCAAATGCACAACAGCTGAACGGTACCAAAGAAGCGATCGTTAAGATCTATACCGTGGCAAAAGTGCCTAACTACCAAGAACCTTGGAACAGTTCCATGCGCAGCAGTACAGGTTCCGGTGCCATTATAGAGGGCGGGTATATCCTTACGAATGCGCATGTGGTAGCCAATCAATCCTTTATAGAGGTACAGCGCTATGGAGAGCGAAAACGCTATATTGCCAAAGTACATGCGGTCTCCCATCAGGCAGACCTCGCACTCTTGAAAGTAGAGGATAGCGCATTTTTTGAAGGGGTCACACCACTGACATTCGGTTCACTTCCAAAAGTGGAACAAAAAATTGTTGTCTATGGTTATCCTATGGGAGGAAGTACGCTCTCCGCAACGATCGGGGTGGTTTCACGGGTCGAGCACCACACCTATGCACACAGCGGGGAGTCTTTTCTAGCCGTGCAGGTTGATGCTGCTGTGAATCCCGGGAATTCCGGCGGTCCGGCACTCTCTAACGGAAAGATCGTCGGTGTGGTGATGCAAATGATCAGTAAGTCCCAGAATATCGGATATCTTGTACCTGTGAATATAGTCAAACATTTCATAGAAGATATGAAGGATGAAAAGTATGACGGATTTGCAGATCTAGGCCTGGGTACACAAAAACTGGAAAATCCTGCCATAAGGCGCTACTACGGGCTTGATGACCATACTAGTGGCGTACTGATCGCAAAAGTGGTGTACCATTCACCGCTTGCGGGATTACTCAAAGAGGGTGATATCTTAACAGCGGTAGACGGGCATAATGTTGAAAATGACGGTACGGTAGAGTTTAGAAAACATGAGTTTACCCATTATCAGCATTTTGTAGATGCGTATCAAATGGGTGAGAAAGTGAAATTTGATATCATCCGGGATAAGAAACATATACAGGTTGAGGCACCTTTAAAGTACGTTGCTGACGATATGTATCTGGTCAAGACAACCCGTTATGATACGATGCCAAGGTATTTTGTGTACGGTGGATATGTCTTTTCTCCGCTTACCAGAAACCTCATTGTATCGACAAACCGAAATCGTTTACTGCTCAGTTATTTGGCAGGAAAATGGCAGGAAGAAGATAAAAGCGAAGTGGTGGTCCTGCTTAAAGTATTGGCTTCAGATATGAGCAGGGGAGACAATGATTTTGCAATGTGGCCTATAGATAAGGTAAATGGAGAACCCTTTAAAGACTTTAAAGAGTTTTACGAAAAGATGAAAGCTGCAAAAAGTGACTATATTGTTATAGAAGACAATGACGGGGTGAAAGTGATCATCGACAGAAATGAAGCGCAAGAAAAACAGGGTGCCATACTTAAAAAATATAATATCGAGTTTGACAGGTCGATAGATCTAAGAGAATAGAGGGATTATCAGAACATAATCATAATATAGAACCGATATGCATTCTAATGTTATAGGAGATAAATGAAACGATTTATAGCTTTATATTTTCTATATTTGTTGATTCTTTTTACGTTGTTTTATGCAGATACCTCTTTATTGTCTAAGTTAGTCAATGAAGAACAAACAAAACTGACCGTTTTCTTTTTAAAGATGTTTTTAGCACCAGGTCAACTTCAAGGTATTGATATTTGGATAAATCCACACTATAAAATCATCATTAACCAAGCATGTAATGGGCTGGTACCTATACTATTTTTATTTGCATCTATCTTCGCATACCCTTCCACTCTATTGCACAAAATATATTGGATGATGATAGGTTATACGGTATTTACACTGGTCAATGTTTTTCGTATTTTATTGGTCGTATATTTTGTAGAGCAAAAGGCAGGTAGGGAAAATTTTTATTGGTCACACGATCTTATGGGGAATCTATTATTAATGGCTGTAGGATTGGGATTATTTATTACATTTATTAAAACTTCTTCTCTTTCCCTTTCGAAAAGAGCATAGTGATTATCTCCCCAGTTTTGGCATCATTGGTCTTAGAAAAAGTCTGTAATGAAAGGTGTGATATCAACCTGATTATTGTGTAACTTAGCGAAAAGTGTTCATCATGTAGTGCAAAATACCTATAAATTAAATTTATTTGATTATAATTTAAAAAATTATGATAAAAGCCAAACTATTCGTGAGGGTAGGACGGAAAGCCACGGGTCTGAGAAAAGAAAGTCGGGTTGCATCACAGGATAATATAAGATAAATTCTCTATGTAACAGATAGCCGGGTTACCTAAGTACATTACTACAGGTGATTCTATGAAGGCTATATCCGCTCTATACACTTTTTTCAGTTCATTATTTATATGCATATTTTTTTCATTGTCGCTGAGTGCAGATCCTTTTCCTCCCCATGTAGATAGTAATATCACCGGTGCGCATTATGCCCCTGTATCCTGGCCGGCAGAGAATGAGTGGAAACCCTATAGCCGTTTTGGAAATGACATCAATGATGCACGTACCCAAGACCCTTCTAACGGCGGTACTGCTCCCCAAAACTATGTCAATGTCGCGTCATCATGTGTAGACACGGCCCAGCCAAGTGTGTATTATTTTCTACGTCAAGGTGCAACACCCGAAGAAGATGTCATTATGTTCCGTTGGAGAGTGGAGCAGATAGCCAATACCTATGCAACTGGACCAAATACAGGGGCATATAGCTCTGGAGATGCCTGGAATTCAGCACTTTGGACAGTTCTGTTTGATATAGATGGTGATGGTATCCGTGATGTGGCTGCGCATCTTGACGGTTCTTCAGGAAGTCCATCTGAACCGATTGATATGATTTTCGGTATTTACGGAGATATCCCAACACAATCTATTGACTACACAGCAGACCCAAACATTCAACTGATCGGACATAATCCTACTGCATTTGTTGGCACGGATGACAAAATCCTAAATTTTCATAATGGAACTGCTGTGGCTGATGTAAATTGGCCGAATGGTTCAGATGAAACGGTCTGGGATTACGGAACGACACGTTCCTCAGTGAGTGTGTCTTCTCCTTGTACGGAATATTATATTGATTACCAAATACCTGTAGCACTTATAGATGCAAGCAGATTTGGAGGACCAAAACTCACAAGAGAATCACCTATATCAATGATCTTCTGTACCGCCAACAGTTTGAACAACCCTTTTCAAAAAGACTGTGCTATCAATGCGGAATGGATCGCAGATCCGAATAAAGAAGCACCGTTTGGCGACTATATCAGCTTTAATAAGGAAGAACCATACGAACAACCGATTGTGGATGATATCGGCGCAAGTGGGTGTAACCCGACTGTTTTAACCGCAAAAGTCAAAGATGTGATCGCTATTGTGGATGGAGAAGCTGTCCCCTCCGTAAGTGATGTCATATTTTTCTACTATAGAGATGACAACGGTGATGGTGTGGCCAATGATGGAAATGAATGGACTCAGATACTAGCTCCAGCTATAAGAACGAGTTTTACAGATTGGATGGTAAATTGGAACTCTACAGAACTTTTCAAAGGACAGTATCTTATAGGGGTACAGACGATCGATGATCCTACCCTAGTTGATAATGATATGAATACCAGTGCTAAGGTGAATCGTACTTTCTCATATCTTTCTGAAGCAGAGGTAAATGCATCCATTTTAGCCGCAGGAGCAGCCTATACTGATGGAAATGAAATTTGGTATGCAAACCCCGATATCACTGGTGTGAAGAGTATATCACTTGCAGTCAATACCTGTGGAGTTGCACCTACGATTGAAAAGTATGCTTCTGTGGAAAACATTCTTGCCGGTGAAGATATCAATTTTACGATTGATATCAATAACTCTACAGGGTTTAATCTAGAAGTATCTCAAATTTCGGATGTACTTCCAAATGGCTTTAGCTATAAAAGCTTAGTTAGCCTTGAGTATGATGGAGTTCCTATTGCTATGAGTGCTTCTCCTATAGTTGGAGAGCAAGGTACGATCAGTTGGCATTTTAATGAGACAATTTTAGACGGTAGTCAGATCAAGCTCATATTTACTGCCCAATCAACGATAACATCAGGTTCGTATACCAATACCGCTTATGCTCAGACCAGTTATGGAACTTTGTTGAGTGATCCTGTCCCTATACAAGTGGATGGTGCTAGGATATCTCTCTCTAAAACACCAAGCAGTTATTTTGTAACACCAGGTGAAAGTTTAGTTTATACCTTGGATTATGCCAATGACTCCAGTATCGTGGTGACGGGTGCAGAGCTTAACGATACATTGCCTGCTGATGCAAGTTGTAATACCTACTCGATCAATGGCGGGGCAAATATAGACTGTTCTGGAATGGGGAGTATCATTAGCATACCTCTTGGTACCCTAGAAGCATTTGAAAGCGGTTCGGTTGAGATGAATGTTACGGTAGATGCATCGTACAGCACTACATCACTGCTGAATACAGCAATACTTACTGTCACTGCACCGGATGGATCAGATGTCAACAAAACTGCGGAGAGTAAGATCGGTGTGGATATACCTGTGGCGGCATTTACATTAGAAAAAACATCTGATGTAGACTTCGTTGCTTTAAATAATAATGTTGAATATACATTGACGTATACCAACTACGGAGATGCTGATGCTCTAGGAGTGACACTCACTGATACACTGCCCGTAGGTATGACTTATATCTCATCTGTCCCTTCTGCAACAGATAATGGAGATGGGACGTATACTTGGGACCTTGGTTCTGTAACGGCAGGTACTACAGCTAGCGTAACCATTACGACGGAGGCAACCGAAGATGCTTTGGTTACGGGCGTATTTACAGGGGAAAACCCTGCTAGAAATGAAGCAGTGTTGTCATGGAGTGGGCCTGCTGGAGGAGGATCAGTGGATGCCCATAAAAATGTGGGAATTGACAGTGAAACCTGTCAGGCATTTTACTATACGGATATCACCGGGGATGTTGGAAGTGCAGGTAACCAGTTATTGGCACAAAGTTCGATCACTAACGCACCGACTGAGCATAATGTAACCTTCAGTGCCAATAATTCTACAGAACATGTTGGAAAATATTATATGGATCCTGCAGCCTCCAATACTATTGACAGTACTGACTATACCCGGTTTGAAATCCTCTTAAACTATACATCATCAGTTGTTGCAAATGTTGATTTTACAGTGGCAGTGTATGATTATAACCCGGCTGATGGTACGACAACACTGATAGAGTCAGGGTTAACGGCAGGTTCAAACGGAAATTCAAATAAAACGATCTTAATGAGTGTGACCAACCCATACAATATCCCATCAGGACACCGAATACTATGGGATATTAATGCGACTTCCTCTAAAGTTACAACACTTTCATTTAATGTCAATAACAGACAAAACAGATCACTTCTTTGTAAAACAGCTCCAGCTGCTATGAGTATTGCTAAAACAGTTGACCACGCCAATGTGTCTGCAGGTGTAAATACACCTGTAACATACACGATTGATTATGCCAATATTAGTGGTACAGACGTGACCAATGCAGTGATTACTGATATCCTTCCGCCAAATGTCACCATCACAGGCTCTACACCTGCGATAACTTCCCAGGTAGGACAGGAAGCTACATTTAATATCGGTACAGTGTTAGCGGGTAGTAGTGGCCAGATTATTATAAATGCCACGATTAACGCTGCTGCATCAGGTACTTTGACTAATTTTGTTATAGTAAGCAGTGACAATGCAGAGGATGTCAATGATACAGCTCAAACAAGTGTAGGTCCTCTCTCAACTATGTCGCCTTCACTTACTATAAGTAAAAGAGTAGATAAAACCTATGTGAGTGCAGGTGAGACGCTGACTTATATACTGAAAGTTGTCAATACCGGGGGAGAAGCCACCGGTATTACTATAACAGATACGATCCCACAACAGATATATTTTGATTATGTAGTTGGTTCCATTACAGGTAGTACGGATGGTCCGGGTACTGTAGTAGCATCAGATAGCAATAGCCCTGATCTGAGTTGGACGATCAGTAGTTTAGCACAAGGTGAAGTGGCTACACTAACTTATAAGATGAGGACATCTGCTTCGGGCATTCCTGTAGGGGTAACGATACTGGATAACACGGCTATTGTTTCTGATAGTGAGTACTGTACTGCTGCAAGTGTGTCAGGATGTACAAGTAATACTGTGAGTGTGACGGTGAGCGGTAACCCTGTGCTCAATATCTCTATCTCACCGGATGCACCTACGAAGATTCCGGGTGAGACGATCACCTATACGGTAGATTATAACAATACAGGATCAGCCGATGCGAATAATACTAAAATTGTTATACCTGCACCAAATTATACGGTGATAGACCCTGCATCTCTGCCTGCAGGTGTGAGTTTTGATGGTACGAACAATCAGATTATCTATGATCTGGATACTCTGGCATCAGGTTCTAGCGGTACATTTACCTTTAATGCCATGATAGCTCAAATTATGCCAAGCGGTACGACGGAGATCTTGGCTACGGCAACAATCTCTGCCAGCAATGCGCAGAGTGATCTAGATACTACTGTAGTGACAGTAAATTCGGGTATTGATCTTACGGTTGATATCTCAGGTCCATCAAGCGGCACTTACCCTATAGCAACAATAGAACAAAACGCAGTGGCATCAACAACAATCACGATTAATGATGTGTCAGAGTTCTCAGTTGGAGATGTGATTAAGATCGGAGGGCTTTATACAGAGATCCTAGCAATCATAGGATCAACCATAGAACTTACTGATGCTGTGACAGTGAATGTGGGTGATAGCATCATCGGTAGTGTCATTTATAATGTTGTTTATCGTAATCATGGTGATTCTGATGCTATTGATGTTAACTTAACAGTGACCATTCCTACAGGTATGGAGCACTACACATCAGAAGTACCTGCAGATTTAAGTCCAGCCAAAGGAGACAGCGGAAGTGTGATCTGGAATATCGGAACGGTAGTCCCAGATCAGAGTGATAGTTACCAAATCACTGTTTTCCCATCAATGACAGGAAGTTATACGTTTACTACAAATATCGTAAGTACTGACATTGTTGACAATGTAGAGAACAACAATAGTGATGAGATCACAACAGTATTTGGCGGGCTTAAAATCACCAAGAGTACATCAACACCTTTAGTGCTTCAACCAGCAAGTGGCAATGAAGATGTGAATTATACAATTACTATAACCAATACACTAGCTATCGATATATCCGATGTCAATGTAACAGATACACTTCCACCAGGATTTATTTATAACACCACAACAAGTTCTATAGGAATAATAGATGCTACATATCCTTCACAACCACGATGGACTGGGATAACAGTACCTGCCAATGGAACAGTGACGATCGAGTTTACAGCACAGATTGATAATACAGTAGGAGCGGCAACATACCAAAATGCTGTTTACGCTATAACAGGTGAAGCTAATGTTTCGGTGACACAGTATGATGAATTAAGTAGTACAGCTGAAGATGTCACAGTTATAGATGGTGCAGATGGTTTGATAGAAGGATATATTTTTGAAGATAAAAATAGCAATGGTATATTTGATACTGGGGACATCCCTTATGTAAATGTTGAAGTTACCATCACGGATGAAAGTAATTCCTTATTCTTCTACACAGTGATGACAGACGGATCAGGATACTTTTCAAAAGTAGTAGCAGCAGGTAACTGGACAATACAACACGATACAACAAACATTGTTTTATCACTTTTGACAGGATACAGTAACCCGACATCAGTAGTAGTTACTGCAGGTGGAACTGTGTTGGATCTAAATCCGTATGTTGACTTTACTGCAATGCCAAGTATCAGCTTGATCAAAACAGTGGCTTCTATTTCTGGTACAGGAACGATAGGGGATACGATCACGTATAACTTTGAAGTCAACAATACAGGGAACGTAGATCTTACAAACATCACGATTACGGATGTGAATGCAACAGTTTCAGGTGGACCAATCGACTTGGCAGCGGGTACAGGGGACAACACCACCTTTACCGCAACTCATAGCATTACTGCTGCAGACATTGCAGCGGGACAAGTGACAAACCAGGCGCTCGTGACAGGTACGCCACCAAGTGGACCAGATGTCAATGATACTTCAGATGATAATTCACCAACAGAAGATGATCCGACCGTGGTGGATACCACAAATGGTTTAGACACATCGAACCCAAGTATCAGTGTAGAAAAAATTGGAACATTTATAGATGAAAATAATAATGGTTATGCAGAGGTTGGAGAAACTATTAGTTATGAATTTAATGTAACTAATACTGGTAATGTAACCTTGTATGATGTGAACCTTACAGATGACAATGCTGTGATTACAGGTGGTCCGATAGCTAGTTTGGCACCTGGGCAAAGTGATACTGTAACTTTTACAGGAGTGCATACAGTTACGTGGCAAGATATCATTGATGGGAAGGTGATCAATCAGGCTATAGTCATGGCTGAAGATTCACATGGCAATGATCTCAATGATACTTCAGATGATCCTCAAAACCCTGTAAATGATGACCTAGATAACGATGGTGAACCAGATGATGAAACTTCTACAGGATTGCCAATCCAGCCACCTATATCAACGGATGATACATATAATGCAGCAACAGGTGAAAGTGTTATTATTGATATAGTAAATAATGATAGTAGCGGTACTTTTGCATTGGATTCCGCTACAGTAACCCTTACGTCACCTTCAGGTGCAACAAATATAATCACAGATACGGATGGAGACACCGTAGGATTTACAGTTCCTGGAGAAGGTACATGGTCTGTAGATGAGACTACCGGTGAAGTGACCTTTATTCCAGAAGATGGGTATGTAGGTGATCCGACACCGATAGAATATACGATAGAGGATGAACAAGGTAATGAGACTACATCAGAGATCAGTATCAATTATCCACCAGTAGCCAATAATGATAATGTAACTGCAGAATTGAATGAAGTGATAACTTTAGAAGTGCTAGCGAATGATCAAAATACATCTGACCCATTTGACCCGACAACAGTACGTTTGATCGATTCTAATGGAAATGAAACAGATATATTATATGTACCTAACGAGGGAACGTGGATAGTAGAAACGAATGGATCAGTGACCTTTGAACCAGATTTTAATTTCAGTGGTGAGGCTAATATAAACTATGTAGTACGGGAAACAAATGGAGATGTAAGTAATGAGGCAACCATTACCATATATTACCCCTCAACTATAGATGCAATAGATGATGGAGTCATAAAAATTACTCACTATGGTCCAACGCCTATATATATACTTGATAATGATAGCTATGATGGAGATGTGACCATTAAAATTATTGAGCAACCTGCACACGGTTCAGTAGAAATTGTGGAAGATGTAGATGGCAGACAAAGGATACTTTATACACCAGAACCTGATTATAATTATGCTCCAGATACGTTTAGATATTCCATTACGGATGCCAATGGTAACGTAGCAGAAGCAACAGTAAGATTAGATATACAATGTGCATCTTCGCAAAGTTCAGACAGTGGTGATGCACTTGGTACAGTAAGTATGTTAGTCCTGGCTATGATGACACTGATGACAGGACTTTATTTTGTAAGAAGAGAAGAAGAAAGGGGAGAAGCATAATGATGAAAGGTATTGTAATTTTATCGTTTGTGATGACGACTACTTTAAGTACCACACTTTTTGCAGGAGGTAAAGAAGTGATTTTGGCTTCAACACCCGTTGCTTCAATAGAGATGATCGATCCTTCACCATGGTATCTTGGTGGAGGAGTAGTATGGGCAAAGCTTAGTGGGTGTAATCTTCAACCCGGATGTGAATATGAAGATGTGACATATGGTGCAATGGTCAGAGGTGGATATGAGTACAATCAATATTTGGGGATAGAAGCAAGATATCTACATACTTTTTTGGATGAAGGTCCTTTTGGGGGGACACCGCTTGCACATGCAGGAATTTTTCTTAAACCACAGTATCCTGCAAGTGAAAGAGTCAATCTCTATGGGCTGCTTGGTTATGGATATACTGAAAACCTGGGAAACGGTGCCAGGTTAAACTATTTTGACAGTGGCTGGGGGTTCTCTGCGGGTGCCGGCATAGAGTATGATCTTTCTGACCGTGAAGGCGATAGGATAGAGAATGGTAATTATGATAGAGCGTTTGACGGTTATGCTGATCAAGGTAGGGGGTGGAGTCTTTTTTTAGATTATCAACGTTTACTTATTAAATCTGATGTACCTGATCTAAATGCTATTTCTCTTGGTTTAAGGTATGACTTCTAAATAAAAAGATAGATCCCTTTTAGTAGTTATTCATACTTCTTAAACTGTTGGAGCCACGCTTTGTCTTCTTCACTGAGTGTGCCTACTCTTTTGAGGAGCTTTTTCTTTGTGGAGATCAGGTCATCGATCTCCAAGTATGCTAGTAGATCTGGGTTGATCGTTGGCTCTTCTCTGCCGTATGCGATCAGTTTTTCTATATCTGCCAGTAATTCTTCTTTGGTTTGTTTGTTTTCTTGATTCATTTTGTTATACTACCCAAAAAGAAATTATAAAGGATACAGTATGTTAGAAGTAGGCGCACAAGTACCGGATTTTTGTTTACCCAACCAGGATGAAGAAGAGATCTGTTTTAGAGACATTAAAGGAAAGTGGATCGTACTCTATTTCTATCCAAAAGACAACACACCGGGATGTACGACAGAAGCCTGTGATTTCACAGCAGCACTTCCTGATTTCACGGATTTGGATGCCATTGTTTTAGGGGTGAGCCCGGATTCTCCTAAAAAACACAGAAATTTCATCGAAAAGAAAGACCTGAAGATCACTCTCTTGGCAGATGAAGAGAAAGAACTCTGTAATCTTTTTGGCATTTGGCAGCTGAAGAAGTTCATGGGTAAAGAGTATATGGGTGTGGTACGTTCTACTTTCATCATAGACCCTGACGGAAAAGTCGCTGCAACCTGGACAAAAGTGAAAGTCAAAGAACATGTGGATGCTGTAAAGGCTAAACTCCAAGAGCTTCAAAACGCATAATACTACTTTGGACAAGGTTTTCCCTTGTTCTTGTTTCTCCCCTTACATTTTATAAAAATTTAAAGATTATTTCGGTATAATCGCGCTCCTTATTCGAGAGGATAATGGAAATACTCATGTAGTTATTCCTTGCACGGTTGTGTGATTCTAAATTTAGAATTGACATTGAGGACTACAGCGGATCAAACCTAGTGATGAAGCATATGCTTTTAACTGAGCTTTTACAGAAGAAAGTTCTATTATGATTATATACCAAGGAGAAACTTATGGTAACAATGAAAGACCTACTCGAATGTGGTGTACACTTCGGGCACCAAACAAGAAGATGGAATCCAAAAATGAAGAAATTCATTTTCGGTGCAAGAAAGAACATCTACATCATCGACCTTCAAAAAACACTTAGATACTTCAAATATACTTACAACATCGTAAGAGATGCAGCTGCTGAAGGGCAAACTGTACTTTTTGTAGGTACTAAAAAACAAGCTAGACAAGCGATCAAAGAGCATGCTGAGAGATGTGGTATGCCTTACGTTTCAACTAGATGGTTAGGTGGAATGTTGACAAACTACCCAACAATGAAAAAATCGATCAGAAAACTTGAGATCATCGAGCAAATGGAAGAGACTGGACAGATCAATCTTTTGACTAAAAAAGAAGCATTGATGCTTAAGAGAAAGAAAGAGAAATTAAGCTCTTACCTCGAAGGTTTCAGACACATGAAAAAACTTCCAGACATGATGTTCGTTATCGATTCTGTGAAAGAACACATCGCTGTGAAAGAAGCAAGAAGACTTGGTATGAAAGTTGTTGCACCACTTGATACGAACTGTGATCCAGATATGGTTGATTATCCAATCCCTGGAAATGATGATGCTATCCGTTCTATCAACCTTTTCTGTCAAGAAATGGCTGAAGCGATCATCGAAGGTAAAGCGGCATATGCAGAAGCGACTGGTGAAGATGTTGAAGAAGTAGCAACAAGTGAAGAAGTAGCAGAAGTAATGGCTGAAGCAGCATCTGAAGAAGCTGCAGCAACTGAAGCTGATGATCTAACAAAACTTACAGGTATCGGTAAAGTAGGTAACGAAAAATTGATCGAAGCAGGGATCACTACATATGCGCAAATTGCTAACATGAGTGAAGAAGAAGCTGCAGACTTTAAAGTAAAAGCTGAAGCGATCGCTGAAGCAAAAGAATTGGCAGGAGCGTAATCATGGCAAACTTTGGACCTAAAGATATCAAAAAACTCAGAGAGATGACTGATGCAGGAATGATGGACTGTAAAAAAGCATTGACTGAAGCTGATGGAGATATGGACAAAGCGGTTGCATGGCTTAGAGACCAGGGTATGGGTGCTGCTGCTAAAAAAGCAGGTAAAGTTGCTGCTGAAGGTGCGATCTCTGTAAAAGTCGAAGGTAAAAAAGCAGTGATCGTTGAGATCAACTCTCAAACTGACTTTGTTGCACAAAATGACAAATTTAAAGCACTTTTGAATACAGTTGTAAATCATGCATTTGACAACAATCTTAAAGATGCAGAGGCGATCAATGCTTCTACGATCAACGGTGAGCCGTTTGCTGATTATCTTTCTCAGCAAATTGCTATTATCGGTGAAAAACTTGATGTAAGAAGAGCAGCACTTATCGAGGGAGATGAAACAACTGCGGTAAACGGTTATGTTCACTCTAACGGTCAGAACGGTGTAATCATTGAAGCAAAATGTGATTCTGCACAGACAGCTGAAGCAATGACACCTGTACTTAAAGAGGTAGCAATGCATGCAGCTGCAATGTCACCAAGTACACTCTCTTATAAAGATTTTGATCCTACATTCGTAGAAGAAGAGACTAAAGGTAGAATCATTGCTATCGAAAAAGAGAATGAAGAACTTACTAGACTTGGTAAGACATTGAAGAACATTCCTCAGTATATCTCTATGAGCCAATTGACTGATGAAGTGATGGCTGCAGCAGAAGCACTTCTCAAAGAAGAGCTTAAAGCTGAAGGTAAACCTGAAAAGATCTGGGACAGAATCCTTCCAGGGAAGATCGAAAGATTTATCTCAGACAATACAACACTTGACCAAGAGCAGTGTCTTCTTGATCAGAAATTTGTAATGGATGACAGCAAAACAGTGCTTGAATATGTTCAAGAAAAAGCAAAAGCGGCTGGTGGGTCTGCAGATATCGTACATTTTGTAAGACTAGAAGTGGGTGAAGGAATTGAAGTAGCAGAAGAAGATTTTGCTGCTGAAGTTGCTGCACAAATGGGATAAGGGTCAACCCTTATTCTTTTTTCCGTTCAAGCTGAGAGCTTGAACGGATGTTTATCTATTTTTCCTCTTTCTCTCAAACTACCTATCACATTATTATGTTAAAATATGCCATGAAATGGAACAATCCATACTTGTAAAACAGTTTAAAGGCAACAGATGTCCCAATTTTTATTGGAAGCACAAAATATTTCCCACGGGTTTGACACCCTTTTATTTCACGATGTAAACTTTTCATTAAAGCCCTCACAAAGTGCAGCGATCATTGGTCGAAGCGGCTGCGGTAAGTCCACGCTTTTACATATATTTTCAACCTTCATCAGACCCGATAAAGGGAGCGTGACATTGTTTGGAAAAGATCTTTACACCCTTGATGACAAGGCGATCGAAGCATTGCGCCGTTATGATATAGGGATCATCTTTCAGTTCCATTATCTCTTTAAAGGCATGAGTGCACTGGAAAACATTGAAGTAGCCAGTATGTTAAGTGCTGAGAACATCGATGATGCCATACTTGAAAAATTAGAGATCAAAGAATTGATGAAACAAAAGATAGGTGAACTCTCCGGAGGACAGCAGCAGCGTGTTTCTGTTGCAAGGGTCTTGAGTAAAAAACCTCGCATCATTTTTGCCGATGAACCCACAGGGAATTTGGATAAAGAGACAGCTGAACTGGTGATGGATGTACTGTTGCATTACATAAAAGAGACAGGAGCAGGGCTTTTACTGGTAACCCATGATGACAGCATGGAAGCACGCTGTGATGTTGCCTATAAGATAGAAGATAAAATACTCAAGGAGAAAAAATGAAAATAGATTTAATGCATGCACTCTATACGACCTCTATGGTACTTTTGGCCTTTGTCGCAGCTTTAGTGATCACAAAAACGATCTCTAAATATACGGAAAAAAAGGACAAGGAACAAAAGTAGCAAGAAGTTGTGTATCTATCTTGCTTGCGTGATCAGTACACCTTCTAGCATTTTGTCTATGTCACCATCCAGTATGGCATCTACATTGGTAAAGGCCTGGTTAGACCTTGTGTCCTTGACCTGCTGGTAGGGTTGCATGACATAAGAGCGTATCTGGTGCCCCCATCCAATGTCTGATTTCTCCACACCATCCAATGCCGCTTGTTTTTTAGCCATCTCATACTCATAAAGACGAGATTTCAGCATTTTCATGGCTGCTGCTTTGTTCTTATGCTGGCTTCGGTCATTTTGGCACTGGACGATGATATTTGTCGGTATATGGGTAAGACGGATGGCGGATTCAGTTTTGTTGACATGTTGTCCACCTGCACCCGAAGCACGGTAGGTGTCCACACGTAGGTCTTTGTCTTCGATGGTGATGTCTATGTCATCATCTATCTCCGGTGAAACCATCACGGAAGAGAATGAAGTGTGGCGTTTGGCATTGGAGTCAAAAGGAGAGATACGTACCAGTCGGTGGATACCGTTCTCTACTTTGAGGTAACCATAGGCATTTTCACCCTTGATGATAAAAGAGACATCTTTGATACCTGCTTCGTCCCCGGCCTGATAGTCAAGTCCTTCGACCTTAAAGCCATGTCTCTCTGCCCATCGCAGATACATACGGTAGAGCATACTGGCCCAATCCTGAGATTCCGTACCCCCGGCACCCGGATGTATGGAGACGATGGCATTGGCACCGTCATGTTCCCCACTGAGCATCATCTGTACCTCTAGCGCATTGGTACTCTCCTGCAGGCTATCAGCATCTTCATAGAGCATCTCCAGTGTCTCTTCGTCATTCTCTGCTTTAGATAGTTCAAAATATTCACTGGCATCATGGACGGCATCATAGGCACTGTTATAGGTAGCCAAAATACGTTCAGCTTTGGTTTTTTCCTGAGAGATCTTACCGGCATTGGCTGCATCGTTCCAAAAATTAGGATCTTGCTGCATCTCTTCGATCTCTTTGAGTCTCGCCTCCAAGACATCCGGCTTTACAATATTTTTAATATTGTCCATTTTAATCGTAAGTGATTTGAGTAATTCGCTGTATTCGTATGCATCCATAGTAAAAACCTAGTGTAATTTTGATATGATTTTATCAAAATATAGTGAAATATGAGGTTAGAGATGGTTATCGTTCGGACAATAGAGGCTTTACAGGAAGCCAAAAAAACATTATCGGGTTCTATAGGTTTTGTTCCTACCATGGGCGCACTGCATAAAGGGCATCTTTCACTTATACAGCAGGCCAAACAAGAGAACGATCATCTTATTGTTTCCATTTTTGTCAACCCTACACAGTTTTTGGAAGGGGAAGACTTGGATGCCTATCCCCGTAAAGAGGAAGCCGATGTGAAGATATGCAAACTCGCAGGTGTGGATATACTCTTTATGCCGACGATCGATGCAATGTATGAAAAGGATGAACTGAGTATAGGTGCACCTGCGATCCGTGGGTATATTCTGGAAGGAGAAAAGCGTCCAGGTCATTTTGACGGTATGCTTCAAGTGGTCATGAAACTGCTTAATCTCAGCGGTGCAACCAATGCCTACTTTGGGAAAAAAGATGCACAGCAGTTAGCCCTCATCATACAGATGGTCAAAAATTATTTTATGGATGTCAATATCATTCCCTGTGACATTGTAAGAGATGAGAACGGACTGGCTTTAAGCAGCCGTAATGTGTACCTGCAAGGGGAGGAGAAAACGCGTGCACTCTCTCTTGCACGTTCACTCAAGCGTGCGACCAAAATGGTCATGGCTGGAGAACTCAATGCTGAAGTGATCAAAAAAGAGATGTTGACCGTGCTCGAAGAGACGGACCAGGTTGAGTATGTGGCGATCGTCGACAGAGCATTTAATGCACTTGACACCATAGAGATAGGGAATACGATCATTCTTGTTGCCGCATGGGTGGGTAAACCCAGACTGATTGATAATATGTGGATCTAAATCTCTACCTTTAAAATAGATCTTCAAAAAGTTCTTGAGTCGATTTCTCTTTCGCAGGCTTTGTACTGACCGGTTTAGGTTCAGGCTTTGGTTCAAGTTTAAAAAGTTCTTTTACAGAAGGTCTAGGTTTGACCTCCGGTGCGGCAGTTACTTTTTTCTTATCTTCTTGTTGCGGTACTAAAGGTTTCTGGATCGCCACAGGCGGTGTTTCGGGTGCTACCTTGATCTCCGGACTGGTGACTTCCAGCCCGCCTTCAGGCTTCAAATAATCCAGCTCTACAAGTATGTCCAGTACTCTTCTGAATGTAGGTACTGCAGATTGTGATGCAAAGTATTTATAGGGTTTTTTTGCACGTATCACCAATGCACCGATCGTATATTTATTTCCTTCTTTATCGTTGGCAAAACCATAAAAGCTGCTGTGGTACTCTCTCACATAGCGACCGTGCTTAGCGATGTGAGCTGTTCCTGTTTTCCCACCGACTTCCAAGCCCGGGTAGTCAGCTTTGACACCCGTACCGCGTTTGACCACCTCTAAAAGGATATCATGGACCTGGTTAGCAGCTTTTTTACTGACGGCCTGCATATTCCCGACTTTAGGAGGGAGGGTATAGTGCCTGCCTTTTGCATCCTGTAGATAATCGACTAAACGGGGCGTCACAGCCAAACCGTCATTGTTGAAAGCGGAGTAGGCTTTAAGCAGTTGGGTGAACGTCACCATCATACCATAGCCGAATGAAGAGTTGGCTCTATGCATTTTATGATTGAGCAATCTAAGCGATTTGAGAGAGCCTGGTAGATCCCGTGAGAGGTCTATCCCCGTCTTTTGTGCAATACCGAACTTGAGCAGTCCTTCCCTAAACTCTTTGCCCGTAAGCAGCCATGAGATTTGAGAAGTACCGATGTTGGAAGAGTGTACCACAATATCTGTGACGGAGAGAGATTCAAAATAGTCATCGTCACTTACATGCTGTCCCCCTGTAATGTCAAATCTTTTATAGCCTGTCTTGAACCATGTATCAGGGGTGATCCTTTTTTTGTCAAGTGCCATTGCAATTGTGATTGGTTTAAGAACAGAACCTGCTTCATACGGGTACTCTGTAAATTTCGGTACCAATGCAGGGATGTCTTTTTGCGTGATATGTGCGGGATCGTAGCGTTCAGAACTTGCCATGCTCAGTACTTTACCTGTCTCACTCTCCATCACACCGACTAGGATCTCATCGGCATCAATACTGAGTTTCATTTGGTCTATCATCAGTTCGACACGTCTTTGCAGGGCCAGAGGAATATTGAGATGAAGGTCCAGCCCGTCAACACGCTGCATCTTGATACTGTTCTTGTCATGGATGACAGCACCGACCACATCACGTTTACCTTGAAAATATCCGTTTTTCTTAGAGGTAATGTGTTTTTCATACGCACGTTCAAGACCTTTTCTTCCTGATGGGCGCGTGTACCGTCCATCACTTTCATCACCTACATAGCCCAATATCGGACTTAAAACATCACTAAGAGGAAAACGTCTGCTCTCACCGTTTTCTATGATATCCAGACCATAGAGCACTTCTATGCCGTTACGGAGCTTGATAGACTGAAAGACATCCAGTTTACGTAATTTATAAGCGAGGGATTTAAGTTGCATCGCTGAACGTGCATTAATGGTCTTGGAGAGGATGATATTACCTTTGATCTCTTTACCTTTACGATTTTTAAACCTTTCAAGGATCTCACTTTCAGGGATACCGCTATAGATACTGAAGAGTTTGACAAACAGTGCTTTTTTGTCAGGGTCTATACTCGCTCCACGCACCACTGCCTGATAGGTTTTTTCTGAACTGCTAAGGGTGTAACCGTCATTAGAGATGATGGACCCTCGAAATGCACGGTCATAGATCGTAGTAGTATGGCTGGGGATATGTCTGTCTGAAGAGATGGTTTTTACTACGGAGAATAAGAACATACCCATTGCAAGGAATAAGAGTAAAAAAAGGAAAGAAATTTTGGTCTTTCTTTGATGTATCGCTCTGTTTTGTATGTCTTTATTCATATTTCCCTCGTATAGAGTGTAATTTTATCAAAGTTATTTGTTAAATCTGATAAAATACTAGTGAATAAAAGAAAGAGAATATGATATGGTAGACAAACCCCTTTTAGCAGGTGTTATGACACTTCTGACACTATCATTAGTGATGAGCTATTCTCTCTCTACCTATACCGTTCTGCATTTTAATTATGCAGGTTTTCACTTTTTTATACGGCAAAGTATAGCTGTTTTTATAGGCTTGGGGACAATGGTGCTTTTAAGTAGAATGGACCCTGACAGATGGTTTTCACGCATAGGATTGTCACTATTTATCCTCTTTTTTGTTTTGATGATCGGCATGCAGTTCCTGCCTTCGTCCCTTGTTACAGCGGTAGGAGGGGCCAAACGATGGATACATGTAGGGCCCATGTCCATTGCGCCTGTTGAATTCTTTAAAGTAGGGTTCGTCTTCTTTTTGGCCTGGAGTTTTTCCCGCAAATTGCTCAACAAAACAAAAATGCAGTTTTGGGAAGAGGTACGTACGTTTACCCCATATCTTTTTGTCTTCATGATAGCCGTCGTTATCATTGCTGTATTTCAAAAAGACCTGGGTCAAGTGGTCGTATTGGGAGCGACACTGATGGTATTGTTCTTGTTTATAGGAAGTTCTTGGAAGTTCTTTCTAAGTCTACTTTCCGTGGGTTTTCTGGCTTTTATAGGACTTATTTTCCTGGCACCTCACCGTATGGCACGAATCAAAAGCTGGTGGGGGACGGTACAAGACAGCATACTCTCTCTTTTCCCTTTTGAATCGGTTCAGAACCTTCGTATAGAGGCAGGAAAAGAACCCTACCAGATTTCCAATTCACTCAATGCCATTTATAATGGCGGCTTCTGGGGGCAAGGTTTGGGAAATGGTCAGTTCAAATTGGGGTATCTAAGTGAAGTGCATACAGATTTTATTTTGGCAGGTATCACGGAAGAGTTGGGGTTTTTAGGACTTGCTTTGGTGACAATGACGATATTGTTTATTGTCTTTCGTATCTTCAAGATCGCCTCGAAAGTGAAAAACCCTATGTATTATCTCTTCTCTATAGGGGTAGGGTTGCTGATCTCCTTGGCATTTATTCTTAACTCTTACGGAATCTCGGGGATCACACCAATTAAAGGAATTGCCGTACCGTTTTTGAGTTATGGGGGGTCGCATATATGGGCTTCATGTATCGCTATAGGTATGGTTTTGATGGTATCTAAAAAGGTGCCAAGAGATGCTAAAGGAAGAATGCGATGAGTATTGTAATGACAGGCGGTGGTACAGGTGGACATTTGGCCATCATCAAGGCGGTGAAAGAGCATCTGAAAGAGGAAGAATTGATCTATATCGGTTCGACCAAAGGACAGGACAGACAGTGGTTTGAAGAGGATGATGACTTTGCATACAAATACTTTTTTGACACACGCGGTGTGGTAAACCAGGGAGCATTAGGCAAGGTCAAATCACTCTTTATGCTGTTCAAAGCAACGATGAAAGCCATCAGACTTTTAAGAAAGCATCAGGCCAAAGTGGTCTTTTCCGTGGGCGGTTTCTCGGCTGCGGCTACGGCATTTGCAGCCAGGATTTTGCGTATACCACTGGTCATCCATGAACAGAATGCCGCACTGGGTTCGCTCAATAAACTGCTCAAACCTCATGCTGCTGCATTTATCTCTTCGTATCTTGAGGAGAGTCCCATCAAAGCCTATCCGATCAAACAGATATTTTTTGAGAATGCCCGCATACGGGATAAAGTCGGAACGATCATCTTTCTTGGCGGGTCCCAGGGGGCAAAAGCGATCAACAGACTGGCTTTAGAGATCGCACCCCAACTCAAAGAGAGAGGGATCAGGATCATTCATCAAGCCGGACAGAAGAACATCGGTGAGGTACAAAAGGCCTATGATGATCTGGGTATAGAAGCAGAAGTGTTCGGTTTTACGACCAAACTGGCAGAGTATATGAAGGAAGCAGACCTGGCCATAGCACGTTCGGGTGCATCGACACTTTGGGAACTCTCTGCCACAGCCCTGCCTGCACTCTAC
Organism: Sulfurovum sp. XGS-02; assembly: GCF_023213175.1. Lineage (GTDB taxonomy): Bacteria > Campylobacterota > Campylobacteria > Campylobacterales > Sulfurovaceae > Sulfurovum. Next base: position 264,812 of record NZ_CP093312.1, read on the forward strand.
ATTCCCTACCCGCATGCTGCAAGTGACCACCAGTTTCATAATGCCCGGTTCCTGGTGGAACAAGATCTTGCCTGGATCATGAGGGAAAATGAGATAGACAGGGAAAAGGTCCTGGCACTGTTGGATGAGGAGCTGTCAGAGAAAAGCAGGGGACTTATGGAGATCGTTGAAAAAAACGGTAGTGAGAAGATCTCAGCGTTATTGACACAAATCTGACACGTTTATGTGTTATGATGGGTTAAAATAAAAGCAAAAGGATTGATCATGAAAAAGTGTATGATGTTGATACTCTCTGTAGTATCCGTTATGGCATTGAGTGGCTGTGGGGGTGGAGGTGATGATGGACCGGTACCCGAAACATATTTTATTACAGATGGTTTTGGTAATGGTGTCGGTGGTATCATTTATCATTGTGACAGTGGTTTAAGTGGTGTTACTAATTTTGAAGGTGCATTTACCTTTGACATTATTGGGGATAATTGTAATTTTGATTTGGTGACAAACAGTATTGTAGATGATCTGTTTATTGAATCTGATAATGATCCATTTACGGATGCAGGTATAAACGGTATCTATTTTGAATGTGTTGAAAACGGTATCCTGACTGCATCAGGCACTACAAGTTATGATCCAATTTTAGATTTTAATGGTTTTATTGTAGATGGAAGTCAGTATGATGGTTGTACACTGTTTGATATCTATTAAGATGTGACATATCTAATATGTAGTGTTCCTCCGTTACATAACTTTTTTGTGTCACTTAGAAAAAGATACTAATGACAAACAGCTGTATTGAAGACACAAATCCGACACAATTATTGTGTAGTATATGTCTGAACCTATCCACAGTAGGGCTATATACAACGAAATAGAACGTATAGCCCTGCGAAATTCTACTCTTTACCTCTAAGTAACCACAATTTAGCTAAAATGTCACCAATTTATACAACACAATTTTAGGATCAGATTATCATGGATATCAGAAAAGAATTTCTAGACTTTTTTCAAAGTAAAGGGCATCAGCTCATACCATCTTCACCACTTGTACCGGACGACCCGACACTTATGTTCACCAACGCAGGTATGGTACAGTTCAAGAACATCTTTACAGGTGAAGCACCTATCCCTGAAATCCCTCGTGCGACCTCTTCTCAAACCTGTTTAAGAGCAGGGGGAAAACACAATGACCTTGACAATGTCGGTTATACTGCACGCCACCATACACTTTTTGAAATGTTGGGGAATTTCTCTTTTGCGGATTATTTCAAAAAAGAAGCCATTGCTTATGCCTGGGAGTTTGTGACAAGCGAGAAGTATCTGAACCTTCCTGTAGAGAAGCTTTGGGTGACTGTGCATACGAGTGATGACGAAGCGGAAGAGCTATGGAAAGAACATATAGCGGCAGACCGTATCTTGCGTTTTGGTGATGCAGATAACTTCTGGCAGATGGGAGACACGGGTCCTTGCGGTCCTTCTTCTGAGATCTTCTATGACCAAGGGGAAGAAAACTTTAATGGTCCAGAGGACAAAATGGGTGGAGAAGGTGATAGATTTCTAGAGATCTGGAACCTGGTATTCATGCAATACTATCGTGATGAAACCGGTACACTGACTCCGCTTCCGAAACCTAGTATTGATACAGGTATGGGACTGGAGAGAGTGGTTGCCATCAAAGAGGGTAAACTCAACAACTACCACTCTTCACTCTTCATGCCTTTCTTGGAAAAGATCGGTGAACTTGTAGGGGCACCTTATGAGTTCGAAGCACCTAACTCTGCTTCTTACCGTGTAATCGCCGACCATTTACGTTCTTGTTCATTCCTGCTTGCTCAGGGGGTGAACTTTGACAAAGAGGGCCGGGGGTATGTACTTCGCCGTATCATGCGCCGTGCTATCCGTCACGGGTACCTGCTTGGATTACGTGAACCGTTCATGTATAAACTGGTAGATACTTTGATCGAGCAGATGGGTGAGCAGTATGAGTATCTGCCGGATAGAGCTGAAGCGATCAAAACAGCTATGAAGATGGAAGAGGAGCGTTTCTTTGATACGATCGAAGCAGGGATTAAACTCTTCAATGAAGAGTTGAAAAACACTTCCGATGTCTTTAACGGTGAAGTAGCCTTTAAACTCTATGATACCTATGGTTTCCCGCTTGACCTCACAGAAGATATGCTTCGTGAGAAAAATATCAAGCTTGATATAGAGGCATTCGATACAAAGATGGAAGCACAAAAGGCACAATCAAAAGCCAACTGGAAAGGTACAGGTGATGCTGCAGAGACAGGTGACTTCAAGGCACTGAAAGAGGCGTTTGATGTCAATACGTTTGTCGGTTATGAAAGCACGACTGCAAAAGCAAAAGTATTGGCTCTGCTGGATGAAGAGTTTACTCAGGTAGAGAGTATTGACGGGAAAGGTTGGGTCCTGCTTGACAAAACACCGTTTTATGCGGAGTCAGGTGGACAGACAGGCGATAGCGGAACACTCAACAGCGATGTAAAAGTCCTCGATACAAGAAAGTTCCTCGAGATGAACCTTTCTGAAGTGAAAGGTAAGTTGCGTGTGGGTGATGAGGTAGAGGCTGTGGTAGATAACAGCCGTGCCGAGATAGAAAAACACCACTCTGCAACGCACTTGCTTCATGCAGCACTCAGGGCGGTTCTGGGAGACCATATCGCTCAGGCGGGTTCACTCAATGATGACAAGAGATTGCGTTTTGACTTCTCTCATCCTCAAGCAATGACGGCTGAAGAGATCGCCAAAGTGGAAGCATGGGTGAACGATAAGATCTCCAGAGCCATCCCGGGGAAAACAGAAGTGATGTCTATAGAAGCAGCGAAGAACTCCGGTGCGATGGCACTCTTTGGTGAAAAGTACGGGGACGAAGTACGCGTCGTTAGTTTTGCAGGAGACTCTATAGAGTTATGCGGTGGTACACACGTAGGGAATGCGGCTCAGATAGGTCTTTTTATGATAACGAAAGAGAGCGGTGTCAGTGCCGGTGTAAGACGTATTGAGGCTGTGTGTGGAAATGCTGCAAGAGAAATGGTCAATGCATTAAGAGATGAACTGACCGAGATCAAAACAGAGCTCAAGAACCAAAACCCGATAGCAGGTATCGCTAAACTTAAAGAGCAGGTGAAAACACTCAAAGGTGAATTGGCTTCAGCCATGAGCAGCTCTCAAAAAGAGTTGAGTCCGGTTGAGGTCAACGGCGTGAATGTCATCGTAGAAGAGGTAGAAAACGGTGACATTAAAACGATGATCGATGAGATCAAAAACAAATATGAGAACATTGCTGTGATGCTCTTTATGAAAAAAGGTGACAAAGTGATGCTTGCGGCAGGTTCTAAAAACACACCGATCAAAGCAGGTGACTGGATCAAGTCGATCGCACCAATCGTTGGCGGCGGTGGTGGCGGACGTCCTGACTTTGCACAGGCAGGCGGGAAAGATCCGAGTAAGGTCACTACGGCACTGGAAGAGGCAAAAGTCTATTTGAGTGAAGTATTGGAAGGCGGAAACTAAGATGACAGAACTATTTGGCAACTATGGGCAATTGATCGTTTTTTTACATGTACTTTCTGCTTTTATCTGGGTAGGCGGTATGATCGCGATCCGTGTGGCAGTTCATCCCGTCATTCAGCGAGGCGGTGTGACTGCAGCAGAAATGCTGGAAAACGATGTCAAGTCTTCCATGCTGGTGCCTAAACAGAGATTGGGTATCACCCTGCAGATCACGGGCAGACTCTTTAATCTTGTGATGCTTTTTATTGCGATCCTGTTTATCACAGGTTTGATCATGGCGATAGCAACAGGCGGACACCACGGTGATCTCAAGTCGCTTTTTCTCTCTAAAGAGATCATTTGGACGGTGATGGCAGTCAACTACACCTATATGTATATCAAACGTGCAAAGGCTTGGAAACTCTTCTCTCAAGGTGAGGTTGCACTGGCAAAAGCACAGATGAGTTTCATTCCCAATTTACTTTTACCGATCAATATTGTGTTAGGGATCGCAGCATTATGGTTAGGTGTATCTCTTAGAGGACTGTAATGATCTATTTGTGTTCATCTTCTGAAAGCAGGGCGTTGCTTCTTACTAACTTTGGCATCGATTTTATGCAAAAGTCAGTAGCGTATGATGAAGAACAGATCACCACACCCATAGCAAAAGATTTTGTCTATACCGCAAGCAAAGGGAAACTCGATGCAGCCATTCGTCAGTTTGGGATTGAGACACCTCTGCTCTGTGCAGATACGGTCATCGCTGCTGCGGATGGAACGATCTTGAGAAAACCCAAAAATAGAGAAGATGCAAGACGTATTTTGAGGATACAAAGTGGTTCGACCATCTCTATCATCTCTTCTGCCCACTACAGGTCAAAACATCTGGCTTTTTCAGATATCTCTGCAACGCATTACCATTTTTCAAAGTTTGAGGAAGAGGATCTGGAGAAGTATCTTGAGAGCGGACTGTGGCAGGGCAAAGCAGGTGGATGCATGGTCGAAGGTTTTTGTAAAAAATACATCAAATCCGTAGACGGCCATGAAAGCACGGCGATGGGTCTACAGGTGGAAACACTCTTGCCATGGATAAAGGTAAAAAATCAATATGTATGAAAATGAATTAAAAGCCCTCAAAAAAGCTGGACGGTTGAGAGATCGTAAACTCTATGATGACAGGTTGGATGATCTGGCTTCCAATGATTACTTGGGGTTGTCACTTAATAAAAAACAGTTTAAAAAAGCGGTCAAACTGGTCAATGAATATGAAACGATCAGCTCCAAAGCGAGTATGCTGGTGAACGGCTACCATCCTATACACAGGATCTTTGAGATGACCATGGCTGAGTATAACGGTTTTGAAGAGGGACTTGTGGTAGGTTCCGGTTTTCTGGCGAACATGGCACTCATAGAGGCATTGGTACGTAAAGGAGATATGCTTTTCATGGATGAAGAGTACCACGCTTCAGGCGTGATGGCTTCTCAGCTTTTGGGAGACAGGGTGGTCACATTTGCGCATAATGATGCGGAGGACCTGAGAGAAAAGTTAGCCGCATACCCGGCCAAAAGACAGATCATCGCAGTGGAGGGTGTCTACTCGATGGGCGGTGATCTTTGCAAAAAAGAGATCTTTGACATTGCCGATGAAGTCAAGGCACTGCTTATCGTCGATGAAGCACACAGTGCAGGAGTACTTGGCACCAAACTCCTGGGTATCTTTGAGTATTACGGTATCAGTATCAATGAGAGACATATCAAGATGGGGACACTGGGGAAAGCTTATGGTTCTTACGGTGCCTATATCCTGGCTTCGAAAAACGTGATCAGTTTCCTGGAGAACAGAGCAAAACCCATCATCTATTCCACCGCACCCTCTGTGTTTGATACCGCATTGGCACTGGTCAATGTCGAACATATACGTAAAAAAGCAGAAAAATATAGAAAGAAGATCCTCGAGCGACAGGTAGCGGTAAGAAAACAGTTGGGGATCGAGTGTCAGAGTCTCATCGTACCTATAGAAATGCCAAGCAATGAACATACACTCTTTGTACAGAAAGGCTTGATGGCACAAGGGTACCTGGTAGGTGCAATACGTCAGCCTACAGTGAAAAAACCTATCATCAGGGTGATATTGAACCTGGGTATCTCTGTACAGAAGATCAGACATGCGTTAGCACTCATTAGTCATAACACGGTACAATAACCATTCAAAATAAAAAAATGTATATATTATAAAGGGTCTGTGTGTTCAACAGTTTAGTAAAAGGTTCAATTATCTTAGCCATGCTATTTGGCGTGGCATTGACTGCAGCGTTTATCTATGCTTATGAAGAGATATCTTTGGATGCAGATAAGCTCATCAATTATAAACCGGAAACCTCTTCCATCATCTATGACAGAAACGGTGAAAAACTTGCCTATGTCTTTAAAGATCAACACCGTCTTTATGCGACCTATGATGAAATTCCAGGGATTCTTGTCGAAGGGCTTGTTGCGATGGAAGATACGCAGTTCTTTGAACACAACGGGGTGAACCCTGATGCGATCCTCAGGGCAGTAGTGAAAGATATACAGGCAGGTGCGTTTGTTGAGGGTGGAAGTACACTGACCCAACAGCTCATCAAAAATAAAATACTCTCTAACGAAAAGAAACTTGCACGTAAGATCAAAGAGGCTATCTTGGCACTGAAGATCGAGCACGAGTTAAGTAAAGAAGATATCATTGAGCGATACCTTAATGAGATATCTTACGGAAATAACTACTTTGGTGTCAAAACCGCTGCAAACGGGTACTTTCATAAAGAGCTTCATGAGTTGACGCTCAAAGAAGCGGCCATTTTGGTAGGTTTGCCCAATGCACCGAGTTATTATAACCCCCTGAAGCATTATAAACGTGCGTTGGATCGTGCCAATAATGTACTCTACCGTATGAAAAGCATAGGGTGGATCACGAAAAGTGATTACCTTAAAGCGGTGAAAGAATCCCCTGTAGTACATAAAACCTCTTTAACCCAGAATATCGCACCCGGTATCGTAGATGAAGTACTGAGACGGTTTAAAGGGAAATTGGGTGACATACGTACAGGCGGGTATGAGATCTATACGACGGTCGATATGAAACAGCAGGCCATTGCAAAAGAGGCGGTTGATTTTGCCTACAAAAAAGCACTCAAAAAATATAAGGAGAAAGCAGAAACCTCTACACTGAATACGGCATTTGTAGCGGTAGAGAGTAAAACAGGTGATATCTTGGCAATGGTAGGCGGGGCAGATTATGAAAGGTCTGCGTATAACCGTGTGACACAGTCAAAGCGTCAGCCTGGATCTGCCTTCAAACCGTTTATCTACCAAACAGCCTTGGATATGGGGTACAATCCCGCAAGTCCCTTGACAGACCTGGCAAGAACTTTCCAGTATTACTATCAGGGAAAACCTAAGATCTGGGCACCTAAAAATTATGAACATGACTTTAAAGGATTTATCCCTTTCAGAGAAGCTCTGGTACATTCACGTAACCTTGCGACCATTAACCTGGTAGCGGATCTGGGAGTGAGTACGATCCGTAAAAGGTTGGCATTTTTGGATGTACCGCATATCCCTAGAGATATGTCCATAGCCTTGGGTAACCTTGGGTTAAGTCCATTGAAAATGGCGCAGATATTTTCCGTATTTGCGAATGAAGGCCATATGATAGAGCCAAGACTTGTAAGCAAGATCATCTCCAAAGAGGGAGCTGTGATCTATGAAACACGTCCTAAAGAGATAGAAGATTTTACTACACCAGAACAGGCATACTTGATGACCGATGTCCTGATGGATGTGGTAAAGAGAGGTACGGGTAGAAATGCAAGAGTAGACGGTATCGAACTTGCAGGGAAAACGGGTACGACCAATGACAATATCGATGCATGGTTCTGCGGATACTCTCCAACCATTGAAACCATTGTCTGGTTCGGTAGAGATGACAATAGTCGCATAGGACGCGGAGCGACAGGAGGAGCACTGGCTGCACCTGCATTTTCTTTTTACTATAAGAAACTGTTAGAGTTGTATCCGGAGACGAAACGGACCTTTGATATCCCGGAGGGTGTATTTAGAGGTGAGTATCAGGGCAAGGCAGAACTTTACACACAAAATTCTCCGCTGCCTGACAGCCATAAAAGAAGGGTACAAAACTATGATGGATATGATCAACTTTTAGCAGAAGAGATAGAGATCACAGAAGATAACAATCCTGATGAGGGAGAGATAGGCATGGCCCCTATGATCAATATCGATGAAGACCCGGTTTCTCAAGAAGAAATCGTTGAAGAAGAGGATGATCCTTTGCATCCTAAACGAAAAGTGCCTTTAACGCCTGTTTCCAACGACAGCGGTACCTTGTTCTAGCATGCAAAAAGAGCTGATCTTGGTACTTGATCCCATGTGTTCATGGTGCTGGGGATTTGCACCTGTGATAGAAGAACTGCGTAATTTTTTTCATGAAAAGTATGCGTTCTCACTGGTTTTGGGCGGTTTACGTACCAAAGGTGAAATGCCTTGGGATGAGCGTTCAAAAGTGTACCTAAAAGAACACTGGAAACAGGTGACACAAAGAACAGGACAGGTTTTTTCAGAGGATTTATTTGAAAAAGAGTTTTTTGACTACGATACCTATCCTGCATGCAAAGCAGTCATAACCGTCAGAGAACTTTTTGGGATGCAGAGTGCTTTTGACTATCTGCATACGATACAAGAGGCATTTTATACCAGAAGCGAAGATATTACAAAGCGAGAGAATTTAACCCGTTTACTGCATAGGTCGGAGTCAGATCAAAGCGCATTCAGTACATTCTTTGAAAGTGACAGAGCAGAGCTTCTGATGGAACATGATTTTGCAAAAGCACGTTCGATGGGAGCCAATGCATTTCCTTCGGTGGTCGTGATAGACGAGGAGGGACATATGGTATGTCAAAAAGGCTATAGAAGTTTACAAGAGATGATAACATTATTGGAGGATTTATATGCATAGTTTCGCACCGGGGATCATACTCATCACTATATTGGGACTGGTCGTTTTTTCAGATGCTTTGGCAAACAGGTTGAAAATACCCTCAGTATTTTTACTGCTGATAGGTTCATACACGATCTACACCTATGTCCCTGTGGCAGTACCCATAGACCTTCCACACTATTTTGATACGATCATTTTGTTCTGTATCCCGCTTATCTTTATGGGAGATGCATTACATCTGCATTTTAGAGACATTAAAAAACACGGCTGGAGTATCTTCTACTTGGCTGTGGTCGCAGTGGCCCTCTCTATCACAGCGGGTGCAAGTATGTACTACTTTGGGATCTTTGAGGGGCTTACGCTGGGTGCCTATGTTTCGCTCTTTGCGATCAATATGGCTACCGATGCAGTGAGTGTACAGTCGGTACTTTCCCGTTTTAAAGGTATCGGGCATGATATCAAAGTGTTGATCGAGGGTGAATCTCTGGGTAATGATGCCACTGCGGTTATCGCCTTTTTCTTCATAGGACTGCCATGGATGATGAGCGGTAAAATAGATGCCGCAGAAGCCACCATGGATGCACTCCGTGTGTTTGCAGTGAGTATGGGGATCGGGATAGGATTTGGATACCTCTTCTACATGATGATGAAGCTGATCGAGGATAAGCGCGGAGAGCTTTTTGTTTTTATCATCGAAGCCTATCTTTCCTATGTAGTAGCGGAACACTTTCATGTCAGTGGTATTTTGACCTTGATCACGGCGATCATCGCCACTAAGGCTTGGATCGATATGGATATGAAGATGCTGGATGAAGAGGAAGCCAAAAAGAGCAAAACATTCTTACAGAAGCTTCGTCTGCATGGTATCGACTCGACCACTTCCGAGCGTATGGAGTATATCTATGAGATGGCTAAAGAGTTTGGGTATATAGCGGCAGTCATGATCTTCTTTGTTTTGGCTGAGATGGTAAGTCTGGAGAAGATCTGGGAGTATAAAGTAGAGATATTCGCCATGTTCATCATTACGACATTGATCCGTGCGGTTTCTATGGCGAAATTCGCTTTTTGGGGCAGCAAGCTCGAACAGATCAAACCGGTGGGATTTGAGGGCTGGTTCATACTGACCTTCTCGGGAATGAAAGGGGCTCTTTCTATCATACTTGTACATATGATCCCTGAATCATTTGAGTATAAAGAACTTTTTGAAGTGGTGACCACAGGCGTGGTGATGCTCTCTATCTTTATCTATGGGACGACACTTTGGGCATATTTTACTTTCTTTAGGAAAGAGGAAGAGAAAAAGCTCTTTACGCACTAGATAGCATCAAGGTTAAGATTTAGTTAAGCTTTTATATATTCAAATACTATATAATAATCTATATTTATATAAAAAGGGGAGTATAGATGAAGTATTTTGGAGTAATTTTTACGTTAATGATGTTGTTTTCAAACCAACTGATGGCAGAAAATGAGGAAAATTTAACAGCCGAACAAGCGCAATATATTGCAGAAGCTAACAAAATTTTGGATTCATTGAATCCTCAACATGGAGAAATAAAACTGCCTAATGGAGTGGCTACACTTCATGTGCCTGAAAATTTTTATTATCTGAGCCCTGAAGATACAGAAACTGTATTGGTCAAAATATGGGGGAACCCTCCGGGAGGAGAAAAAACACTGGGTATGCTTTTCCCTACTGGGGTAACACCGTATGACAATACTGCCTGGGGTGTCACAGTCGAATATGTGGAGGATGGTTATGTCTCCGATGAAGATGCTGATAAGATAAACTATAATGAGCTTCTATCTGATATGAAACAGAGTACTGCTAATGCAAGTGCAGAACGGGTGAAACAAGGGTATGATGCTATTAGTTTGATCGGATGGGCTGCCAAACCCTATTATGATAAAAAAACACATAAACTACACTGGGCAAAAGAGATTAAATTTGGAACACAAGAGATCAATACACTCAATTACAATATTCGGGTATTAGGACGAAAAGGAGTTTTGGTTTTAAACTTTATTGCAGGTATGGACCAGTTGGATATGATAAATTCCGAAATTGATACGGTCTTGAAAATAGCAGACTTCAATGAAGGTTCACGCTACGCGGATTTCAATCCTGATATTGATACGGTTGCAGCTTATGGGATCGGTGCATTGGTTGCCGGTAAGGTTGCCGCAAAGGTTGGTATACTCGCAACGGTATTACTATTTTTGAAAAAGGTATGGATCTTCCTGCTTATCGGTGCCGGTGCGTTTGTGAAGAAACTCTTCGGACGTGAGAAAAAAGATGAAATTGCAGAAGAAACTGTAGTAAATGAGCATATAGAGAAAGATGATACAGAGATAAAACAATAAAAAGACGTAATAGATAGATTACCGATAGGCAGAGATTATCTTCTTAAAATCTTTGTTTTAAATTTTAAAATAAAAGAACCAGAAGGTGAGAATGAAATATGTAGTATTTATAATTTTGTTTTGTAATACATCACTGTTAGCTTTAGAAAGTACATGCTACGGTAGTACGTCACACGGTAGATTGGAAAATGGCGTTCAGCTTTCTAGCCAAGGGAATAACTATGTAAGTTACAGTAAAACAGCTGAACTCCTGGGCAGGACATATGTGCATTCAAAAGTAAAAGAGATTATAGAAGACTCATATAAATCATTAGAAACCGAAATGCCCCAAAAGGTTTATAAATACGCAGAAACAGGCTTCAAAAAAGGTGGAAAATTTAGTCCCCATAAAACACATAGAAATGGCCTGTCTGTAGACTTTATGGTTCCCGTTGTCAATAGCAGTGGAGAGTCAATACATTTACCCACACATTTATTTAATAAGTTTGGATACGATATAGAATTTGACAAAAAAGGTCACTATGAAGGGTATACTATTGATTATGAAGCCATGGCGGCACATATTGTCAGCTTGCATAAAAAAGCAAAAGTTAAAGGTGCAAAAATATGGAGAGTTATATTTGATCCACAGTTGCAGCCCTATCTTCTAAAAACAAAATATGGAACATATTTGAGAAAACATATTCATTTTTCCAAGAAAAAGTCGTGGGTAAGACATGATGAACATTATCATGTTGATTTTATAGTGAAGTGTCTTAAGTATTGATCGATATAGAAATAAATAGCATAGTAAAGTAAGAAGGAGGAAGAGGTGTTCATCGGCCACTACGCAACATGTCTCGCGTTGAAAAAAGTTGAGAAGAAAGCATCATTGGGTATGTTATTCCTATCGGTTCAACTAGTCGACATCCTTTTCTTTCCATTCGTACTTCTAGGAATAGAAAAAATTAATATCATCGAAAACTTTACTGAATCAACTCATTTTGAGTTAGAATATATGCCATACACACACAGTCTGCTTGCATCTATCCTGTTAGCGGGATTTGTTTATATTGTATTTCGAATGGTTCCCCCGAGAAATAAGTCAGTCGCATTGGTCATGGGAATTGCTGTACTGTCGCACTGGTTTTTTGATCTTATCGTGCATACACCGGATTTACCACTTTGGAGCAATACATCCACCAAACTTGGTTTTGGGCTATGGAACAATGCAATTGCAACCTATACACTTGAAGCCGTACTCCTGGTTGGTGGACTGTGGCTCTATTTAAGTGCGACAACTTCGAAGTCATCCATAGGAAAATATGGCATGGGTATATTCGTAATTCTTCTTCTTTTGGTGAATGCCGTCAATATATTTGGACCACCTTTTGGAAACACTAAAACATCTCTGGCGATATCAGCACTTTTAATGTACTTCCTTTTTGCCGGATTAGCTCATTGGCTTGATAAAAAACGTTCATGATTGAGAGAACGAATCTGTCATATGACAATGTTTCACCATAGAGCACTAAAAAACCTTATAAAATGTCATCGAGGTTATTTTAATAATAAAAACTCTAAAAAAAATATAAACGCAAAAAGGTTTAAACAATGAATTGTGTGGATAGATTTTAAAGAAAAAAGAAGTACTTTCGGGCGGAAGGCCCGAAAGGAATAATTAGCAAGAGTAAGTTGTGATGAATTCGAATGCTGTTGGTCTACCTTCATCTGGCCAGATTTGTCTTTCAAACTGGTAGTGTTGGTATGCATCGATGAAGTCTTGCGTAAATACTGGTTTCAAGAAGTCATTATCTGCAATAAGACCTTCAATTGCTTCTCTTAGTGTGTGAGGCATTTGAGGGATGTTTTTCTCTCTGATCTCATCAAGGCTGAGTTCGAAAAGGTCTTCGTCCATTGGTCCAACCATTTCATAACCACCATGTTTGATACCATCAATTCCAGCCATCATCAATGCTGAGAATGCTAGGTATGGACATGCAGTTGAGTCCGGGAATCTTGTTTCGATTCTAGTTGCCGCTTCACCTGCACCATAAGGGATACGACAAGCTGCCGATCTGTTCTGGCTTGAATATGTCAAGATAGATGGCGCTTCAAACCCTGGAAGCAATCTTTTGTAAGAGTTTGTACTCGCATTGGTAAATGCAGAGACTGCTGCAGAGTGTTTAAAGATACCGCTTAGGTAGTCAAGCGCTGTTTTACTTAGGTTTGCGTACGCACCATCTTTGTAGAAGAGGTTTTTCCCATCTTTCCAGATAGATTGGTGTACGTGCATACCGTTACCGTTATCACCGTAGAGTGGTTTTGGCATGAATGTTGCTGTTTTACCGTTAAGGTGTGCTACCATTTTAACGACATATTTGTACTTTTGAACGTTATCTGCAGCTTCGATCAATGTACCGAACTTGATACCGATCTCCCCTTGACCTTGTGCCACTTCATGGTGACCAAGCACAACTTCTAGACCTACTTCTTCAAGAAGTAACATCATTTCAGCTCTTAGGTCAACCATTGAGTCTGTAGGCATTACAGGGAAGTATCCACCTTTTGTTCCAGGTCTGTGACCCATGTTACCAACGTCATAGTTCGTATCACTGCTCCATTCACCCTCTTCTGTATCTACTCTAAAGTATGCACTGTTCACATCATCTCTGAATTTTACATCATCAAAAATGAAGAATTCATTTTCAGGACCAAAGTATGCAACATCACCGATATTTGCTTCTGCAAGATATTCAAGTGATTTTTTAGCGATCGATCTAGGACATTTTTCATACATTTGGCCTTTGTAGATGTCATAAACATCACAGATCACGATAATAGTACTGTCAGCAGTGAACGGATCAAGGAATGCAGTCTCTACATCCGGCTTGAGAAGCATATCAGATTTGTTGATCGGCTGCCACGCTTCAATAGAAGAACCATCAAACGGAATAGCCTCTAGCATCCCAGTTGTTACAGCACTCATTCTGTAACTGATGTGGTGCCAAGCACCTTTAATGTCTGTAAATCTAAAGTCTACAAACTCTACCTCATTCTCTTCGCAATATTTATAAAACTCATCAATGTTGTTCACAAATTTACCCATGTAACTACTCCTAAATTAAAAATATATGTTGTATTGTATCCATAAATCACTTACTTACATCCGTATTTGTGATTAAAATTTAACCAATTGTCGATCTCGGCCTTCAAAAGTAGCAGCTTTTGTGTATCCGACCTCTTTTGTCTGTGCCGTTGCAATGTCATACCCGAACCCTATCTGGTCTACCGAATGGGCATCCGAAGAGAAGGTAATAGGGATATCAAGTGCATACGCCTCTTCTAGCAATGCACGTGACGGGTAGAGTTCACCTACAGGTTTGCGAAGACCGGCGGTGTTGACTTCCAGGACCATATTGGATCTTTTAATGGCGTGAAGGGCATCTTTTGCCAGGAGTCTTACATCTTTTTTAGGCATGAACTTAAATACTTTGATAAGATCAAGGTGTCCGGCAATGTCAAATTTCCCGGATTTTGCCATCGCTTCGGTGGCTTCAAAATAGGCTTGCCATATCTCATCTATATCTTTGTTCTTCCATCCGGCGATGAATTCAGGGTTGTCAAAACTCCATTTGTCTATAAAGTGAACGGAGCCTATCAGGTAGTCTACCTTTGCATGTAAAACACGATCGTCCATGTGTCCTGGAAGGTAATCCACCTCATAGCCGAATAGGATATTGATATCCTTTTTGTAGCGTTCTTTAGCCCCTAAAATATCATCGGTATAGGCTTGCATCTCTTCAAATGCAAGACGGTAGTGGGGATCAAAATCCATGGGTGCATGTTCAGAAAACCCATAAATATCTATGCCCAGTTCTATGGCTTTTTGGATGTACTCATCCACCGTACCTTCAGCATGGTTACAACGTGTTGTGTGATTATGTATATCTATTCTCATGGGGTGATTTTAGCATAAAAACTGTTTTTTACCACTAATAGGATAAAATAAGAACCAAATAAATTCTATTAGGCAAAAGATGACAGATCAAAATAAAGTTGAACTTTTAGCACCGGCAGGTAACTTGGAGAAGTTGAAGATCGCTCTGAACTATGGGGCAGATGCCGTATATGGGGGTACCAGTACCTTTTCACTGCGTATTCGTTCAGGCAAAGAGTTCGATATGGAATCCTATGCTGAAGGAATAGCCTATGCCCATGCCCGTGGCAAAAAAGTCTACTCTACCGTAAACTCATTTCCTTTTAATTCACAAATGAAACTTTATGAAAACCACATTGCTAAGATCGCTGAACTGAAACCCGATGCACTGATCGTCTCGAGCCCCGGAGTGGTAAAGATCGCCAATCGTATTGCACCGGACATTCCTATCCACCTCTCTACACAGGCCAATGTAATGAATGCCATGGATGCAGAGGTCTATTATGACCTTGGGGTCAAGCGTATCATCGTAGCGCGTGAAATCAGCCTGAAAGATTGTGAAGCCATTAAACACCATCTGCCTGATCTTGAATTAGAGATATTCGTACATGGTTCGATGTGTTTTGCCTACTCTGGACGCTGTCTCATCTCTTCACTCCAAACGGGCCGTGTACCCAACCGTGGATCGTGTGCCAATGACTGCCGTTTCCCATATGAGGTCTACGCACACAACCCTGAGTCAGGAACTACATTCAGACTGGATGAAGAAGAGGGGATCGGTACCTATATCATGAATGCAAAAGATATGAATATGGCATCACATATCGATGAGATACTCAAATCAGGTGTCATAGATTCACTGAAGATAGAAGGGCGTACCAAGTCTCCTTACTATGCGGCTGTGGTCACCAAAGCCTATCGTCATGCGATCGATGATTTTTATGCCAATGATTTTGATGCGGCGCGCTATCAGGCTGAACTTAACACCACACAGAACCGCGGGTTTACAGATGCCTATCTGCTCTCACGGCCTTTTGATAGAAGTGAGACAGAGTCGAACGAGTTTTCAATACAGTACGGTACCCACCAGGTAGCCGGGCTTGTCCTGGAAGATGGTTTGACATGGAAATGTAAAGACAAAACGTGTGTGGGTGACAGTGTAGAGATCGTCCTACCTCTGGATGCAACGGTTGAACTGGTAGACAATGAGATAGGTAAGATAGAAGAGATAGAAGGGAAGTATTGGCTGACATTCAAAAAGATGCTCTCCGAGTCAGGCAAGGAGTTTGAGTGTATTCACTCCGGGGACTTGAACAATATTCTTTTACCTACGAAACTGCCGGGGTATACTATATTAAGACGTGAGATCGCGGAAGCATTGGAGAACAAGGGCTTGACGGAGAGCTCAACACCTATGAAGCAGGAACAAGCAGTCAAACCAACAAGTAAGGATATAAAATGAAATTTGTATCGATCGTAATGGAAAGTAAAAGTGACTACAGTGTGATGTCTGAATGTTCAGAGACACTGAAAAAATTCGGTGTACCGTATGAGCTCGTCATCTCTTCAGCGCACAGAAGCCTTGAGAGAACGATGCAGTATGTCAAAGAATCAGAAGCCAAAGGTGCACAGGTCTACATAGCAGCATCGGGTATGGCAGCACATCTTGCTGGTGCGTTAGCGGCTGCAACGAGTAAGCCAGTACTTGGTGTACCTATGGAAAGTGGTGCACTGAAGGGTGAAGATGCACTGCTTTCTACAGTCATGATGACAGCAGGTATGCCGGTAGGTACACTTGCCATAGGTAAATCAGGTGCGGTCAATGCTGCGTATTTGGCTATACAGATCATGGCCCTGCAAGATGATGAGCTTAGGGTAAAACTGCAAGAAGATCGTATAAGCAAAGCAAAGAAAGTAGAACTTGATTCTTCAGAGATTGAAACAATACTGTAAAATTAAAACTAGGTAGAAATATAGATGAACAACAACGCCATTACATTTAGCGAACTCCTCCTCAAATTACAACAATTCTGGGCAGAACAGGGGTGTAATATCGTACAGCCTTATGACATTCCTTCAGGTGCAGGTACATTCCACCCTGCGACACTGCTTAGAAGCCTGGACTCTCAGCCTTGGTCAGCTGCGTATGTAGCGCCTTCACGCCGTCCGACAGATGGACGTTATGGGGAAAATCCTAACCGTCTTGGTGCTTATTATCAGTTTCAAACACTGATCAAGCCCAGCCCTGACAATATTCAAGAGCTTTATTTGAAGTCTCTGGAATACCTGGGATTGAACTTGAAAGAACATGATATCCGTTTTGTAGAAGACAACTGGGAGTCTCCGACTTTAGGTGCCTGGGGTCTTGGTTGGGAAGTGTGGCTTGATGGTATGGAAGTCACACAGTTTACCTACTTTCAGCAGGTTGGTGGTATCGCGTGCGATCCTGTAGCGGTAGAGATCACGTATGGAACAGAGAGACTTGCGATGTATCTGCAAGGGGTGGACTCAGTCTATGATCTGGTTTGGAACCGTATGGGGGAGAGTGTCACGACGTATGGTGATGTACATAAAGAGACAGAGTATGAGTTTTCCACGTATCACTTTGAAGTCGCTAATGTAGAGAAGCTCTTCCAGCATTTTGAGGATGCTTCCAATGAATGTGAAGTATGTCTTGAGGCAGGTTTGCCTCTACCGGCGTATGATCAATGTATGATCGCGTCTCATGCTTTTAATGTGCTGGATGCAAGAAAAGCGATCTCCCAGGCGCAGAGACAGAACTATATTTTAAAAGTGAGAGAACTCTCCATAGGGTGTGCAAAGCTTTATAAAGCGCAAGAACAAGAACGTAATGCACGTGTGAGAGGCTAAGTTTTGATTGAAAAACTGGTAACTTCAAGTTTAAAAATGGGAGTCATTGCCGGCGGTCAGCTTGGCAAGATGTTGATTCAAGAGGCTAGCAAATGGGATATCTCCACCTATGTACTTGACCCGGATGAAGGGTGTTCTGCGCGTAATGTGGCCTCTGTTTACGTGAAAGGTGATTTTAACGACTTTGAAACGGTCTATGCATTCGGAAAGCGCGTAGATATTTTGACCTTTGAACTTGAAAATGTCAATATCGAAGCCTTACAAAAGCTTAAATCCGAGGGATTGAAGATCGTTCCGGACCCTGATATTCTGGCACTTATTCAGGATAAAGGACTCCAAAAAGAGTTCTATGCAAAGCACGCACTGCCGACCTCTTCTTTTATATGCTGTGAAAATGCAGAAGAGATAGCAGAAGCGATTCAGGCAAAAAAACTTGCCTATCCTTTTGTGCAGAAGTTACGTAAAGGTGGATACGACGGACGTGGTGTATCACTGATCCATAGTAGTGAAAAAACACTTTTAGAAGGTACTTCTGTTATAGAAAAAAAAGTGGATATAGATAAAGAGATCGCTGTGATCGCTGCAAGAAACAGTGCAGGAGAAGTACGTTGTTTCCCTGCGGTGGAGATGACATTCAACGATGAGACAAACTTAGTTGAAGAGATCTTCTGTCCTGCAGATATTACGCAAGAAGAGGCACAAACAGCAGAGACATTGGCGATAGAGATCATTGAAAAGTTAGATATGGTCGGATTGTTGGCGATCGAGTTCTTTATAGACAAACAAGGTCAGATACTCATCAATGAAGTAGCGCCGCGTCCGCATAACAGCGGGCACCATACGATAGACAGTGTGGTCACCTCTCAATTGGAACAGCTGCTACGTGCCATACTTGATCTTCCTTTGGGAAGTACGAAGTTAACCAGTGCGTCAGTGATGCTGAACCTGTTGGGAGAACCGGGGTTTGATGGGCCGGTCTATTATGAAGGTTTTAGTGAGTCTCTGGCTATCGATGGGGTCAAGGTCCATCTTTATGGTAAAAAAAATACAAGACCTTCCAGAAAGATGGGACATGTCACGGTCTTGGCAGATACAGTTGAAAATGCATTTAAAAAAGCAGATCAAGTGAAAAATATACTAAAGGTGAAATCATGGAAAAAGTAGTGGTGAGTATTGTTATGGGATCAGATTCTGATCTTCCTGTTATGCAAGAGGCTGCCAAGATGTTGGAGCAGTTCAATGTAGGGTATGAACTGGACATCGTTTCGGCACACAGAACACCTGAAAAACTTTTTGAGTTTTCTGCCAATGCACATAAGCGTGGTATTCAGGTTATCATTGCCGGAGCGGGAGGTGCTGCACACTTGCCGGGTATGATAGCTTCCATGTCCCCGCTGCCGGTCATAGGGGTGCCTGTAAAATCAAGCAACTCTATTGATGGATGGGATTCAGTCCTCTCTATACTGCAAATGCCTGGAGGTGTACCTGTGGCTACAGTGGCACTCAACGGTGCCAAAAATGCAGGGATACTCGCAGCGCAGATCGTCTCTACTGCATGTGAAGAGACCAGAGAAGAGATCATCGCCTATAAACAAGGTCTTGCAGAGCAAGTGATGGAGAAGTCAAAAAGAGTACAGTCTCAGAGAGTTTAGCATGAAACTGCAAGAGATATATGACCATTTAGATCAAATTAGCCCCTTTGAACTTCAAGAAAAGTGGGATAACTCCGGACTGATACTTGGTGATATGTCCAGAGAAGTATCACAGATCGTCGTGGCACTGGACATGGATGAAGAGATGATAGAGCGTGCAGAGCCCAATACACTTTTTGTTGTACATCATCCGCTTATTTTTGGTAAGATGACACAGCTTGATTTTGCAAAGTACCCTTCGAACCTTATCGAAAAGATGATACTGAAGAATCACTCTTTGATCGCAATGCATACCAATTTTGATCAGACACATTTGAACCAATATGTGTTTGAAAAGATATTAGGGTTTCAAGTAGCGTCACAAGATCCTTTTGTGTGTATGGCAAAAGGAGAGTGGCACTATAAAGAGCTTTTGACCCTGTTAAAAGAGAAACTGGGCTTGCCTACGCTCAAGGTCATAGGCAAAAAAGAGAAGGTCAGATCTATCGCTTTGACCACAGGTGCAGGGGCTTCACTGATGGATGAGGTTGAGGCTGACTGTTTTTTGACCGGAGATATAAAATATCATGATGCGATGAAAGCCATGAGTGAAGATTTGATGATGGTAGACATCGGACACTATGAGAGTGAAAAGTTTTTTGCAGAGATCATGCTGGATGAGTTGAAAGTTTTACCTCTTTTAGCTATAATTTCAAATTCAAAAAACCCATTTCATATTGAAACAATATAAAGTATGGGGAGAACCTCTCAAAATAATCATTGAGAACCCTTAAACGCCAAAAGGACAGAGATTGAACAAACATCTAAAAGAGCTCATTGAGCTTTCAAAAATTGACAAGGCTATAGACAGTTATACTCCGCAGCTTGAAGCAGCAAATAAAAAAGTTGCAAAAGTAGAAAAGAAGATCAATGCCGCACAGGCAGAACTTGATACTTTAAATGCAAGTATCGTTGAAAATGATGCAAAAGTAAAAACATTTGAAGAGCAGCTCGCAATGCTGAATGAGCAATTGGCTTCAAATGCTAAAAAATCTAAAGAGATCTCTACAGAAAAAGAGATGAAAGCACTCTCTTTGGAAGAAGATATCGCTAAAGAGAAGATGACTTTTGCCAATGAAGAGATCGAAAGACTTCAAAAGATCAATGAAACGACAGCACTGCTTGTAGAAGAAGCGAAGGCAAAAGTAGAAGCGTTGAGTGCAGAAGCAGCATCGGTCAATGAAGTGGTATCTGCAGAAAAAGCAGAGATCGAAAAAAACAAGGGTGAACTTTTTGTTGAAAGAGAAAAACTCAGTAGAGATATTGAACAGAAAGTACTTGCATTCTATGAGAAGATCCGTATTTGGGCAGGCAATACAGCAGTGGTCCCTGTGAAGAAACAAGCATGTTACGGATGTTACATGAAGCTCAATGACAAAACCTATTCAGACGTGATCAAAGCAGAGGAGATCTGTAATTGTCCTCACTGTGGTAGAATTCTCTATATAGAGAGTGTTACGGAAGAAGCATAAGCGATGTACTATGGAGAAACTTTTCTTTTTTCTCTATAGTCTTCTCACTTTTTCCCTTTATCTTATTGCTCTTCCTTTTTTAGTCTTATTCTCTTTTAAAACCAAATATAAAGATTCGCTGCCTGCAAGATTTTTCTTATGGCACAACAAGCCTTTAAAGCCTGATGGGATCTGGTTCCACTCTTGTAGTTTTGGAGAAGCAAAAGCCATCAAATCTTTGGTGGAGAGACTGCCGCAAGAGAGCATGCGGATGAGTACCACAACACACACGGGTTTTAATGTGATAGAGGGGTACACGAAAGAGAGCAGATATCTGCCTTTTGAACCTTTGCTTTTGGGCTGGCTGAAACCGCAGAAGGCATTGGTGGTGATGGAGGCGGAGTTTTGGTATCTGCTTTTTGCATTGGCACAGAGCAGAGGGGCTAAAACCTTGCTGATCAATGCACGTATGAGTGACAGGTCTTTCCCCAGGTATGAAAAGATAGGGTGGCTCTACAGAGAGATCTTTAAGCACATAGATGAAGTCTATGCACAAACAGCCAAAGACAAAGAGCGCTTAGAGTCTCTAGGTGCACAAAATGTTGTGGTGACGGGTAATATCAAGTTGGCACATTTACCCGGGGTCACCAAGGAGATCAAAAAACCTTCCTCTTTGGTTGTCTGTGGAGCGAGCACACACGAGGGAGAAGAGGCCCTGATCCTGGATGCCTTTGCAGCGCTTAAGAAGGAAGATCCTGAAGCTGTGCTGCTTTTAGTACCGCGCCATCCGGAACGTTTTGACAAAGTGGCTAAAATGATGGAAGCGTTTGCTGAAAGATATCAGCTTACGGCACAACGTTATTCACAAAATGAAGTGTTGAGCTCTGATATGATCCTGGTCGATGTTCTGGGTGAATTGGTCAACATGTATGCCATCAGTGATATTGTGATACTTGGCGGTGCATTTGAACCTATAGGGGGTCACAATGCGGCAGAAGCAGCACAGTTCGGATGCAAGATCATCTCCGGGAAGCACTACTTCAACCAAAAAGATATTTTTGATGCTATTGAAGGTATTGCAGTCGTAGAGGCATCCAATCTTTCTAGAAGATTGCTGCAGCATGGATTGCTTAAACCCACAAAGATAAAGAACAAGAGTGACATCACAGGTATCATAGAGAGCTTAGAGCGTGTTTTATAACATAGAAGATGCAACCGTCAGTTTACGGATCAAAGCACAGCCCAATGCGAGTAAAAACGAGTTTTGCGAAGTGTATGATAACGATGCCATCAAGATACGCATTAAAGCACCGGCAGTAGAAGGTGCGGCAAACAAAGAGTTAGTAAAATTTCTTGCAAAAAGTTTTAAGGTTTCAAAAAGTGATATACTTTTTAAAACGGGGCAACATAGCAAGATCAAAATAGTGGCATTTCCACTGAATGATAAATTTAAAGATTGGATAGAAGAAAATGGCTACAGATAAAGCATATAAAGTCCTTGCAATGGCAAAGGGCATTTCAAACAACAAAGCAAAAGAACTGATAGACAGGGGACTGGTCTATGTGGAAGATAAAAAAGTGAAGATCGCCAGAGCAGAGATACGCACGGATACGAACTTTCGTATAGAGTATCCTGAAGATATAGAGATTCTCTATGAAGATGAAGATATCATTGCGGTCAACAAACCTGCCCAGGTAGACAGTTATGAGATCCAGGATTCCATAGCGGGCGCGGAACTGCTGCACAGGCTTGACCGGGATACATCGGGTGTACTGCTCTTAGGAAAGAACAGGGAGTTTATAGAGCGTGCCATTAAAGAGTTCAAGAACCGTAAAGTAGAAAAACATTATGTGGCATGGGTAGAAGGTGTACTGTATGAAAAGGTGGATATAGACGAACCTATCTTTACGGTGAAAAAAGGGAAAGCCTTCTCTATGATAGACCCGGTACGAGGCAAAAAAGCACATACCGTGGTCAAACCTGAAGAGATACAGGGGAAAAAGTCCAAAGTCCATATAGAGATCACGACAGGAAGAACGCACCAGATCCGTGTACATCTTGCACATATAGGGCATCCTATCGTAGGTGACGAACAGTACGGGAGCCGTACACAGTCAAAACGTATCCTTCTGCACTCTGCCAAAATGAAATTACTGGACTATGAGTTCAATGCAGCAGAGCCCAAAGACATCGCGAGATATAAGTAAATCTTAGATAAAATCGCAACATTATATAGAGAAAATAGAGAAGAAATAAGGTAAGAAATGTTTGATACTTTAACTGATAGTTTTAAAAATGCCATAGGCAAAATTCGTTTTCATGATGATGAAAAAGCACTTAAAAAAGCAACTACGGAACTGAAGAAATCACTTTTAAAAGCAGATGTGCACCATAAAGTAGTGAAAGATCTCATTTCAAGTGTAGAGGTTGAGACCAAGCAAAACGGTGTAGGTAAAGACAACTTCCTCAAAGCACTGCAAACCAAACTTACTGATATCTTAACGATAGAAGGTGCACCTAAAGGTTTCACTTTCGCCTCTAAACCGCCAACAGTCGTACTGATGATAGGTCTACAGGGATCCGGTAAAACAACGACAACGGGTAAATTGGCCTATTTCCTAAAAGAACAGAAAAAGAAGAAGGTCATGGTTATCGCAGCCGACCTTCAGAGACTTGCAGCGGTAGAACAGCTCAGACAGATCACTTCACAGATAGAAGTGGAACTGGTAGCTGATGAGAGTGCTACACCTGTAGAGATAGTCAAGCAGGGGCTTGCAAAGGCAGAGAAAGAGCTTTATGATGTGGTACTTATAGATACTGCAGGACGTTTGGCTATCGATG
Organism: Sulfurovum sp. XGS-02; assembly: GCF_023213175.1. Taxonomy (GTDB): domain Bacteria; phylum Campylobacterota; class Campylobacteria; order Campylobacterales; family Sulfurovaceae; genus Sulfurovum. The sequence goes on from NZ_CP093312.1 coordinate 288,453, forward strand.
AAGAACTGATGGATGAGCTTGCAGAGGTGAAGAAGGTGGCAGAGCCGGATGAACTCTTCTATGTAGCGGATGCAATGACAGGTCAGGATGCAGTCAGAACAGCACAAACGTTTAAAGAGAAGATAGGTATCACCGGTGTGGTACTTTCCAAGTTTGATGGTGACTCCAAAGGTGGTGTGGCACTCGGGCTTACACAACAGGTAGGTGCCCCGCTCCGTTTCATTGGTGCAGGTGAAAAGATGCCCGATCTTGAGCAGTTCATCTCAGACAGGATCGTAAGCCGTCTGATGGGTGCAGGAGATGTGGAATCACTGGCAGAAAAAGCAGCAGCCGCCATAGACCCGAAAGAGGCAAAAAAATTCACACAGAAGATCAAAAAAGGCCATTTCAATTTCAATGATTTCCTGGCACAGATGGAACAGATGAAGAAACTTGGAAGCATGAAGTCCATCATGGGAATGATCCCTGGTATGGGGAATATGGCAAAACAGATAGGTGATATGGACCTGGAAAACTCTGATGAGATCAAAATGATCAAAGCGATGGTCTCGTCTATGACACCCAAAGAGAGAGAAGATCCGGATCTTCTTACCAACACGCGCAAGAGACGTTTGGCAGCAGGTGCCGGACTGGATCAGGTACAGGTGAACCGTGTGCTGAAGCAGTTTAAAAATGCTGCAAAGATGGCGAAGAAGCTATCAGGAAAAGGCGGAATGAAACAGATGCAGGACATGATGGCAAAAATGCAGGGCGGCGGTTTTCCTGGCGGACCACGCTAAGATATACCGGCTTCTGTATGAAGCAACTACAACGACTCCTCTATACGCGAGAAGACTATACCATTTAATAAAATATTTATAATTTTTATGGTAGAATCGCGTTCCAAAAGAATTTATGAAGTGTTGATGAGTGTTTTAGTCATTAAAAAACAGTTGTCAGTACTTGTAACGAGAATGCATACCTTTTCCTCGAGATAGGCATTACAACAAATGAAAAAACAAAGGATACAATATGACAATGATCAGAATGACAAGAATGGGTAGAAAGAAAAAGCCATTTTACAGAATCGTAGTAACAGATAGCAGAAAAAGAAGAGATGGTGGTTGGATCGAATCAATCGGTCACTATAACCCGGTAAGTGCAAACAAAGATCTTACACTTGACGAAGAGAGATTGAACTACTGGTTAAGTGTTGGTGCACAAATGAGCCCGACAGTAAAAAGACTAGCAGGTAAAAAATAGTCTGAATGGTTAAAGACTTCCTACTCTCCTATGCCAAACTTTTGGTAAACAACCCTGAAGATATCTCTATAGAGATCTCAGAGGTTGATGAGGGGTTTGATGAGATCACCATCTTTGCGAACAGTGAAGATATAGGTAAACTTATCGGTAAAGAGGGAAGAATGATCAACTCTATTAAAACAGTCATCTCCGGCTGTAAAGCAAAAGGCGGTAAAAACTACCGCGTTAACGTAAAAGCTTCAAAGTAACAATCCATGTCCAATGACAACTTTTTTATCGCTCAAATAGGGCGGACCATAGGACTTTGGGGTGACCTCAAATTTCATCTTCATACAGATTTCCCAGAACAGTTTAAAGTCGGACAGACTTATAAAAGTGATCGTGGAGAGCTTACCATCGCCGATATCAATCATAAACGCGGTACGATCCGTTTCAGAGGCTATGAAAGTGTCGATAGTGCAAAAAAGCTCACCAATGCAAAACTCTATGCCAATGAAGCACAAACAAAAGAGAATTGTGAACTGGATGAGGGGCAGTACTTTTGGTTTGATGTGATCGGCTGCAGCGTCAAACAGGATGATGAAGTTTTAGGTGTGGTAGAGGATATACAGCGTATGGCAGAGACAGACTACCTGGCTGTGAAAACAGATGCCGTTTTGGTTGAGGCAGGTTTATCTAAACAGTTCCTGCTCCCTTACATCGAACGTTACATACTCAAAGTTGATACAGAAGAGAAAGTTGTCTATACGAAAGATGCGAAAGACATTTTAGAGGCTAGCTAGTACTATGCATTTCTCTTTTGTCACACTTTTCCCGGAGCTTATCAAAGGGTATTTCTCTGAAAGTATCTTAAAGCGTGCCATCGAAGATGAAAAGATCTCTATCGATTTTTACAATCCGCGTGATTTTACTACAGATAAACACAAACGTGTAGATGCCCCGATGATAGGTGGGGGTGCAGGTATGCTGATGACTCCACAACCTTTGATGGATACGCTTAAAAAGATCAGAGAAACCTCTGAAAAAGCACATATCGTGTTTGTCTCCCCTGTGGCAAAACCATTCACACAAAACGATGCAAGACGTTTAGCGAAAAAAGAGCATGTGGTACTGGTGAGCGGGCGGTATGAAGGGATCGATGAAAGGGTGATAGAAGCCCAGGCAGATGAACTCTTTTCAATAGGAGACTTTATATTGACCGGCGGAGAGTTGGCAAGTATGGTGGTCTGTGATGCGATTAGCCGTAATGTTGAAGGGGTCTTAGGTAACAGTGACTCTTTAAGTGTAGAGAGCTTTGAAGCATCACTTTTAGAAGCCCCTTCTTTTACGAAACCCAAGAATTATGAAAACAATGAAGTAGTTTCAGAATTCCTAAAGGGTAATCATAGTAAAATCACGGACTTAAAAAGAGGGCTTGCTTTGTGTAAAACAAAGTATTTTAGGCCAGACTTATACAAAAAAGGTATAACACATGAGAAATAAATACATTGAAAGCTTCGAGCAAGCACAAGTTGAAAACAGAAATATCCCAGAATTCAGAGCGGGTGATACAGTAAGAGTAGCCGTAAGAATTAAAGAGGGTGAAAAGACAAGAGTTCAGAACTATGAAGGTCTTTGTATCGCGATCAGAGGTCAAGGAACTGGTAGAACGTTCAACGTAAGAAAAATGGGTGCTAACTCTGTTGGTGTTGAGAGAATCTTCCCAATTTACTCAGACTCTATCGAAAGTATTGAAGTACTTAGAAGAGGTAGAGTAAGAAGAGCTAAATTGTTCTATCTTAGAGAGCTTAAAGGTAAAGCAGCAAGAATCAAAGAACTTAGAAGAAAGTAATCTTTCTTCCTGCTTCACAGCATTTTCGGCTAAATGGACTTTGCTCCGTTTGGTCACTTACTATCAGAAAGCTTCCGCACTACACAAAATCCATTTAACCAAAACTACAGCAAATCAAAAACAAATCTTAACTTTCTTATTCAAATACAAAAATTATTTTTAATCGCTATAATATTTAAAATCTATTTAGGGATACTCTGAATGTTATCATCCATCAAACACAAAGTTATTTTACTTCTACAGCTTTTACTTGTCCTCACCTATATTATCTTTGAAGAGTTGATCTGGGAAGGAATTGCAAAGCCTATCTATGAAGCGATTCATGCACTAAAAATTCTTCAGAAGATCGAAGCCAAACTAGAGAGAGTAAACCCTTCTGCAATTCTTGCTATCTTTGTTGTTTTACTTACTATAGTGGAAGCATTCGGTGTTTATGCGGGAATGTTATTTGTAAGCGGACAGATGGTTTTAGGTCTGGTGCTGTATATTTCCAAGATCCCCATAGCGGCATTTACTTTTTGGCTCTTTAGAGTGACAGAAGAGAAATTGATGCAGTTTGGATGGTTTAAATGGTTGTATGAGTGGATCATGAGAGCGATCGACTGGATCAAGTCTAGTGAAATACATCGCAGAACTATGGAATATCTGCTTCAGGTCAAGATACGTATCAAAGCGTTAAAAGAAAAATATTTTTCAGGTGAAAGTCCTTTTATAGAGAAAATGAAACAGCTTTACAAGAGACTCAAAGTACTACTGAGAACATAGACCGAATATGAGAAAACGGCTTCTTTTCTGGGTACTCCCCTTATCTATTGTCTGCATCATTCTACTATTCAGTATAGAGGAGAGTCGTACCTTTGTCATAGCGTTATTTTTGAGAATCATATTGTTTGTAAAGAAAAATTTTATTGCTTTGTTGGCTGCATTTTTTCTTGTCAAGGGAAAGTTCATCCTGAAACTGTTTCTGAAAAAGATAGCCATACTTTCCGCTACCGGTTTAGGCAAACGCTATGTGGTAGAAAAAGTGATCATGGGGAATGTCAAAATACATTTTTTGGATCATATTTCCGGTGATATCAAGAGGTTGATGAGACATGCAAAAAAGAATTTCAAGAACTTTCCTTTAGTGAAAAAAATGATGACCATTTTTGCTTTTCTTGGCTCTTTGGGAGTTATCGCCAAGTTCATGGGTGTGATGCTGGCTGTAAAAGTTTTTTTAGCCAAAGTATGGAGCTTTTTGCTGGCGATATTGCTTAAATGGGGTACAGCAATCACCTATTTTTTTACAGATTACTTATGGGGAAGCTGGCTGGCTCCCATTGTTGAAGTTGTCATCTTTACATGGCTGCTGTCATGGATGGAAAAGGTACCGTTTTTGGCCAGGGGTTTACGTAGGGTCTATACATTTTTCATTTTTTTATTCGGCTGGATGGAATCTTATATTGAAAAGATATTTCGTATCCCCGTGAAAGGTTTTTTTAAATGGTTGGTGAAAAAGATACAAGCGTATATAGATCATTTTATAGGGGCTGAACATCTATCTTTGTGGAGAAGGGTGAAACGAAAGAGAACACTGAACCCCAATAGACATACCAAACTTCTAGATAAACGCCAAAAAAGAGTAGAGCATCAAAAAGAGAGAAGTTATCTTTCGCCTCGAGAAATGTTATTACAAAAGAGAAAGTATCAAAAATAGCTATCGTTTGTGACCGTTCTCTCCGCTCCTTGTTACAAGTTCATTCATCTTCTCTCCGCCTATATGATAGGCTTCTCCGAAGCCAAAGGTCGCTTCTCCGTAAAGGGGCTTGAGTGCATAAAGGTTAAAGTCCTTCAACCCCATGAGCATGGTCACTAAAGGGGCATCGAACTTATGTTGGAATTGTTTCATTACCGTTTGAAATCTCTCTTCATCCTTAGAGACAGAAGTGACATCACATTGTAAAGATATGCGCTTTCTTGCAAAGATATTTTCACTCTTGCTCTCATCTTCAATAAAGAGTGTGGAAGCACGGGGTGTTGTCTGTATATTTTTTGTATGTGTAGCCATATCTGAGATGAAGATATAGAGTAGTTCCCCATCATAGTAAAAAGGTGCATAAGAGGAGAAAGGGTAGCCGTTGCTGCCGAGTGTTCCAAGAACCACACTCTGATATCCAGCCAACAATTCTTCAAGTCTTTTCATGCCGGGGTCAGTAACTCCTGTTTTTCATCGCCTGCTGGGCTTCACGTTTGAGTGTTTTCTCTTTCATGTCGGCACGTTTATCATGAAGTTTTTTACCTTTGGCTATGGCGATGCTCACTTTGGCTATGTTGCGCTCATTGAAATAGATCATCAGCGGTACGATGGTCAGGCCGTCTTTATGTACTTTCACATAGAGTTTTTCCAACTCTTTTTTATGTAAAAGCAGTTTTCTTGGTGCACGCGTATCCGGCGTAAAATATTTGCTCGCTGTTTCAAGATGGGCGATGTGGGCATTCATAAGATGAAGTTCACCCTGGATGAATCGGCAAAAGGCATCCGCGAGGTTCGCACGTTTGGCACGCAGCGCTTTGACTTCAGCCCCTGAGAGTACTATCCCCGCTTCAAACTTTTCAAGTATCTCATAATCGTGACGGGCTTTTTTGTTTTGTGCTATGATGTTGATAGCCAAATCGGTCCTTTATGTAGAGGGTTCTATCTATATTTTGTAGAATTATATCATATAATGCAGCATGGATAAAACGGAAACACACCCCTTGGAAATTCTTTATCAGGATGCGTACCTTGTAGCGATCAATAAACCATCAGGTCTGCTTGTGCACAAGTCACCCATAGACAAACATGAAACAGAGTTCGCACTGCAACTGGTACGTGACCAGATAGGAGAGTATGTCTATCCTATCCACCGTTTGGACAAACCGACCTCGGGGGTCTTGCTTTTTGCATTGAATGCCCAAGTGGCCAAGACAATGTCCCTTCTTTTTCGTTCTTCCCAAGTCCACAAAGAGTACATGGCCGTCGTACGCGGTTTTACCGAAGATGCATCACTGATAGACCATCCGCTCAAACAGATGTTAGATACCAAGGAGCAGAAGAAACAGGGGATTACCAAAGAAGTACAAGAAGCACAAACCGCGTATGAACGTTTGGCAACGGTGGAGTTGCCCTTTCCCGTAAGCCGTTATCCTGTTGCCCGTTACTCTTTGGTAAAACTTTTTCCAAAAACTGGAAGGAAACATCAACTCAGACGACATATGAAACATATATTTCATCCCATTATTGGAGATACAAAACATGGAAGAGGCGAGCACAATACACTTTTCCGTGAAAAATATGTATGCCATAGGCTTCTGTTGCATTCAAATAGGATCTCTTTTATCCATCCTGTACATCAGGAAAAAATAGTCATAGAGGCGACATTGGATGATACTTGGCAGAGAATTTTCAAAGAATTTGGATGGGAACAGGTTGAGTATTAGGGTCTATTATACCTACAATAAATAAGGTAATTGTATGCACTTTCATATACATTAAAATATCTCTATTGTAGCCTCTTCTATGGTATAATGATAGGAATATTTCATTATGTGGAGCTATAGAATGACTTTACCAAGAGGGTGGTATTACCCCTTAATATTTTTGTTTTTGTTCAGTGTATCTTTTGTTGAAGCACAAGAAGATACTGCACTCTCAACGGAGCAAAAAAATACTTATGTAAATCTAAATACAGAAAAGCCAGATTCCAAGATCATTATCGGAGCGTTGGAGAATGTTCGACTTGTACCTCCCAATGAGGTACTTAAAGCACGTATTGACACAGGTGCAAAAACGACCTCTATCGATGCCCGCAATATCACTCCTTTTGAACGTGATGGAAAGCAGTGGGTACGGTTTGACTTTGTATCAGGGAAAAAAGAACATACAATTGAGAGAAAGGTGGTCAAAACAGTACAGATCAAGCGTCATGGAGCAGAGTCAATGGACCGTTATGTGGTAAAGATGCGTGTCATACTCGGTGATGTATCTCAGTTGATCTCGGTGAACTTGAGCGATAGAGAGGAGTATAAATATCCTGTACTTATAGGACGAAATTTCTTACGCGATTTTTTTATCGTTGATGTTTCAAAAAAATATCAATTCAAACCTATGTCTTTACCTAAATAACAAGGAAATTTCATGTCTAGAAGATTGCAAGCACTATTGATTACTTTCATTTTGGCATTCACTGGATTTTTTATCGTCTGGTATAAGGTCGGTGTACTTGGCATACCATTTTTACCTCATGAAAAGCGTTCCGTCTATACGGTTGGAGCAGAGATCTCATTTGTAGGACAGAAGAAATCAGTCTTGGTCTCTATGGCACTTCCAGAGCCTCAAGAGGGGATGCAGATACTCTCTGAAGATGTTGCATCATCCGGGTTTGGTTATGCTGAAGGAGAAACAAAAGAGGGCAAAAGGGCTGAATGGAGTAGACGAAACGTTGTAGGGCCGCAGAAGCTTTACTACTCTCTAGAAGTTTTGATAGAACCTGGAGAATATAAGCCCAAGCATCCTATCACTCCCTCTGAGCAAGAAACTGAAACGCTGAGTGATCTTCCGAATATACTACAGGATACAGCAAAAAATCTTTTACATGATGTACGTTCCAGATCTGCAGATACACATTCTTTTGTGGCACAATTGATCAAAGATTTTAGTGCAAAAGAACCTTCTCAGGCAGTGAAGATACTACTTGCACAGGCAGGAGAGACTAAAATTGATCTCCTCTACCGTCTTTTACGATACAGAAAAATATCAGTACGAAAGATCCATGGACTTTTCCTGGAAAGTGCACGGCGTAATATCGTATTGACGCCTATGCTGGATGTTTATGATGGAAAAAATTGGCAACTTTATGATTTGAAAAAAGGTAAAGTGATCCGTGATAAGAATTTTTTTGTTTGGCAGCAAGGTAGTGCTTCACTGATCGAAGTCACCGGTGCGAGAAAATCGAACATTAGTTTTTCCGTCAATGAGCGTCAGGTTCCCGTACAAAACCTTCTTGAGAAAAAAGAACTTGTCAAAAAGGCAGCCATATTGGATTTTTCACTCTTTACCCTGCCGATATCTGCACAGAATGCGTATAGGCATATCTTACTGGTACCTTTTGGTGCATTGGTCGTGGTACTGTTAAGGATTCTGGTGGGGTTGAGAACCTCAGGAACCTTTATGCCTGTTTTGATCGCATTGGCTTTTATGGAGACAACACTTTCTGCAGGGCTGATCATGTTTATTCTGATCGTAGGAATGGGTCTGGTCATTCGTTCCTATTTGAGCAGCCTAAACTTGTTACTGGTTGCAAGGATCTCTGCAGTAATGATCGTCGTGATCCTTATTATGTCCTTTATGAGTATTTTAAGTTTTAAACTGGGGATCAAAGAAGTGCTTACGGTCACATTTTTCCCTATGATCATCTTAGCCTGGACAATTGAAAGAATGTCTATATTATGGGAAGAAGAGGGTGCAAGAGAGGTCTTTATTCAGGGGGGAGGTTCACTGATCGTCGCTGTGTGTGCTTACTTTGTTATGAGTGATCCTTTTGTTTCACATATTGCTGTGAATTTCCCGGAACTCCTTTTGGTCGTATTGGCTGTGATTATTATGATCGGACGTTACAGTGGGTACCGGTTGAGTGAACTCATTCGTTTTAGATCCATGGTGGAGTAAATGATGTTCGCTAATCCTTTTAAGCTTAAAAAATTGGGTATATTGGGGATGAACAAACGAAATATACATTATATTGGAGCACATAACGATCGTAAATATTATCCTTTGGTGGATAATAAATTAAAAACCAAGATCATTGCCCAAAGTGCCGGTATTGCCGTACCGAAGTTGATCAAAACCATTGAACGTCAGTCACAACTTCGTTATTTGAAAGAGATATTGGAGGGAATTGACGGATTTGTGCTCAAGCCTTCCCAGGGAAGCGGGGGAAAGGGTATTTTGGTCATCGTCAAGCGTGAAGGTGAGGAGTTCATCAAAGCAAACGGACAGAGACTGGAACTGAGGGATATCCAACGCGATATCTCAAATATTCTAAGCGGTCTCTATTCACTCGGAGGAAAACCCGATATCGCCATGCTTGAAACACTGGTAGAGTTTGACCCTATTTTTGATCGCTACAGTTATGAGGGTGTACCGGATATCAGGGTGATCACCTATAGAGGGTACCCTGCCATGGCCATGCTGCGGTGTTCAACCAGGGAGAGTGACGGTAAGGCAAATTTACATCAGGGTGCAGTGGGTGTAGGACTTGATATTGCGACAGGAAAGGCACTTTTTGCCGTACAGCATGGTTCCCCTGTAACACACCACCCTGATACAGGGTATGATTTTTCTGAGCTTGAAATACCGCATTGGGAGAGGATACTGACCCTGGCAGCATCCTGTTATGAAGTAACCCATCTGGGTTACCTGGGTGTAGATATCGTATTGGACAAAAACCTAGGTCCTTTGATCCTGGAGCTCAATGCCCGTCCCGGGCTGGCTATACAAATTGCCAATAGAACAGGTGCCGTAAAACGCTATGACGTGATCGATAGACAACAAGCTAATTTGGATGTGGCACAGAGAGTAAAGTTCTCAATGGAACATTTTGGTAGGAAAACAGGTGAAGGCTAAATGCAAAGGATGAAGATAAGTGATGCATGGTGAACACAAAAACAATCCTTTGCACGGGATTAAACTCAAGCAGATAGTCGAGGAGTTGCAGGAAGAGTATGGTTGGGAACTGCTGGCAGAGTTCGTGAACATACGATGTTTCAAGTATGATCCAAGTGTCAACTCCTCTTTAAAGTTCTTGAGAAAAACACCCTGGGCAAGAGAAAAAGTTGAAGCACTGTATCTGCTGATGCGAAAGAAGAGAGAAAAAGAGCGCTAAAAATCTCGTATATTTTCAACGCAGACGAAAAAATGTACTCCCGCTCCCTGAAAAGAACCACCCCTCTTTCGCTTCGTTTTGTAGCTCAGGATAGGCGATAAGTGCAGCCTTGTAAAGATCATTCAACATCATTGGATCTGCAATGCGTTCGAGCAGTGTTTTTGAGTCAAGTTTGTCCCATCCTATGAAAGAAGCAAGTGAAATATCACTCAGAAGATGTTCTTTAAAGGTCTTATAGACCAGGCCGGTATCACACCCTATATCCGGAGTGTACAGTTCCAAAGAGAGTGGTTCCTCTTCAAAAGGTTCAACGATCTCCCCAAAACCGCTGACATTTGCCGAGGTGTAGTTGTAGATGAAAAAGGGAAGGTCTGCACCTATGGCACTTCCCAGTTTTGCCAGTTCTTTGGTACTGATCAGAAGGTTGCATACCTCTTTGACCAAACGCATGAAGGCTGCGGCATCAGAACTGCCTCCGCCTAAGCCTGCCTGACTCGGGATACGTTTGGTGACGACGACCTTATGCTTGTAAAAGAAGTTGAGTATATCAAGGTCACCGGTATAGTCGTTGAGTGCCTTGTAGGCTTTGTAGATGGTATTGGATTCGAGTGGTATACCTTCACACCCTTCTATGGTAAAAGTATCACATTCGCAGGGTACAAAGGCAATGGTATCATAGAGATCCTCTATATACATGAATCGGGAGAGCAGGGTATGATAGCCGTTTTCATGTCCGGTGATCTTTAAAAAGATATTGACTTTGGCATGGGCTTTGATACTGTAGCCTGTATCTGTCTTTTCTATACAGGACTGCATCCTGATCGATTTGTCCTCATTTCCATTATTTGTTGATATGGGAAGCGTATCGACATCCCAGTATCCACCTTCATCACCACCTTCAAAACCACCCATATCATGAAACCTTTTTTATAGAAATTGGATGGGCATTATACTATAAAAAAGATCGGTAGTAAAATCTCAAAGATTAGCACGCTTCAAACTTCGGGATACGGTTAAACCTGTATTTTACCTCTTCACCCATGATCTCGATAATGGAAAAAAAGTGTGAAGTCTCGATGAGATATATGCCGTCCTCTTTGGTTTCAAAATACTCCACAGAGAGCTTTTTCCCCAGTTCAATATACTCCTCTTCACCTCTGTAGGTATTGGAAGGAATGGCCAAATGCGTAAAGGGGTCCAGGGCTTTCTCATCTTCATAGTAGAATGCCCCTTCATGGACACGGTGTAGACTTGAGAGTGTACCGTCCACACCCAACTTGTCTGCGATCAATGCTCCTAGACTTCGAATATAGGTTCCTTCACTCACTGTGGCTTCAAAGTGTACAAAGGGATGGTTATAGTTGAGCAGTTTAATATCATGGATAGTGGAGGTGATGGTCTTCAGTGCTACTTCTTCACCTTCACGTGCAAGTTCATAGGCGCGTTTTCCGTTGATCTTCTTGGCACAGAATTTTGGAGGGTAGTAGGTCAGTTCGCCTTTGAGGGAGAGCAGTACCTCTTCTATCTGCTGTTGGGCGAAAGGAGATACCTCTTTAATACTGTCTATCTTCTCTATATCAAGGCTTGGAGAGTTTGCCCCTAGCCATAGGGTAGCTTTGTAGCTTTTAGGTGTTTTATTGAGGTATTGGAAGAGTTTGGTGTATTGTCCTGTAGCCACGATGAGACATCCTGTCGCAAAAGGGTCAAGCGTACCCGAAAACCCCACTTTCTTGGTTCCGTATTTACGTTTGACATACCCCATATACCCATTCGAAGAACGGAAGATAGGTTTATTGACAACAAATAATCGATTCACAGTTGATATCCTTTAGTAGTCACTTTTAATCACACGCAGTGTGTCTTGTCGTTGCGAACGCCCGTGAAAGCGAAGCGATTCGAGAGAAACGACGATTTTTGCTTCGTTTTTTAAAAAATGAAGGGAAAAACATCACCACAGTTCAAATATAGGGTAGTTAAAAAAATTATACAAGTATAAGATCTAGATACTTTGTACAAATGAACTCAGTATCTCTTTCTTGTTCCCGCCAAAGTTAATAAGCAGTTTATACTCTTTGCCAGATTTGTTCGCAGCCTGGACACGTCCGATACCAAAGATCTTATGTTTGACCAGGTCCCCTTTTTTGAAAGCGGAACTTTTAGTGATCTTCAGGCTTGTATCCTGAATGAGTCCCGCTTCACCCAGGAAACGGCTCTTGTCTATCATTTTGCGCCGGCCTTTGTAAAAACGGCTGTCGACATAGCAGAGTGTGAGATCCGACTTCGCTCTGGTGATCGCTACATAGCCCAGACGGCGCTCCTCTTCCATATTGGAGCCTTCACCCAGAAGAGGGAAGAACTCTTCTTCCAACCCGATGACAAAAAGATGTTCAAACTCCAGTCCCTTGGCCGCATGGATACTCATAATGGTAATGGTGTCCTCTTCCACCTGGTCCTGGTCGCTTTGCAGTGAAATGTCATTGAGGAACTCATCGAGTGTAAGGTCAGGGTTTTTCATCACGGCATCTCTGAAGTATCCGTAAAACTCATCGATGTTCAAGATGCGGTCAAAACCGTCGACCATACCGGCATAATGGTCTTTGAGTTTGATACGCTCTTCAAAGAGTGTAATGAAGTTACCGAGTTCATTTTCCAAAGCTTCCTGCAAGAGTGTGATATCTTCGACAAGTTTCTCCAAAGCGGTGTTGATCTTTTTACTGACGACCGCAGGGAGTTCTCCCTTGACCGATTTTTTGATATATTCAAAAAGTGACATTTTGGCATCAAAAGCGGCTTTTTGCAGCTTTTCTATGGATGCTTTACCGATACCTCTTTTGGGTTTATTGATAATACGTATGAGAGAAAAATCATCATGCGGATTGGAAAGTACTCTTAAGTAGGAGATGAGGTCTTTGATCTCGGCACGTTCATAAAAGCGCATACCTCCGATGAGTTTGAAACCTAGTCCTGCTTTTGTAAAACCCTCTTCGAGTGAACGTGAGAGCGCATTGATACGGTAGAGTACGGCTATCTCGTTGGGATCCACGCCTTCATCGAGGAGTTTTTGTACTTCATGTGCGATGGCTTTGGCTTCCATAGACTCATCGAGTGAGTGGAGGAGTTTGACCTCTTGCCCGGAGCCTTTATGCGAAGTGAGTTTTTTGCCCAAACGTGTCGAATTGTGTTCTATAAGGGTATTGGCAGCATTGAGGATGGGTTCCGTGGAACGGTAATTGGTTTCAAGTTTGACCGTTTTGCATGTCTCAAAGTTATTGGCGAACTCCAAGATATTACGGATATTCGCACCTCTCCATCCGTAAATACTCTGATCATCATCCCCCACTACGCAGAGGTTGTTGTGTTCGGAAGAGAGCAGCTCAAGCAGTTGGAACTGCAGTTCATTGGTATCCTGGTACTCATCGACCATGATGTACTGGTATCGCTGGCTTGTCTCTTTTCTGAGTGCATCATTCTCACTGAGTATCTTATAGGTGAGCATGAGAAGGTCATCGAAGTCCACAAGGTTGTTCTCTTCGATATTCGCCTGGTATTTGATATAGATATTGGCTATCTGTTTGTAGTCAGGCAGTTCAGCTTTTTCCAGTACCAGTTCAGGAGAGAGAAGTGAGTTTTTATATTTTGAGATCTCAGAAGCGATAAATGAGATGTTGAGATCTACTTTCAACTCTTTGGCTATGGCACGTAAAAGACGTTTTTTATCGTCACTGTCTATGATCACAAAGGCATTGCTTCTACCGAGCTTTTCGATATGGAATTTTAGAAAGAGCAAACCAAATTTATGAAAGGTACATAAAAGTGGAGGATAGGAGACTTTTTCCGGCATTAATTTAAGGGCACGTTCACGCATTTCTGCAGCAGCTTTATTGGTAAATGTGAGGGTTAAAGTGTTTGCAGGATCAATACCTACTTCACCTACAAGGTAAGCAAGTCTGGTCGTCAGTGTCTTCGTCTTCCCACTGCCTGCCCCTGCAAGGATAAGCATCGGTCCGTCAATATGCTCAACGGCCTCACGTTGTGATGGGTTTAATGCATTTAAAATTGTTTCCATGAAAATGATTGTGCTCCTATATAGTATTAATTATACCTTTTAATTGATTAGAAGTGCCATAAAGAGGAAATTTAGACTTTTTATATAAAATAGAATCATTCTAATAAGAACAACTTATGTTTAATTAAGTATAATAAGATATAATAACTTTATTAATTAATTTATTTAAAAAATTTAATCTTAGAATGAAGGACATAATTCAATGTTAAAAGATTTTGTAAAATTAGAAACATTTTTAACAGTAGCACGTGAGAGAAGTTTTTCTAAGGCTTCTGCAAAGTTAGGAATTTCACAACCGGCTGTGACACAGCAGATCAAATTTATTGAAAAATATCTTGGGTGTAAGGTGATCGAACGTAAAAAGAATGGTATCAAACTCACCAATGAGGGTGAAGAGCTCTACAAGATAGCGACAAGACTTGAAAAAGAGATACTCTCTTCAGAGCAGGATATCCTTAAGATCATTAACAAAGAGATCACGTTTAGATTGGGTGCTACTTATACGATAGGGGCATATATCATCCCTGGTCAATGTCTCAATACGATCGGTGAAGCGATTAACAACAGTGTCAATTTGGATATTGATAGAAGTGATAACATCATAGAAAAACTCAAAGATAGAAAATTGGATGTAGGTTTGATCGAGTCACCTATTTTTGACAATGATCTTATCTACAGAGAGTGGTTGGAAGATGAACTTGTCGTAGTGAGTAATGTGCCTATCAACAAAACACTCAAAACAGAAGAGCTCTATGACTTTGATTGGATCTGTCGTGATGAGGGTTCACATACAAGACGTGTTGTCTCTGAAGTGTTTGAAGAGTTAGGTGTTTCATGTAAAAGCTTTAACGTACTAAGTGAAGTAAATAACTCTGCTACGGTACTTCAAACGATCAAGAAAAGTGACAAAAACCCAGATAAACCAGTGGTTTCAATCATATCGAAATATGCGATTATGGATGAAGTGGCGAACGGAGAGCTTTTTGAAGCAAGGCTTAGAGGGTATACGATGTCTCGTAAGTTCTTTATTGTGTATTCTAAAGAGAATAAGCACAATGCCTATGTAGACAATGTTGTAAATTATATCTTAGCAGGCCGCTGCTAAGATCAAATCTACTTTTTATTCTTGAGAAGCTTTTTATTCTCAGGATTCTTTAAAAGTGCTTCCATTGAAGATTTTTTGGAGGCACTTGCTTCTTTTTTCTTTTCTTGTTCTATTACCGGCTGTGCAAAATTGATGATAATAGGATTATCACCTACAAAGAGCTGTTTGATAGCCAGCAGAGGTAAAGATACCGTTGAACCAAAATTATCACTTCCAAAGCCTGCTTCAAAAGTGAAATAGGCTTCGTCTAATTTGGCACTTTCAAAGGTAAACCCACTCAATATAAACAGAACAGTATCGTCAAATGACCCTTTTATATCTGCAGGAAGTTCGGGTGTAAATGTAATATATTTCACTTCACACGCCAATGCAAATTCCTGATCTTTGTCAAATAAGTATTGAATGGTTTTATAGATATGGGATTGCATAAGAGCACGATATTCAGGCGTTTGTAAAAGGTTAATAGTCATGATTGCACCCTTTATAATATTTTGTGTGGTTCGATATTTAGAATTTTAAATCCTATCATAGCATTCATTAAAGCTACTTGTGAGTAGTTTTGGAGCTCTTCTTTTTTGATCTCTTTGGGGTGGAGAAATCCCTCATCGATCAACTTGGCCCTCATCGTACCTTCAAGCAGGGGGTTTACCGGTGTTAGCCATTGTTCACCATCAAAAAAAGCGATATTTGATATGGTCGTATCGGTCAGATAGCCTTTTTTTTCTATGATCACTTCATCGACATCTTTGTTGGATTCCAGCAGGGCATTTAAAGCATCTCTGTTGGCATATTTCAAACTGTATTCAATATCAGAGGAGACGATCTTTACACTCCGTATCTCTTTTGGAGTGTAGGGTATATACTCTATAGAGTGTAAGCGTTCTGCGTAGAGGATACGACAACGATATAGACCCGTTTTGGGAGCATCTATAAAAGAAGAGAGATCGAGTATATCATCAGGATCAAAGAGTATTTGACGGCTTTTGTTACATCGATGCTGATGGTAACTAAGGTTATGTATCTCCCCGTCTTCTATTCTGATCGTTTCAAGTAGAAGAGGGGTTTTTGATCGTTCTTTTGACATTAGGTGTCAAAGAGTTCTGTAGAGAGGTAACGTTCCGCCGTATCACAGAGTACTGTGACGATGGTTTTACCTTTGTTTTCCGGTCTGCTTGCGATGGTGTAGGCCGCATGGAGGTTTGCCCCTGCCGAGATTCCGATAAGCAGGCCTTCTTCTCTGGCGATTTTCTTTGCCATGGCAAAAGCGGCTTCATTGCTCACTGCAACGATGTCATCATAAATTTCTGTGTTGAGTATCTCGGGTACAAACCCTGCACCGATACCCTGGATCTTATGTGGTCCGGGCTGTCCCCCTTCCAAGACCGGGGAATCCGAAGGTTCCACTGCAATGATCTCAAGTGAAGGTATCTTTGTTCTGAGTATCTCTCCCGTACCGGTAAGTGTTCCGCCTGTACCTACAGCAGCCACGAATATATCCAGGTTTCCCGCCGTGTCATTTAGGATTTCAAAGGCAGTCGTTTTTCGGTGAATATCGGGGTTGCTCGGATTGTTAAATTGCTGAAGTACTTTTGCATTGTCTAACTCTTTTTCGAGTGCAGATGCTTTTGCGATAGCCCCGCCCATACCTTCTGAAGCTGGTGTAAGCACAAGCTCTGCACCCAAGTGCATAAGAAGTTTACGGCGCTCTATACTCATGGACTCAGGCATGGTCAAAATGAGTTTAAGGCCTTTGGATGCACAAATGGCCGCAAGGCCGATACCTGTGTTCCCGCTTGTGGGTTCAATGATGGTCGTGTCCTGATCGATCTCACCCGATTTAAGCGCGGCATTGATCATGTTAAAAGCGATCCTGTCTTTTACCGAAGAGGTAGGGTTCATAAATTCACATTTACCTAAGATCGTCGTGCCTGTCTCTTCCGAAAGTGTATTGATTTTGACTAAAGGGGTATTCCCTATCAGTTCTTCAATATTGTTTGCAATCATTTCCCATCCTTCTTCATTTGTCTTATGTTAGCAGGTTATTTTTAAGTACGTGCTTTAAGCGCATTATTTTTATCGTTATAGCGATCTATGTTACCATTTTAAATGTCATGGTATTGGCGATGCAAGAACTATTCCACCTATCTTACTTCTTTGATGCTATAGGCCAAGGTCTCGTCTGCATACATAGGGACTACGCCGTTGTAATCTGAAGGTACGCTAAACGCTTTTTTCTCAAGGATAACGGTTTTGTTCACCGGTGTAACACCGTAGATCTTTTGGGCATTTCCTGAAACAAAAGCCTGGAGGTTTTCCAGGGGTGCTTTTTCATTTTCAAAAAGTTCAGCCAGAACCTGTAGGGCGATGGGAGCTGTAAAGACGCCTGCCGCACAGCCGCAAGACTCTTTGGCATGTTTCGGATGCGGTGCAGAGTCTGACCCGAACATCACCTTAGGGTGTGCTTCCAGAGCGACTTTGAGCAGTGCACTTCTGTCTTCGGGACGTTTGGCGATGGGTTTACAGAAGAGGTGCGGTTTCAGCATACCTCCAGCCACATCATCAAGGGTGATGATCAGATGGTGGAGGGTAATGGTCGCATAAAGGTTTTCAAATCTATCCAACGCGTCGACACTCTCTTTTGTGGTGATATGCTCCATGATGATCTTGAGTTTGGGAAAAGCAGTGGCCAATCTCTCATAGATGCTGACGAACTCAGCCTCTCTATCCATCACAAAACCATTGGTCTCTCCATGTACACACAGCGGGATATTCAGTTCACTCATCGCTTCAAGTGCAGGACGCAACTCTTCTATATCAAACCCGCTGACTCCGCCTTCGGAGTTCGTGGTGATACCCGCAGGATAGAGTTTGATCGCGGTGATCACCTCTTTGACCGATTCTAAAAATGCTTTGTCATAGGTGGGCTTGAAAAAAAGTGTCATATAGGGGGTGAATTTTTCCTCGCCTATGGCAGCCATGATACGCTGTTTGTAGGCGACCACTTCCTCTTTAGTGCTTACTGGGGGCACAAGGTTGGGCATGATGATAGCACCTGAAAATGTGCTCGCTGAGCTTTTAGCGATATTCTCCAACATCTCTCCGTCTCTGAGATGTAAATGCATGTCAAGTGGTGCGTTTAATTGCATCAAAGTCCTTTAAAACATAATAGTGTGTATTGTCCGGGTCCGTACTTTTCGGTACGAGCCAATAGATGATATCAATTTTGCCACAAAATGCATTAAGTTTGAGTAAAGCTGTAGGCTTTGGAGGTTTGAAGTCAACCAATGGGTAGTCAATACCACCCTTAAAGAGTTGATTACATCGTAAAATACGTAAAGAGCTTGCTGTCAATGCTTTATGGGGTGCATTGAATTCAAACTGCCATTTGGCATATTCTGAACAGGAAGGATAATAGCGGCAGGAGGCAGGTAACATTTTAGAGATGTATTGATAGCCTTTGATCGGTGCCAAAAAGAAGTTTTTCATTGTGTATTATAGTTAAAAAGGTCTATAGAGTCAATTTTTGATTTTGTGCTATAATCCCTAACATGAATCATATACAGCGCAAGTTTTTAGTATCGGCAGACATCCAGCGTTGGCTTAAAGAACAACTGCCAAAAACTGAGAAAACAGAACAGTTCTACACGGTTTCAAATGATCAGGAGCAATGTTACTACCGTAAAGAGTATCCGGATATTTATACGAAAGTAAGCGTCGATAAGGATGGGAATGAAACGCTCTTTTCTGTCAGTGCGGAGGAGTATGCTTCTCAACGTAAAGAACACTTGGGCAGGATAATCGTTAAAAATACCTATAGGGTCACTATGGATGAGAGTACATTGGTTGTTGAGAGGTACTTGAAAAAGCTTGACGGGATCTATATTGTGACTGCATCTTTTCAAGATGAAAAAGTACTGAGAAACTCGGAGACCACCCAGGAGCTGCAACCTTTTGTACTTAAAGAGATCGACCAGGATGAGAAATACAGTGATCACTCCCTTGCACTGTATGAAAAACCTATGGAGTACGATCTGCAAAAGTTGTTCGAAAAGATCGATGCGTTTGAGTCACCCAATCTTTTTTTCTGGCAAGTGCCGCAACGTCTCTATGTACGTGACGGTGTCTCTTTGGTACTTTACCGGAACATTCGTCTGATCAATTACTATAAGATGAATTTCCAGAAGAAACATTTCAGTGCAACACTGCATCGTTTACGTGTTCTTTTGCGCCGTACTGCTACGCTACTGGAGATCTTTCCGGATCTGTTCAGCCCCAATGTACAGCATTTTTCTATGGAGCTGTTTCAACGTTACTATGAAGAGACAACGCTATTGCGCTACCTTTATTTTTTAAATGAACTGAGTGCCACACGTGAGAATGTGAAGTTAACGCTCTACAGTGAGTTAAAGACTCTCATTACCCAAGAAGAGGAAGCTGTGACACAAATGCTCGTCTCCAAGCCTTTTAGGCAGATGTTAACGATCCTTACAAGGGAGATAGGAATTCAGGAGAACCAAAAGTATATCTCATTACAGCAAGAGGTCAAGCATGTGCTCAAAGAGCGTTTAGAAAGATTTGAAATGCTTTTAGAGCAAACAAAAGAGGGGTATGATGATGACGTGCTTGAAGCGCTCTATATCTTTATGGACGCACTTCAAACTTTGATAGAAGATTTTTTCCATATCATCGGAGAAAAGGAGTCACGAAGACTCGTCGAGGAACTGAATATCCTTTTCAAGCCTCTGCGTGAGTACAGAAACTGTAAAGAGCGTGCCTCTATACTGAACACCATTAAAGAGAAGTCTGAGACCAAAACTTTGGATATCGATCCTCTTCTGTGCGAGCATGAAAAAGTTTTAAAAGATAAGATTGAGCATGCACTGAAGCTGTTGAGGTCTTCCAAGTTTTATGTGTAATCGTACATGATCACAGATGAACTCACAAAATATACTTTACCTTATAAAATATGTTAGATTATAAGGTTTTAGTACACAATAAACTAACTATTCGAAATTGAATTTAAATACTCATAAATTTTTGCTTGATTATCTTTATAGATTTCTAATTCTTTTTTCCCAATTTGTATAGATAATTCATTTTCAATATGTGATATATACTGATTTGCTGTAATGATAAGTTTTTCACTTTTTCTTGTCAACTGAATGATTTTTTCTTTTTGATTTTCTTGAACTAGTGTAATGTAACCAAATTCTTCAAGTTTCTTTATGTTTTTATGCATTGCTTGACGTGTATAGCCAACTTTTTTTGATAATTGTGATGCTGTTAATTTTTCATATTCATCTAGATAGGGGAAAAGAACGATAAGGGCATCACTTAGCCCATCAAATCCGTTACTTGTTAAATATTCCAGTATTAACTTATTAAAAACCTTAGAGGTTTCTAAAGATAAAAAACATAAAGACATTGTAAACCTAGTTGACATTAATTTAATTATATATTAAAATTATACATATAAAACATTATAGGAGTATACATGAAATATATATTACAAGTAGATTTTCCTCATGCAGGGCCATTTAAAGAAGAATTTACAGAAACATTTACTGATTTAGCGAAAGATATCGCAAGAGAAGAAGGTCTTATCTGGAAAATTTGGACTGAAAATGAAGAGACAAAAGAAGGTGGAGGAATTTATTTATTCGATAATCTTGCAGATGCAAACAGATATTTAGATAAACACACTAAGAGATTAGAGTCTTTTGGGTATTCAAATATTAGAGGAAAAATTTTTAATGTTAATGAAGCACTTAGCTTGATTGATGGTGCACATCTTTAGTTCTAATAAAGTGAGATAAAAGGAGGGGGTATTTCATATAAAGATAAAAATATCCTGTATTTAAAATCTTATAAAATATATCACTTTATAAGGTTTTGAGACAATAGCATCTACAGAAATTTACCCACCTTGTAACCAAGTAAAAAATCACCTATAGGTCAAAAAATGGCATAGTTACTCCTACTTTTCTATTTGTTTTTTATATCTAGCGAAATAGTTTAATTTGTGTCTGGATCAAAATAATTATATCCATGTACAGAAGAAATATGCTGAAGGGTACCTATAGGTCATTGGCTGTCGGAAGGCTCTGCCAACAGCTAACATTGAAAGATAGCATAAAATACGCTTTTCAAGGGATCTTATAAAGGTTATGTTTTAAGATCATGCCTTTTCTATTAGGGTTGTATCACTCTTTTCTGTACGGGGTTTTTCTTCATAAAGAGAGACGATCAGGTCAAAGACCTTTTCTTGTGTAATAGGTTTGATGAAATGTTCAGCGTCTGTTTTTATATCATCCTCTAAATCATAAGGATCTCTAAGCAGTACATATTTCAGTGGTGCACGTTCTTGTACTTTGGCAATCGTTTCTTTGGTCTTTTCAGTGATCATTTTTTCACTGATGATCAATATATCATAGATAGAGAGGTCATTTCCATGTTTCTTTAACTCATCCATACCTGTATGAACATCATAATGAAAATACTGAAACATCTTTTTAAGGCTTTGTGCAGTTTTATCATTTGAACAGATCACTAAGATCTTTTTACCGACTGCATTTTTATGTGGAAGTCTATAGTGACGTCTGAAACCCAATTCAAAATTTTTAAAAGGTATGCTTATGTGTATGTCCGACATATTTTCATTATCATAAACAATATTACCGCCAAGCATTTCAATTTCTTTATTCAGATGGATTTTTAAAAAAGCTTGAAGTTTTTCTTTTTCAATATGGGTCTCTTGGATCCTAAAAGAGATAAACTCTTCATACAAAAAATCTTCTACGGAAGAGAGAGATAATACAATTTCTTTTTTATCACTGTTTTGAAAAACAAAGGTGAGTATTTTGTTAAGGACTAGCAACAGGGCATCCGAATCACCCCGTAATTTTCTTGGTATGGTCGAATCCATTTCATAGAGAAGTTCGATCCGTTTTTCAGTTGCAATACTTTTAACAGAAGAAAAGAGCGTTTCCAACACTTTGTTAATGTTAAACGTATCTTCTATGGTCTCTTCATTTAAATCCATTGACACACTCCCCAGAATGATATATACAATTGTAGCAACATAAGTTTTAATTAACCAATACTATTGGAAATATAATGAATGTTATTTATTAAATAGTCCCTAAAGAAACATACCTATAGAAAAATGTAAGAAGAGACCAATATAGCATTTAAAAACTTTATAAAACATAGAACTCTACAAGGTTTTCTATGGAGTGATTTTCCCATTTTTCACCACATAGGACTCCGACATATTGACCGAGTGGTAGATGGTGGTTCCATACTTCTTGCTGTAGTACTGCAAGAGGAGTTTTTGTAATGTCGGTTCTATGGAAGGGGTGAACCATCCATTATTGCTCAGTGCGATCATATGTTTTGGTTCACCCTCGTAGAGCCTTTCCGTAGTCGCTTCAAAACAGATGGCATTTCTATAGATCTTCCCATCTATTTGATAGTCTACAACATTGGGGCTGGCCACGTAATCTACGGCACCGTCATAAAATATTTTGTTGACCCAGTCACTTAAAAAATCCGGCAGAGGGTTGCTCTCTCCAAAGGGAACCAGTACTACTTTATTGGCTACAGAGATTTTGTTGTTTGTAAAGATATAGGTTGAGTTACGCGGTGTTTTCCCGTCCCAGTAGAGCCCTCCGGTGACGATGGAGACCTTTTTAGCCTTCTCTTGCAATCTCTCCAGAAGTTTTGAACGATTGAGAAAGATGGGGAAGACGGATTCGGGAAGAATGACAAGCGTTTTATTCTCTTTGATGGCCTGGTCTATCTGTTTGAAAAGATTTTCAAACTGTGCAGCATGAAGTGTTTCATCCCATTTCTCCTCCACCGCAGTATAGGTCGTTACAAGTCTGATGTTGTCATCGGATTTCGTATCCGTGGGAAGGTGGGTCTGGTAAGCAAAAACAACAAGTGACACATAGAGGAGCTGTTGTTTCCAGAGGCTCAGGACTATAGCAGATAAAATGATGGCATACTGCCATTTGTCAATGCCCAGATAACTCTCTACGAACATCAGTTCGGGTTTGAACCAGTCAAAAGAGAAAGGGTGGATATAACTTAAGATGAAAAGCGCTGAAGCCTTGAAGAGTAAAGGGAGCAGAGTGCCGGAGTTTTGCAGCAGTAAAGCGATCTTTTCACTGATCCATGCGAGAAGCCAAAAGAGTACCCCATAGCTTAGCATAATGATGACTATCTCTATAGGTACCGCCCAAACCATACCGTAATGCTGAAGGCTTAAGGCGATCCACCAGAACCAGAACAGTCCTATGAATGCACCCGAAAAGAACCACACTTTTTTCTCTTCCTGCAGGAGTAGATAGAGTGTTGTGATACCTAAAATAGTGTTCACGATAGGATGGGAAAACCCCCAGTGATTCAGGTAGATAAAGCCCGAACTTAAAAGTGCTATGAAAAAGCCTTTTGTTAGTTCAAAGGTGCTAGAATATTGGCTAATTTTATACAAAAGGATTCCTATGGGAGCAGAACAAGGCAGCATGATCGGTTCATTTTTACCCCTCATCATTTTATTTGCGATTTTTTACTTTTTAATTATCAGACCGCAGCAAAAACATCAAAAAGCACATAAAGCAATGCTTGATGGTCTTACGAAAGGTGACAACATCATCACCACAGGCGGTCTTATAGCTGTGATCGTTAAAACTGAAGAAGATTTTATCAAAATCAAATTAAATGATGACACGATCGTCAAACTTGATAGAGCATTTGTAGCTAAAAAGGTTGAGTCTGGTGAAGACGCTTAATTTTAGGGTAATCCTTTTTATTTTTGCACTGATTTTCGGTGTCATTTTTTCGGTTCCTTCGTTGACACAGAGTGAAAGCGGGAAGAAGATCACTTTGGGTCTTGACCTTCAGGGTGGTCTGCATATGCTGCTTGGGGTTAAAAGTGAAATAGCCATTGAGTCACGTATCAAGTCGATGGCTGCATCGGTCAAGTATATTTTCGATGATGAAGATATCATTTTTGATGATCTACGTATGATCGAGGGTGAAAAGATCACCTTTGAACTTCTTGATAAGGATGATGTCGCCAGATCCAAAGCACTTCTCAAAGAAGAGCTAGAGGGTACCGTGATCATTGAAGATGGAATGAAATTTTCAGTGACGATGACAGAGGAAGAAATAGAGCGTACCAAACAAAGTGCGATCAAACAGGCAGTTGAGACGATCAGAGGCAGGCTTAATGAGTTCGGGCTTGCCGAGCCTACTGTTGCAAAACAGGGGGAAGATAAGATCCTTGTAGAAGTACCTGGTATCAAAACACAGGAAGATGAACAGCGTATCCGTGAGCTTATTGCCCGTGCTGCACATTTACAGCTTATGGCTGTTGATGAAGACAGAAACATAAGAGTCAACACGATGAGTCTGGCTGAAGCAAAAAGTTACGGTGATGTGATACTCCCAGATGTCAATTCAGGCGAAAAATATTTGCTTCGTGCGATTCCTATATTAGACGGTTCTATGCTTACAGATGCAAAAGTGGGATTTGATGAGAGCAATCAACCCGTTATCAACTTTACACTCAACGGACAGGGTGCCAAGATCTTTGGTGACTTTACGGGTATTAGCGTAGGGAAGCGCATGGCGGTTGTTTTGGACAATAAGGTCTACTCTGCACCGGTCATCAATGAGCGTATCGGCGGGGGG